>CAXTRW010000006.1:0-37245 GCA_964246765.1 uncultured Acidobacteriaceae bacterium | reverse complement strand
TGGAGTGTTGCGTGGTATGCGGGTGGGGCTCTGGGGGTGGGACGTGTGTGCTGGGCATGCGGATAGAGACAGGGTAGCGGATTGTTCCTCGTGGAACAATTGTCTTAATCGTTGCGACAAAAGCGCCGGCGAAGCCTACCAATTGTTCCACGTGGAACAATTTATAGGCGCCCCACTCCTCATCCCCAGCTTTGCAGGCGGCTGAGGCACTCTCCCACGAGCGGGATCGAGCCTGCAACAATCACCAGGCCGGTCCACGGCGTTTCGGCCAGCGCAGCTTCGAGCGCCTCGCTAGGATTAGCGAATACACGATGAGTTGCGCCAGTAAGTTCAGCTGCCGCGGCAAGCCGGTCGGGGTCGGCGGCGCGCGGGGTCGCGGTCTTGGTTAGGTGAACGCTGTCCATCACAGGAAATAGAACTTGAGCAAGCTCGTCAATAGCCTTGTCCGCCATGCAGGCGAAAACCAGTGTTCGCGGTTGGGCGGCGGGAAGGGAAGAGAGAAAGGCGCGGAGAGCCCAGGCTCCTGCTGGATTGTGGGCTGCATCGAGCAGCACGGGAGCAAAACGAGCGAGCGCGGCGGGCGGGTGGAGGAGCTGGAGGCGGCCCGGCCATGCAGTTTGGCGGATGCCTCGCTCGATCGCGTCCGCTGTCAGAGGAAAGCCTCGCGTTCGGTGCAGCTGTATGGCTGCCGCGATTGCGAGAGCGATATTGCGTTGCTGGTGCGCGCCGACCAGAGGCGAATCTACCTGCAGAACTGAGGAGTCAAGCAGGCTAGGCGGAAGGGAGAGGGGATAGTGGTTTCTCCCCTGTCCGACACCCACTCCGGAAAGATAATTGGATGGAAGGAAGTCGGCCGCGCTGATCGCTTCTACGTCGAGCGGGACGGCAGCTTCGCCAATAGCCTGGTTGGCTTCCGGATGCTGAGGCAGGGTCACAAGGGTTCCGCGCGGGCGCAGGATTCCGGCCTTTTCGCGCGTGATCGCGGCGACGGTGTCGCCGAGCCATTGCTGGTGATCGAGGGAGATGTCGGTGATGACGGAAAGGAGGGGGTCGACGACATTGGTGGCATCGAGTCGTCCGCCCAATCCGACTTCGAGAATGGCGATCTCGGCGGCGCGGTGCGGGTCGGCCTGCTCCGACCCGAGCGGCGCGGCAAAATGAAGAAAGGCGATCGCGGTGACTGTTTCAAAAAACGACGGCGTGTGCGGTAGGTGGCCCGCGGCGACGAGCTGAGCGGCAGTGGCCTCCACCTGTTCAAAGCGAGCGGCGAGCGCCTGGTCGGAGATTGCGTCGCAATCTATTCGGATGCGTTCGTTGGGCCGCTCAAGGTGGGGAGAGGTATACAAGCCGGTGCGATGGCCGGCGGCCTGAAGGATGGAGGCGAGGGTGGCGGCGGTGGAGCCTTTGCCATTGGTGCCGGCAATCAGGACGGAGGCAAAGCCCTGTTGCGGACTGCCGAGCGCGTCGAGCAGGGTGCGCATGTGGGAGAGGTCGAACTTGCGGCGCGGCTGGCCCGGGCTGGGCGGCGCGAGTTCGCCTCCGAGGCTAAGCAGACGCGCGATGGGAGCGGGAGTAGTCGGCATGTGGTTGTAGTGTAAGTGGGGGCTCGCACAGGGACGCGAGACGAAGCGGGACACTCTGAACAAGGTGCGGCTTGCTATTCGGAAGCAGAAAAAAGGGCTACTGCGGCGCGAGCGGCCTTGGAAGGCTATGACTGCGGTATGGGCGATCGCCCTTGCACACTCAATCCGTTCTAAGCACCGCTTTGATACTGTGAAGGCGTATTTCACGCGTTTGGCTGGCAATGGAGCCATCACTACAGGACTTACGTCGAGATGCCGGTACTGGATCAGATGCCGGCCAATAGACGGCAAGGGGCAGGGGATTGCGAGTGTGGGGGCACGGAGATCGACTCGGTATGTTTGGTCGGATTTTCGCAAGCACTTACACCGCCGAACCGGTTTAGGGATGTTTCATTCCGGAATTTGATGGGTTGGATCGAGGCTCAACCGACGGGGTTCTTTTGTTCGGGATTTGCAGATCTCTGGGGACAGCGGTTGGCGGCGAGCACGGTATGAACCTTATAGGGAACCGGCCACGATCAGGGCGCGCAAGAAAACGGCGGATGGCTTTTTCGTGCAGCTGGATACAGGCGAATCTGGATGTGCGATCGATGGCCACCAGCAAGCGCAACCTGCCCTGCTTCGTGCGGACCTAGGCGATATCGATGTGGAAGTCGCCGATCGCATCGGTCTTGAAGTTTTTGCGCGCCGGCCGGTCTTCCTCGGCTTCCGGCAGACGGGAGGGGCGGTTGCGTTGCAAGCAACGGTGGAGTGAGGACCGAGTCAGCTGCGGAATTGTTGCCTGGAGGGCATACAAGCAGTCGTGAAGTGGCAGCAGGGTGTGGCGGAGTAACACCACCGCCACGGCTTCTCCTTCGGAGCAGAGCAGGGTCGAACCCGCCTGCTTCGGGCTACCGAGCAGCGTTTGCGCCATTTGGTTTTCGGGGTGACCCTGTGGCGTTTGGCGAAAGCCCTTAGGCTCTCTTGACTCGTGCTGTATCGCTCGACGTCCTGCTTCTCCTCGTACGGGCACACCCATGCAATCCCTGGCCTACGCTACCTCCTTCGCCTGAAGGCCCACGTATGCACCGTCGAGCTCCGGGACCAAACAGCTGGTTAAATCTATTCGGGACAGCTGCCGAAATCTCCCCAATTCGCCGTTGAAATCGAGTTACGATCCGCTTACCTTTTCGGCACTCTTCGCCAGTCCCGCCCGAAACTCATTTGCTCGCGCGAAAACCTCCCGCAGCCCGGGCCCGCGGAGGTTTTCGCGGATGTAAGCCAGCTCCTGCTCCAACCGCAGAAGCGCCGCCGCGATCGCCTCCTCGTTTGCCATCGCCACATCCCGCCACATCGAATACGGGCTTGCCCCCAGTCGCGTCATTTCCCGGAGCGCCCGGCCGCCTATCCCGGAAAGCTCCCCAGCGCCGTTGCGCATGAAGCCTTCCTCCAGCATTGCCGCTAAAGCCGAGGCCACCATCTGCGGAAGATGGCTCGCCGCAGCGCAAATCCTGTCATGCTCATCCGGCGCCAGAGTCAGGGTCAGCGCTCCAAACCGCTCTACCCACCCCAGCCACTCGCCTGTATACGGGTGATCCGGCAGAGTCATCGGCTCAGCGGCGGAAATTCCGGTAACCAACCACGTTGCGCCCCGAAACAGCCCCGCTTCCGCCTCGCCAGCGCCTGAAGTCTCCTTGCCTGCCATCGGATGCCCGGGCAGCCACGCCGCCCGGCCCTCGCGGTTGTAGAGCACGCCAGCCCGCTCCAGCAGAAATCCCTTCACACTTCCCACATCCGTTACCAGCTGCGACATCGCCAGCACCGGCGCCAGCTGCTCCAGCCAGTCCGCGATCGTAAAAACCGGCCCGGCGAGCACGATCACATCCGCCGCCAGCGCGCACACAAATGGATCGTGGTCCGCGTCGCCCGCCACAGCCGGGTCGACCGCTCCGCGCCGCCGCGCCTGCGCGAGCATCGTCGGGTCTGAATCCCAGCCCAGGATCGCCCCGCTGAAGCCCGCTTCGCGCAGAGCCAAACCTATCGACGCCCCAATCAGCCCGGTCCCCAAGATAGCAATCCGGCGTATTCCGCTCCCTAGCCGCTCCGCTACGCGCCTGTTCAGTTCCGTGCGCATCCCGCTCCTCTCCGCTTCCGCCGGCTTTTTCGCCGATCTAACGCGCCATCTTGCGCCCAAACGCGGGCACCATCGCCCGTAGCTCACCCATTAGTCGCTCCAGTTGCTCTGGAAACAATGTCTGCGCCCCGTCCGACACCGCTCTTTCCGGATTGGGATGCACCTCCACAATCAACCCATCCGCCCCCGCCGCGACCGCCGCTCGCGCCATCGCCGGAACCAGGTCCCGCCGCCCGCATCCGTGCGACGGGTCCCCCAGAACCGGCAAGTGCGACAGCTTTTTAACTACCGGGATCGCCGAAATATCCATCGTGTTCCGCGTGTATGTTTCAAATGTCCGAATCCCCCGCTCGCACAAAATCACGTCGTAGTTCCCGCCCGACAGCACGTACTCGCTCGCCAGCAGCAGCTCCTCCACCGTCGCCGCAGGGCCGCGCTTCAGCAGAACCGGCTTACGCATCTGCCCGAGCTCCCGCAGCAAATTGAAGTTCTGCATATTGCGCGCACCTACTTGATAACAGTCAATCCAGGGCAGCATGGGCTCAATCTGCGAAATCTCCATGACTTCGGTAACGACCAGCAGTCCCGTCTTGGCACCGGCTTCCCGTAACAACTTCAACCCGTTCAGACCCATCCCCTGAAAGGAGTAGGGCGAGGAACGCGGCTTGAACGCGCCACCGCGCAGGAACTGCCCTCCGGCAGCCCGCACAATCTCGGCGGACGCGAAAATCTGCTCCCGGCTTTCGACCGCGCACGGACCCGCCATCACGACAACCTCCTCGCCGCCCACCGTCACGCCGTTCGGGAAGCGCACCACCGTGCCCTCCGGCGCGAAGCTGCGCCCGGCCAGCTTGTACGGCGACGAGATCCGGTACGCCTCCGCCACCCCGTCCAACACCTCGTACTCCGCCACGTCGAACGAGTCCGGACGCCCCACGCCCGCCAGGATCGTCTGCAGCGCGCCCGTGGTCCGGTGCACCTTGAAGCCGTCCTCGACCAGCCGCTCCACCACGTGTTCGATCTGCGCGGCGCTCGCGCCTTCCCGCATCGCAACGATCATCGCGCCTCCTGTTCCCCTGCCGCGCGGGCTCGCTCGCTCGCCAGCTCGTCTTGCTGCAGCGCCCGCATCACATCGATCAGCCGCTCATAAATGTGCGTCAGCTCAATGTCCGGGAGCGGCCCCTGATTGGCCGCGCGCACATTGGCGAAGATTACGGCTTCACGGTTGGGCTCGTACACGGGCAGGGTGCTGGATTTCTTTAAGCGCCCAATTGCTTGCGCAGCACGGGCCCGTTCGGAAATCAGCGCGACGATTTGACGGTCCAGCTCGTCGATCTTCAGCCGCCAGTCAACAATATCCATTCGAAGTATCCTCACACGAAGGTGGGAGTTGCCGCGCCAGGCGCGGGCAAGGAAGCGGCGTCAGGAGCGGGCCGGCACCGCAAACGGGCGCAAGCCCTCGACAAATCGCGCAACTGCTTTGGGCGCGATCTCGCGGCTGCTGGCCTCGATCAGCGACACAAGAGCTGAGCCGATCACGGCCGCATCGGCGAACCGGCCCACCTGCTCCACGTGCTCCGCTTTAGAAATCCCAAAGCCGACTGCGATCGGCAGGTCCGTGTAGCGTCGAATGCGCCCGCACAACTGCTCGGCGTCCGTGGTCATCGACTGCTGCGCGCCCGTGATGCCCACGCGCGAGATCGCGTACACAAATCCGCGGGAAACTTCCGCAATTCGTTTCAATCTCAAATCGCGGCTGGTCGGCGCGGCCAGAAATATAGGCGCAAGCCCATACCGATCCGTCAATCGCAGGTATTCGTCTGCCTCTTCCGCAATCATGTCGGTCAGCAACACTCCATCTACACCCGCCCGGGCGGCATCCGCGCAGAACCGCTCCATCCCATACCGGACGATCGGGTTCAGGTAGGAGAAGATCACCAGCCCCGCCGCAGGCCGCTGCCCTCGCAGCTCCCCGGCCAGTTCCAAAACATCGGCCAGTTTTACACCGCGCTTCACCGCACGTTCACTCGCCCTTTGAATGACTGGTCCGTCCGCCACCGGGTCCGAGAACGGAACACCCAGCTCCAGAACATCCGCGCCCGCGTCGAGTACGGCCAGCGCAATCGCGCGTGTGGTCGCGATATCTGGATCCCCGGCCGTCAGGTAAGCGACAATCCCGGGTTTGCGATCGAAACGGATCGGCATCAGGCGCCTTCCAGCTTCAGTTCGCGCGTCAATATGCCGAGGTCCTTGTCGCCGCGGCCGGAAAGATTGACCAGCAGAATGTCGTTGGAGCTCATTCCCGGCGCGATCCGCATGGCTTCAGCAAGCGCGTGCGCGCTTTCCAGCGCCGGGATAATGCCCTCGGTCCGCGACAGAGCCACGGTCGCCTTCAGGGCCGCATCGTCGCTCGCATCTACATATTCGGCTCGTCCTGAGTCGTGCAGCGCCGCGTGTTCAGGACCGATCGATGGGTAGTCGAGCCCCGCGGACACCGAGTGCGTCGGAACCACCTGCCCCGCTTCGTCCTGCAGCACATACGAGTACGTCCCCTGGAGCACTCCCGGCACACCACCCCCGCCGCTCGGGCGCATCCGGGCCGCGTGTTCGCCCGGACCCTTGCCGCGGCCGCCCGCTTCCACCCCGATCAGCCGTACCTTCTCATCCGAGAGAAATTCGTAAAACGCGCCGATCGCGTTGGATCCCCCGCCCACGCAGGCGACCACCGCCGAAGGCAGGCGCCCTTCCCGCTCCAGCATCTGTCGCCGCGCTTCCTTGCCGATTACCCGGTGGAAGTCACGCACCATGGTCGGATACGGATGCGCGCCCAGCACACTCCCCAGCAGGTAGTGGGTGGTACGAACATTCGTGACCCAGTCGCGCATGGCCTCGTTGATGGCGTCCTTGAGCGTCTTCTGCCCAGAAGAGACACCGCGCACCTCGGCCCCGAGCAGGCGCATGCGGTACACGTTCAGCTCCTGCCGCCGCATGTCCTCCTCGCCCATGTAGACGACGCACTCCATCCCGAAGAGCGCGCACACGGTTGCGGTCGCGACCCCATGCTGCCCCGCGCCGGTTTCGGCAATAATCCGCCGCTTGCCCATGCGCCGGGCGAGCAGCCCCTGGCCGATGCAGTTGTTGATCTTATGCGCGCCGGTGTGGAGCAGGTCTTCGCGCTTGAGGTAAATGCGCGCCCCCCCGAGCTCCTCGCTCATGCGCTTGGCGAAGTACAAAGGCGTCGGCCGCCCGGCATAGTTCTCGAGCAGGCCGTCGAGCTCCAGGCTGAACGCAGGATCGACCTGCGCCTCCGCGTATGCGGCCTCAAGTTCCTCCAGCGCCGCCATCAGCGTTTCCGGCACATACCGACCGCCGTAAGCCCCGAACCGGCCCGGAAGTGTCGCGTTGCCCTCGATTGCAGGTGCTTCCACCACAGTGCTCATGCCCTCGCCTCTTGTCCTCATAGGGTACGCCGGAGGACCGGTTTGCTCAATTGCACCTCGCCTTTTCCCGGTCATTTTGGCCCCGCGCGCTTTGAGGAGCGTTTATTTCAGGTAGTCGAGCAGCGTTGTGGGCAGCACTTTCGCAGCGGCGGCGAGAACGGCGGAATTGTGTGCCTGCACCTGGGCGAGATTCTCAAGAGCGGTTGCGGGGTCGACTCCAACCAAACTGTTCGCTTGCGTGCTCAGCGTGATCTTCTCCTGCCCGAGAAACGCCTCCTGGGCGTTCAGCTGATTGATGCTGTTCCCATAGACGCTGTGCTGGGCGGACAGGTAGTTCAACGCGGAGTTGACTGAGGCCGTAGCCGTTCCGATGGAGGCGGATGAGCCGCTCTGCAGGGCGGTCACAAGTTGGCTGAGCGAGCCCAGCACATCGGCGGCCGACTTTGTAAACAGCTGGTCTCCCGGCACATTCACCTGGACCTGCAGTTTGTCGCCCACCTGCACCTGGTTGATCCCGCTGTCGCCCTGATAGCTGTAGCCGCCTTTGCCGTCCGTGGTGAACGCGTCTGTCCTTTGTGCCGTTCCCGCGAAAACTGCAATGCCTTGGTAGGTGGTGTTGGCGTCCGAGACGACGCTCGCCAGAATACCCTGCACTTGCGCGGCGATGGTTTGGCGGTTGGCAGCCGTATTGGTGCCGTTTGCGCCGTTGGTGCCCAGCGCCACTGCCTGCGTTAACAGGCCGTTTACCGAGGTCAGGACGGAGTCCGCGGTTTGGACCTGCCCCAGCGCCGCGCTTGCGTTCTTCGTGTACTGATCGCCGTTCGCGCTCTGTTCTAGAACCTGCACCATGAGGGCGGATGCGGCAGGGTCGTCGCCGGGCACACTGACTCGCTGGCCCGTGGACACCTGCTGCAACGCGGTTTGAAGCGCCGATTCGCTTTGCTGGATTCCGGCGAGGATGTTGGGTTCCAAATTGGAAGAAACACGCATTCGAGTCAGCCTCCGGGGGATACCATATTGAGGGTTGTGGTGAACAAGGAGCGCACGGTCGTGACTACTTCAGCCGCGGCCTGGTACGCCTGTTGAAAGCGAATGAGGTTGGACGATTCCTCATCGATGGAAACGCCGGAAACCGCATATTGCTGGTTTTGCAATTGCGTGAGGCTGGTCCCGAGCGCCGAGGACTGCGTGCTCGCGTCCGAGGACGCGTTACCCACCGCGTTCACCAAAGCTGCATACGCGCCGGTCGGGCTTAACCCACCGGGCGGCATGGTGTCCTGAACAGCCGTCAGGGCAGCCACGTTTCCGTTGCCTCCTCCGGCGCTGGTTGAGCTTGCAGCGATTTTGCTGCCGTCCGCTGTGGTCAGCGCAATCGACGCGGCATACCCGCTGACGGCGCTGGGTGGCGTGAACAGCGCCGTCCCGTTTGCGCCCGTGAGGTCGTAACCGCTCGTCTGCGCAGCATTAAAGGCGGTCGCAAAGTTATTCGCAAGCGTGTCCAACTGCGAAAGGAACCCGGGGATTGCCGTATCGCGCACCTGCAGCACGCCGCCCAGGTCGCCTCCCGCCAGCGAACCGGAGATGTTGTTTCCTACGCTGTCGCGGACCTGGGTCAAGCCGCTGCCGTCGGGGGCAGTGGACAGAGCGAAGCTGCGATCGGCGAGCACAATCGGACTGCCGTTGCCGACCGCGACGGTGTCCCCTTCCGGCGTTCGCGTGATCGAGATTCCAGTCAACCCAGCCAGCTGCTGCTCGGCCTCGGTGCGCTGGTCCACAAGGGTCGCGCTTGTGTTTGCCTGCCCCGCTTGCCCGATCTGCGCGTTCAGCGCTGCAATCTGGGCTGAAAGCGTATTGATCTTGCCGACGTCTCCCGCGACATTCGTGTTCAGGCTCGCCTGCGCCGAGGCGAGGCCGGAGCTGGTCGCGTGGAACACATTCACGAGGTCCTGGGCATTGCCAAGAGCGGTTTGCCGGGCCGCGGCATTCGAGGGCGTCGAGGAAAGCGCGGATAAGCTCGTGAAAAAATTCGACAAGGCAGAGCCGATGGTTCCCGACGAACCGGAAAAGTATGTCTCGATGGAAGTCAAAACCCCGCTTTGCGCCGAAGCGGCGGACTGCGAAGAGGTCTGCTGCTGTATTCGCAGATCGAGCAGCTGGTCGCGAACGCCGGTGATGCTATTCACATTTACGCCATTGCCGAGGGCCACGTTGCCGACCACCGTCGAGCCCGCAGCCGAAAGATTCACGACCTCGCGGCTGTAGCCGGGCGTATTCGCGTTGGCAATGTTGTTGTCCACGGTTTCAATCGACGCTTCCTGCGCCGCCAGCGCGCCGGTCGCGATCGACAGTGCAGTGTTCAGTCCGCCCATCCTACCCCTCCCTCAAACTTCCCACGACCACTGCGGCCTCTCAGCCGCCGCGCTTAGGCGTCCGCCCGAATCAGCCGCGCACCGCTGCCCGTAAAGCGCCTGGAGCATCCGCGCCGACCTGCCGGAGTGCTCAAGAACCGCCGCGTACTTGTCGGCCGACCGGGACAGCTCCCGAGCTGCCTTCCCGACCCGAACTCTGCGCTCCGGGGTGGCGATACCGGCACCCTGCGGATCCCAGCCATGGAGGGCTGCCCTCAAACGAGCACTCCCCTCCACCTGCCGCAGCACACTCTGCTCCAGCGCGCCAATATCGTTCTCTGCGATTGCACGCATAGCCACCCGGAGCTCGCCGCCGAGCGCCTCCATGCGGTCGATACAATCCTGATCCTCGCGTTCCGGCGCGTTTTCCATCCGTCCGTCCTTCCTCGAACTCCCTAACCGCCAACGCCGATCATCGCGTCGGCAACGAGAGCGGGATCCACACTGTATGTCGCGCCGGCAATGGCCTGGCGAAGCGCTTCCACTTTAGCCGCCCGCGCTTCGGCCGCGGCAAGCGCCTGTGACACCAGCGAAGGTATGGAAAGGGTTTGCGCCGAAATCGAAGTTATGTCCTCCGGCGTCGCCACTGCGCTGTGCACACCTGCTCTCGCTGCCGGCTTAGCCGCAGTCCCTCCGCTTGCTCCGAATCCCGCTACATCCACCGCTCCTGTAAGGTCGATCCGCATCCTGCCCTCCTTCTTTGGAACGAGTCCCATATCGGCACTCTTCCCGTTTTTGTTCAGGGCACGACGAAATATTTTTCTTTCCTGCACCAAGCTGGGTGCAATTTGCCTATTTTTGCCCGCCGGAGCGGTCCGCCGCCGCCTCCAGATGCTCCGTGATCATCCTTCCCAAGCCGATTCCGCCGGAAGCCGCCAAAGTTCCGGCCAACTGCTGGGTGGCCATCCCCATGAACTGAGCGCCCCCTCCATCCTGCTCGTCCTCGTCGCCCCCAGGGACCGCCGCGAAGCTTTCCTCCGCTCCTTGCAGCCAGCTTCCCAGCAGGATCGACTCAAAATCCTTTCCTGCTTTTTCAATCCGAACCCGATTCCCCGAACCGCTGCCGGCCTCGGCCTGCTGCAACAGCAAAGCACCTTGAGCGCTTGCAGCTGCTTCCGTTCTCGCCCCAATGTCCATCGCTAGATCACCTCCAGGTCCGCTTGCAAGCCGCCCGCAGCCTTGATGGCCTGCAGAATCGCGACAATATCATGCGAGGTCGCGCCGATCGCGTGCAGTCCGCGGATCAGCTCGTCCACATCCGCCCCGCTGTCCAGCCGAATGGACTGGGCCGGCTGATCCTTGACTCCCAGCGTCGTTTCGGGAACCACAGCGGTCGTCCCGTTACTCAACGCGCCGGGCTGCGATACAGCGATCGAGGTCGCCACCTCGATCGTCAAACTGCCGTGGAGCAGCGACACGGGCGAAAGCTTCACATCGCCGCCCAGCACAATGGTCCCGGTCCGCTCGTTGATGACGACCTTGGCCGGTTCCTGAAAATTGATGGACAGGTTCTGCATCCGCGAGATCAGCAGAGGGACGGAAGGCTCGCCCGCCGCGGCAACGTCCACCAGAATTCGCCGGCTGTCCACCGCCGTCGCCGCCGGCCGGCCCAGGCTCTTGTTGATGGCGTCGGCGGCGTCGCGGACCGCCGTGAAGTCGTCGTTTCTCAACAGCAGCGAAACCGTCCGGAACTGAGAAAGGTCGACCGAAACGCCGCGCTCGACGATCGCGCCGTTGGGAATACGCCCGGTCGTCGGCAGATTGACGGCGCGAAGATTGCCCGCGACCCCTTCCGAATAGCCGCCCAGGATGAGCGGGCCCTGCGCTTCGGCGTACACGCGTCCATCCGGCCCGCGCAAAGGCGTCAGCAGCAGCACGCCGCCTTCCAGGCTCTTCGCATCGCCCACCGAGGAAACCGTGAGGTCGATCTTCATGCCCGGGCTGCTGAAGGCCGGCAGCGTCGCCGTCACAAACACAGCGGCGACGTTTTTCACCACCACCTGCGCCGGGTTGATCTGGACGCCCATCCGTTGCAGTACGTTGGCGAGCGTTTGGACCGTGAAAAAGGTTTGCTGGCGGTCGCCGGTGCCGCGCAGGCCCGTAACCAACCCGTAACCCACCAGCTGATTGTCGCGGACGCCTTCGACGTCGGTGATGTCGCGCAGCAGCACGGTGCGGTTGGGAGCGGACGCGCGAGCAAACGCCATAGGCAGCAGCACTAGGACCAAGCCAAGCAGCACCGGCCGCCGGCGAAAGAAACGGAAAAGTCGCTTCATAGGTTTAAAAACCGAAGAGCCAAAGCACGGCCCGGGTCAGCGCGTTGGGCGAGCGGACGCTGTCGGAAATGATCCCCTTTCCTCTCATCTCGATTTCCAAGCTGGAAAGCGCCGCCGACGGGATCACGTTTGCCGAGGAAATATCCCCGGGCCGCGCCACACCGCGAATCACAACGTTTTCGTGTTGGTTGTTCATGAAAATTTCTCGTTCGGCCTCGATCACCAGGTTGCCGTTCGGCAGCACCGCGATGACCTGGCCGGTAAGGCTGGTGGAAAAGGTGGTGTTGGATGCCGTTTGACCCTGCCCTTTTAGGGCGGTGTTGCTTTGCGCGTTCAACAAGGGATTGGTGCCGTGCGTGGCAATGCCGCCCACCAGTCCGGAAATCCCGGAGGTGGTGGAAAACTGCCGCTGGCTGTTCACGTTGCCACTCTGCGCCGCGGTGGTTTGGACCGCAACCTGCACGACGACCGTGTCATTGAGGCTACGCGCTTTGTAGTCGGAAGAAAGATCCGCGAGCGTCGCGCCCGGCGACCAAAGGCTTCCTACCGAGCCGGTATCCGTGGCCGGAACTTGCCCCTGCTCCACTCGGTCGAGGTAGTCGGCCCGGAGCTGCGCCGGGTCCACCTTTTTGGGCTGGAGTTTTTTGGGCAGCAGCCCGGCGACGTCCGCTGAGGCCGCGTGAAAGGCCGCCGCGCACAAGGCCAGTGCAAGCATCCGCCGCGTCAGGATTCCGGGCATCAGAGCTCCCCCCGTACGGTGGCGCCGTCGAGGACCGAGACCTCAAACACTTTCATGCGAGCCGGGCCGGCCACCCGGATCGTGCTCCCGACCGCACCGCTTGACAGGCAGGTGACCGGCACTTTCAGGTGCAGTCGGCCGCTGTCGATGACCATGGACGCGTGTTCCCCGGCACGCAGTACCGGCACCGGCTGCTCAACTCGTGCGCTCGGCTCGTGGGCCGCTGTCTGCGATGGGGCAAGGTGTACCGAAGCATAGAAAGGCAGGCAAACGCTTTCATTTTGGCAACGGACGCGCACATGCGCTGTTCCGTCGCCGTCGCTCCAGCGCTCCTCCCGTCCCGCTTCCAACATGGGCGCCCGGTCGCGCGCCGCGACGTTTTCCGGAATGCGGACCGCGTCGCCCGCCAGCTCCGGATGTGCGGCGACGATGGCGCGGACGACCTGATCCAGGCGGATCGGATAGGACATGGGCGAGGCTCCGAAGGCTTGCGGCAGCGCGCCCGAGATCCCCAGCAGTACCGGCAGCGTTTTTGCGGCCAAATTCATTGCGCTCTCCTGCGAATAAGCCCAGCGCTACTGGGTTAGCTGGTTGATCTGCTGCATCATCTCGTCGGCCGCCTTGACCACGCGCGAGTTTGACTCATACGAGCGCTGGGCCACGATCATCTGCACAAACTGGTCCACGACGCTCACATTGCTCTGCTCGAGCATGCCCTGCTGCAGCGAACCGATGCCCTCGGCCCCGCCCGGCGCGCCGATGATCGGGTCGCCCGAGGCCAGGGTCTGCAGGTACAGGTTGTTGCCCGCGCTGTTCAGGCCTCCCGGGTTCACAAACAGGGCCAGCTGGATGGCGCCGACCTGCTGCGCCTGAGTCTGGCCGGGCTGCGTCACCGAAACCGTGCCGTCCGCCCCGACCGTAACCGCGGTCGCGTTCGGCGGGACCGTGATGGCGGGCTGGAGCGGGTCCCCGTTCGAGGTCACCACATTTCCCTGCGCGTCCAGTTGGAACGAACCCGACCGCGTGTACCCGGTTTGCCCGTTCGGCAGCAGGATCTGGAAGAATCCCTGGCCCTGAATCGCCAAATCCATCTGATTGCCGGTTTGCGACAGATTGCCCTGGGTCTGCAGAATTTCGGTCGAGGTCGGGCGCGAGCCTAGGCCGACCTGCAGGCCGGAGGCCACCGTGGTCTGCTGCGACGCCGCCGATCCGGGCGAGATCTCATTCTGGTAGAGCAGGTCGGAAAATTGCACACGCCGCTGCTGGAACCCCGCGGTGCTCGAGTTCGACAGGTTGTTGGCGATGGCGTCGAGGTTCATCTGCTGGGCGTTCATGCCGCTGGCGGCTGTATAAAGGGCGCGAATCATGCGAAGTCCACTCCTGCAAAAGAAAAGTTAGCCGTTCACCCGCGGCAGATCCTGCGCCGCGGTCTTGTTCAGTTCCGTATCGAACATGGAAAGCGCGTGCCGCATGGTTTCAGCCGCGCGCTGGGCATCGATCAGGGCCACCACGCCGGTGACCGGATTGACGTTCGAGTTTTCGAGCATTCCCTGGTGTACGGAGGACGCAGTTGCCGCCTGCACAGCTGTTGCGGGAGCCGTATAGAAGTTGTTTCCCGCGCTCTGGATATTCGTGCCGGCCTTGAACTCAACAATCTTGAGCCGGCCCGCGACCGCGCCGTTCGCGGAAATCGTCCCGTCCGCGCTGATGGAAACCGGACCGGGCGCCAGCTGGATCGCGCCGCCCTGGCCCAGCACGGCTTCCCCGGTTTGCGTGATGAGCTGGCCCTTGGGTGACACGCGAAACGCCCCGTTGCGGGTGTACTCGGTTCCGTTCGCGGTTTGCACGGCGAAATAGCCGGGACCTTGAATGGCGAAATCCATGCTGTTGCCCGTGGCGGTGAGCGAGCCCTGCGTCGGGTCCAGGCGGGTCGCGCCCAGCACGCCATAGCTGTTTGTGTCCTGGTTCAGCACCGAGCCGAGCGGGCGCCGGCCGCTTTGCGCCAGCACGGAGGAAAACGATCCCTCACGCCCGCGAAACCCTGCCGTGCTCGTGTTGGCCAGGTTGTTGGCGATCGCGTCGAGCGAATCGGTGCGCGCCATCAGGCCCGCGCAGGCCGCGTACAGTCCGCTGTTCATGAATACTTTCCTCGCACATACACAGTGCAAGAAAAGGGCCATTCAACCCGGCAAATCTTGCCGGGTTTTTACCGCTTTCGGTATGGCCCGACCCCTCCGGATGAGGGCAGCGTTAGAAGAGTGAGTTCTCCGTGAGAACTTTGCGGACTCCAGCTTCCACTCCGTCCCGCTTCATCGTGAGTGCCTTCCAGTCCATCGACGTGTCGAGGGCCCAACTCTTTACTTTTGTGAAGCTTTCAAGACCCTGGCAAGGAACAATTGAGCGCTATCCCATTAATGGGTCGAACAGTGCCATCTCCTCCGGGGATGGCGGCTCGAACGAGCGGCTCTATTCAACAACGTCGTGCCAAGTGACAGGGGGAGTCTCAGCAGCGCTATGCGATCGAGCTCAGCGGAAACGCATCCCGGCGTGACCAGGCATGGGCAGCTTCCAGCAGGCGCCTCCAGCGCGTCGACGGCGCTTCCGGCGCAACTACCACTCTTTCGAGGTACAAAGGCAAGCGCCAATGTTTTGCGAGCAGCCCGAGCGTCGAGCCCGTCCAAAGCGCGCCGGTGCCGCCGAACTGAGCCGGCGTCCAACCCAGCAGTTCAGGCAGGCGCCCTACCTCGTGCAGGAGCCCGACCAAGTAGGCTTCTTCCGGGCAAACGCCTTCCTGGTGCTCGGCCAGGAGCCAACAGGCGTAGGCCACGGCTCTCCCATGCTCCCAAAACGCCGCCAGCTCGGACGTCCGCCCGTGCGTACCGGCATCCGTGCGCTCGACCGCATTCGCGCACACCGCGTCCAGCCATACTTCGGTGCCCAGGCTTGCCAGGCAGTCTTCCAGACGGCTCGCCACTCCGCCGGACTCCCAGCCCTCGCAGCACTCTTCGCCCGCCAGGCGAAACACTTCCAGTGTCGCGCCCAGGTCGTTCAGGATAATGCCCGCGGCTTCACGAAGATCCACGCCGGCGGAAGGGGAGCGGCTGGACAGCAGCAACTCGAGTTGGAGGCGCGTCGCCAACAGCGTAGGCGCGGAAGGCGGGGCCGTTTCGCGGCCGCGCTGCACAGATGGCATCGGAAAGGCGGCAAGCGGCGGAATGCTGGAGAGAATCGGATTGGAGGAGGTCGCTTGCATGCTGTCGACCTTCTATCGGCATTTCCGCGGTTCGATTCTAGAGCATTTGCAACTTTTTTTCGCTGCCCCGGAAAACCCGCGTTGCGGACAGAGGAATAGCCCGGCTCGCATCCTCCGAAATCTGGAAGAACCTGTCCTCCACGCCGCCCTCGGCCGACATACGCAGCCACGCGACCCCGCCCACTCGATCGACCCTAAGCCGCTCCGCGCCGAAGCGCAATATGTGCCGGACTGCCGCGCGCGCCGCGTCCCGGCAGTCCTCCGCCCGTTCGAGTACCCCGTCCGCACGCGCGCCGCCCAGCGCAAGCTGCCGTTCGCGATGTGCGGCGGTGATAAAACACCCTTCCGCTTTCCGGCCCCCCATGCGTTCCACCGAGCGCAGCAGCTCGCGGTCGATTCGGTACACAAAGCCGATCAGGACGCGGCCCGGCGCGCTATGCACGGCCGCCGCCTCATAGCGATCCGCAAGCACGGGGGGCAGCTCCGCATCGAGCTCCACCGGCGCGGGCGCCAGCGCATAAAAAGCGCACCCGTTCTCCGCCGCGAGCGAGGCGGCGAGCTCCGCGGGCGTCACCAGGCCGAGCGAGAGCAAAGCACGGGCGAGCGAAAGCCCCGTCCGTTCCGAGTGCAGCAGCGCTTCGCCCAGCCCCGTTTCCGACAGCACGCCGCGCTGGAGCAGGAGCAAACGGAACGGCATGCGCGGCAAACGGGGCATCGCATACACCCCAGCGCTTCGGTCGCCGCCGAACACCCCGGCGACCGCCGCCTCCAAACATTCCGCGCTGCACAACCAGTCGTCCCCGAGAAACACGCCGTCCTTGCGAAGCAGCCGGTGCGCGACGGTGAACCGGCGGCAGCCCGGGCCTCGGCATAGCTGCACCCGCCCTCGGGCCAGATCGAGCAGCCTGCGCCGCACGTCCGCGCGCACGGCTAGAACACCACCGGGTGCAGCACTTCGGTTACGCGCACCCCGTAGTTTCCGTCCACAATCACCGCTTCGCCGCGGGCGATCACGCGGCCGTCCAGGATCAGCTCCACAGGCTCGTCCACCTCGCGGTCCAGTTCCACGACCGAACCGCTCGTCAGGTCCATCACCTCGCGCAGCGAAAGCTGCCGCTGGCCGAAGCGCAGCGCGACATTCAGCTCCACGTCCATGACCAGCCCAAGGTTGCCGCCCTTGATGCCCGAAGCCTCCGCCGCCGCGCGCACCCGGGCCAGCCGCCCCAGCCCACGCTCAAACTCCCCATCCGCAAACAGCGCCAGCGTCACCGAGGCGCCGCTTCCGGCCGTGCACGACAGCCAAGCCACCGTTTCCGCGCTCTCAGGCAGCGGTGCTTCCTCACCCGCAACAATGCGCACCGTGCCGAAATGCGCGAACAGCGCCGCCGCCAGCGGTTCCGACCCCGCCTGCAGCGCCGCGTTCAGCAGCAGCTTCGCGTCCCCACCGTCGCCCGCCAGCGCCCGCGCGTCGTCCGCGCCGGCCACCAGGTAACACTCTCCGGCCAGTGCGCCTTCAAAATGCAGCGGCAGCACTACGACTGCGCCCGCAATCCAAGCCGCCGCGTCCTCCGGAGACGCCCCCGGCAGGAGCTCACCAACGCCCGCCTTGCGCATTTGTTCGCTCAAAACCGGCGCGAAAATCGCCGCAAATTGCGCCTGCCCATTCACGTTCGTCTTGCCGTCCATACGGTTGCCTCCTTAATCCCGCGCCGCGCCGGCCATAGCCACCGGGGCGACCAGCTCCACTGCTTTGTTCTTGCCGCTCCGCACCGGAACCGCTTCGTAAAACTGCTTTCCTTCGAGCAGCAGCCGTCCCGTCGACTCCACTGGCGCGCCCAGCCGGAACACCGACCCTACCGCCAGCGCGGCCAGTTCGCGCACCGGCACCCGCACCTCCGGCAGCCCGCCTGCCAGGGTGAACCGGCACTCCAAAATGCGCTCTTCCAGCGGCAGCCGCGGGAAAAACCGAACCGGACCGCGCGCCGCGGCGGGATCGGCCTTGATGTTGCGCACCAAGTGGCCCCCCACCGAGGCCGGAAATGCAAGGTGGAGCGAGCCCGTCACCCCCGCCAAACCAACCTCAAAGCGTACCAGCAACACCTTTTCGGTCGGAGGAAACAGCTTGTGTATCACCGACGGGCGCACTGCCGAGCCCGGCGTCACCGAAATCCCGATCGCCTGCCAGGCCCGCTCGACCTGCTGTGCAATCAGGCCTGCTACGCCCTGCGCGATTTCCTCGTCGATTTCCGTGAGCTCCCGCGCATCCTCGGTTGCCGCGCCCGTGCCGCCCAGCAACAGGTCGATCATGGTGTACAAAAGCGGCGCGTTCATCTCGATCAGCAGCGTGTGCGACGCGGGCGCGAGCGTACACGGCAGCACATAGCCGGCCTGGTCCAGGCCCGCGCGGTAATCGTCCATGGTCAGCTGCTCCAGCGACTGCAGCTTCACCTCCAGCGCCGTCCCCAGATACACGTCCAGCGTGTTCATCAGATTGCGCGCCAGCGACTCGTGCATGGTCTTCAGCGCGCGCGCGCTTTCGTTGGAAAGCCTGCCGGCCGAGCGAAAGTTGCACGGCTGGACGGAACGCTGCTCCATCGGCAACGGCTCCTTGCGAATACGTTTCTCCATGGCTAGCGAACCCCCGCCGCGGCCGCCAGGCTCACCCGCGCGATCGGCCGCGTCTGAACCGGCCGCATTTGGGCCCGCAGTTTCCCGATCGCCGCATTGTGGATCTGCGACACCCGCGACAGCGCGATGCCGATCGCCTCCGCCACTTCCTTCATCGTCAGCTCCTCCTTGTAGTACAGCGAGAGCACCAGCTGCTCGCGCTCGCTCAGCGTCGCAATGGCCCGAGCCAGGTGCTGCTTATGCTCGGCCTTGAGGCACAGGTCGAAGGGGTTGTCCCCGCGGCTCGGCGCCGACTCGATAAGGTCCTGCACCTCCCCGCTTTCGCCACCCGGCGCCCACTGCTGCCCCACCACCTGCAGGCTGTCAATCTCGCCCACCGCCGATTCCAGCTCGTCGAGCGAAATCTTCATTTCCAGCGCGATCTCTTGCTTTTCCGGCGCGCGGCCCAGATTCGCTTCCAGCCGCGCCTTTGTGTCCGTGATCTCCCGCGCCTTGCGTCGCATGCCGCGCGAGCCCCAGTCCAGCGTCCGCAGGCTGTCCAGAATCGCGCCCCGAATGCGAAATCGAGCAAACGTCTTGAACTGCGCGTTCCGGCTCGCGTCGAAGTTCTCGTATGCCTCCAGCAAACCCAGAACGCCGGCGTTCACCAAATCCTCGATCTGCACGCCGCCGGGCAGCTTCTCCAAGATGCGTGCCGCGATAAAGTACACCTGCGGGAGCTCGTCCAAAATCAGTTGATCGCGGATGAGTCGGTCCCGCTCGGCAAGCCCCATGGCTTCCGTCCCGAATGTGCCGTAGGCTGCATGTGCTCCCATCATCCCCTCATGTCCTTCTCACCGATTTCCAACTCGGACCGCTCACCGCACCACACCCACCGACTGCACTGCCGTCATCGGCGGGATCTCCGTCGGCGCAATCACCACCAGCCTGGGCAGAAACGGCTCCATCAGCCTGCGCAGATAGAACCGTCCCGGCGACGCGCATAAAACCACCGGCGGCGCGTCCCCGATGGCCTCGCCAAAGGTCCCACGCAGGCTGTCCAGCACTTTGCGGGCCACACTTACCTGAAGCGACCCGCTCGTAACCTGCCCCGAGCCCGCGTTCGCCGCCCGCATGCACTCCTCCTCGAGCGAAGCGTCCAGCGTCACGACCTTGAGCGAGCCCTTGTCGTCCAGCAGCGGCCGAATCAGCGAACGGCCCAGAGCGTGCCGCGCCGCTTCCACCAGCGCGATCGGGTTCTTGTTGGTCACCGCCGTATCGACCAGCGCCTCCAGAATCGAGCCCAGGTCGCGGATCGAGACCTGCTCCCGCAAGAGCTGCTGCAGCACCTTCTGCACCTCGCCGAGGGTCATCAGCTTCGGCACCAGCTCCTCCACGAGCTTCGGGTGCGAATCGTTCAGCCTGTCGATCAGGCGCTTGGTTTCCGCCCTGGTCAACAGCTCATAGGCGTTGCGCTTGATCAGCTCGGCCAGATGCGCGGCCAGCGCTGAGGTCGTGTCCACCACCGCGTAGCCGGAAGCGAGAGCCTGCGCCTGCAGCTCGGGCGCGATCCACTTGGCTGCCACGTCAAACGCCGGCTCGCGCGTGTCGATGCCCGGCAACGGCGGCGCCTGCGGGTCCGACGCAATGGCCAGCATCATGCCGCGACGCAGCTCCGCCCGCGCAATCTCCACCCCGCGCAGCTGCACCGCGTACTCGCCGTGCTTGAGCGAAAGATTGTCCGTGATGTGGATCGACGGAACCAGAAATCCAAGCTGCTGCGCCAGGCTCTTGCGCATCGCCTTGATGCGCGTCAGCAGCTGGCCGCCCTGCGCCGCGTCCACCAGCGGGACCAGCCCCGCGCCCACCTCCAGCATCAGCTCGTCCAGCTTCAAAACTCCATCCATTGGGTCCGTTGCAGGCGATGCGCCTTTACCCAGCTGCGCCTGCGCCGCCGGAGCGGTCTCTTCCGCTTCCTCGAGCGCCGGCTCGCCCTTCATCCGGTGCGCCGCGTACAACAGCAGCCCGCCCAGCGCGAAGAACGCAATCTTCGGCAGCCCCGGGATCAACCCCAGCGCGCATAGCACCCCGCCCGCGATCCGCAGCAAACGCGGGCTCCCCAGGATTTGGCGGCTCACGTTCACACCCAGAGAGTCCTTGCTCGCCGCCCGCGTCACCACAATGCCCCCGGCGACCGAAACCAGCAGCGACGGCAGGATCGCCACCAGCCCATCGCCCACCGTCAGGATCGTGTAGGTCTTCAGCGCCTCCGCGAACGGAATCCCGTGCTGAAACACGCCGATCAGGAATCCCGCGATGATGTTGATCGCCATGATCATGATCGTCGCCAGCGAATCGCGCTGCGAAAACCGCGCCGCTCCGTCCATCGCGCCGCAAAATTCCGCCTCCTGCGAAACCGCCGCGCGCCGCTTCCGCGCCTGCTGCTCGTTGATCAACCCCGCGTTCAGGTCCGCGTCGATCGCCATCTGCTTGCCCGGCATCGCGTCCAGCGTGAACCGCGCCGTGACCTCCGCCGTGCGCACCGCGCCGTGGCTGATGACCAAATACTGGATCGCCGTCAGCGCCAGAAACAGCACAAACCCGACAATGTAGTTGCCGCCGACCACAAATTGCCCAAACGCCTCGATCACATGCCCCGCCGCGCTCGGCCCGTCCGAGCCGTGCAGCAGGATGCGCCGCGTGCTCGCGAGATCGAGCGACAAACGCATCAGCGTCAGCAAGAGCAGCAAGCTCGGAAACACCGAAAACTGCACCGGCTTGAGGATCTGAATCGCCGTCAACAGCACCAGCACCGAAGCCGTAATCGAGATCGTCAGCAAAAAGTCCAGCACAAAGCCCGGCAGCGGCACCAGCATTACGAACAACATGGCCACCGCCGCCAGCGGCACAATCCAGTCCCCCGATGAGCGCAACGCTCCCAGCAGCGATTTCTTCTCAACAGCAGCCTTCATATCCGCCCTCCGGAAGCATTGCGCGATCGCCGCGCCGCCTCCTGCGTCCGCACCTCAGCCTGCGCGCGGAACACCACCACTAAAATGTCCGCGACCGCCTGGTACAGCGCCGCGGGAATCGCGTCGCCCTCTTCCACGCTCTTGTACAGCGCCTGCGCCAGCGGCCGGTTCTCCATCATTGGAATCCCGTGCTCCACCGCCAGCGCCTTGATCTGCTGCGCCAGCAGGTCCAGCCCCTTCGCAACCACGATCGGCGCGGCCATCGCCGGCTCGTACCGCAACGCGACCGCGTAGTGGGTCGGGTTCGTCACCACCACCGTCGCCGTCGCGGTCGCCTTGAGCGCGCGCCGCCGCCGCATCTGGTTGCGGATCCGCCGCACCCTGGCCTTCACCACAGGGTTGCCGTCGGTCTGCTTCATCTCGTCCTTCAGGTCCTGGCGCGACATCTTCAGATCGCTCTCCATCTTTCGCCAGGTCAGCCCGTAGTCCACCGCCGACCACAGCAGCAGCACCAGCCCGCACTTCCAACCGATCGTGAGCGCAATCCCGCCCAGAAAACTCGCAAACATCCGCGGCGAAACGGCCGAAGCATGCACCATCGCCGGCCACTGCGCGCTCAGCGTGCTCACCCCCACCCATGCCATCACGCTGAACGGCAGGAGCGACTTCAGCAGGTTGTTCAGTCCGGTGACGGAAAAAATCTGCCCCAGCCGCGAGCCGGGGCTCATCCGCTCCGGCTTGATCGCCAGCGCCGCAGGGGCGATCGTGATACCGCCCTGCGCCCATTGCGCCCCCAAGGCCAGCGCGAACCCAGCGAGCAGCACCGGCGCCATCCACCGCAAAACCTCCAGCGCCGACCAGTACAGCGCCGGTCCGTTCGGCTCGATCCCCTCCCTCACCGCCGAGTCCAGCAGCTCGCGATACAGTTTGGTCCAGTGCTCGGCCGCTTCGGGCGCCAGCAGCATGATCGCGCCCACGATCCCCGCCATCGCCAGCACCCCCGGAAACTCCCGCGAGCGCGCAACACCGCCCTGCTCGCGCGCCTTGCGCCTTCGCTCCGGTGTTGCCCGCTCTGTTTTGCTCTCATCCGCCATGCGTTAACGGGCCAAGTGCAAAAGCCTCTCCGAGACCCCAACCGCATTCAAAAACAACCCGCGAAAAATCTCCGGCCAGTACTTCAACGTTGCAATCAACACCAGCAGCCCCAGCAAACTCTTGATCGCCGGCCCCAGCAGCATCACCGGCAACTGCGGCGAAGCCTTCCCCAGCAACCCAAGCACCAAATCCGCGAAAAACGTCGCCGACAACACCGGCGCGGCCAGCTGCAGCCCCACCGCGAACACTGAAGCCCCCGCCGCAAACACCGTGCGCACAAACGCCGGGCTCAGGTGCGCTGACCCCGGCGGCAAGTACAAAAAGCTCGCGCTGATCCCCCGCAGCAGCCACAAGTGCACATCCAGCCGCAGAAAAATCAGCATCGCCAGCGCTTGATGAAACGTCGCCATCACCGTCGACTCCGCCTGCGTCTGCGGGTCCAGAATGCTGATCAGCGAATACCCCATCTGCACGCTCAAGATCTGCCCCGCCATCTGCACCGCGTCGAACACCAGCTGGGTCGCGATTCCCGTCGCCGCCCCGACGAGCAGCTCCCCAAACACCAGCACCGGCCAGTGGCTCAGCGGAACGCCAGGGAACCGCGGCGCAACCATCGGGTACAGCACAAACGAGAGCGCCAGCACGAGGCCGGCCTTGACCCGCGCCGGCAGCGCATCGCTTGAAAAAAACGGCGCAAACAACATCAGCCCCGACAGCCGCACGCCGATAAACAAGAAGCCGCCGATCATGCTCAGAATCGGAATGTCGATCACTGCAGCACCTTGTGAAAATCCCCCAGCAGCCGCACTGTGTACGTCGCCAGGTGCCGCCACATCCAAGGCATCAGGAAAAACACCGCCGCCCCCGTCGCGATCAGCCGCGGCACCGCCGACAACGTCTGGTCCTGCAGCGACGTAAGCACCTGCACAATGTTCACAACGAGGCTCACCGCGATAGCCACCAGCAGCACCGGCGCCAGCAGCACGATGACCTCAATGAGCATGCCGCGCCCCAGTTCGACAACCTGATCGACGCCCATCAGTTGAAACTCCGCATCAACGCGCCGATCAGCAGGTGCCAGCCGTCCACCATCAAAAACAGCAGCAGCTTGAGCGGCGTCGAAATCACCACCGGCGGCAGCTGCATCATGCCCACCGAGGTCGTAATCGAAGCCACCACCATATCCACGATCAAAAACGGCAGAAACAGCACCGTGCCGATCTGGAAACCAGCCTTCAGCTCCGACAAAATGTAAGCCGGCAACAGCACCCGAAACGACAGGTCCTCCACCGAGCGCGGCCGCGGCTCCTTCGCAATCTCCAGAAACATCTCCGCGTCTTTCTCCCGCACGTAGTGGGCCATAAAGTGCCGCATCGGCCCACCCGCGCGCTCGACCGCATCCAGCGGCGTAATCGCCCCCGCCTGCGCCGGAACAATCGCCTCGCGGTAAATCTGCTCCCCCGTTGGCTGCATGAGAAAAAACGTAAGAATCAGTGAGAGCCCGATGAGAGTCTGGTTCGACGGCGTCGTCTGCAAGCCCAGCGCCTGCCGCAGAAAATGAAAAACAATCAGCAGCCGCGCAAACGGCGTGATGCAAAACAAGAGCGATGGAATCAGCGTCAGCAGCGTGAGAACAACCACGATCGACCACGAAGCCGACGAGCCGCCCAGCCCCGTAATGCGGATCTCGTCGCGGGGCGCAGCCGCCGCCAGTGTCAGCACGTCGACTGAAGAGCCACCCCACAGCGCGGGTGCCGCACGCGCGAGGCCGGGCGACGCTGTCCATGGAATCACCGCGGGCGAAACCGGCAAAATGGCAGCCCGGGCCGTTCCATGCGGCGCCAGCACAAGCACCAGAAAGCACGCAAACGCGCTCAAACGCCTACGGAACCGGTGCGAAACGCTGCCCGCCAAACCTTTTTTTCGCGCTTCGGCGAGATCCGGCCCGCGCGCTGCACCAACGCCCACATGCGCAACGCCTTCCGGCGCAACACCTTCCGGCTCGCCCTCATGTGCCTCAATCTCCTCAAACACCTCGCTGGCCAGCATTCGCAACTCGAGCAGCGCCGCAAACGCGGTCTGCGCCCGCGGATCGGCCTGTTTTTCCGCCATGGCAACCCCAGCCCGGCCGTGCAGTCCCGCTTGGCTCGCTCTCTCAACGTCCGGAGCCGGACTTTGCCGCGCTCTTCGATCCGAACTTGCCCGTGCTGTCCCGCCTCCCTCATCGCCGGCGAATCGAAGCGGCCCCCTTGCACCCTCCCAATCCGGCCTTTCCTTCGCTGCCGCGCTGGCCTTCTCCAAGTCCGCCTCCGCGGCGATCGGCGAAGGCGACCGATCGAGCGCGCCGACACGCAAATTCCGCGCCAGCTCAGCTTCGCCTGCGACTGGCGGATCCCCTCGCTCCGACCCCTTCTTCGCTGCCGCCGCGGTTTCTACCCCGGCCGCAAAAGCCGAGCTCCGAGCGCCCTCGCCCGCAAAAGCCCTTTCCTCGGGCACCGTCAGCGCCTCCTTGCCCACCACGCGTAGACGCCTCTGCGGCGCAGCAAGCTTCTTCGCGCCGCGAAGAACAACCGCCGGCCCAGGCTGTGCGACGCTCACTCCGGGCTTCTTACGAGCCGCCGAGCCGCTCGCCTTTTCGCTCTCCCCCTGCCGCCCGGCTTTCCGCTTTCCCGGCACCTTCGCCTGGTCCGCCGGTTCCACGCCCGCCGGGCGCGGCTCCTTCATTTTCTTCGCGCCCAAGACCGCCGCGCGCCCAGCCTTCGCTTCCACCGCGCGCTCCTTCGCCGCTCTCGATGCCGACGCACCCGCACTGTTCCCCTTCGCGACCGGTGCGCCCTTGCTCTTTTTTCCCGCGCCCGGAACCCGCGCGCTCTTTTCCCGGACTTTCCCCGCTCCGGCAGCCGCGGGCCGCGCCGCTCGCGCACCCCCGCGCTCCGCCGCCGGTTTCCGTGCCTTGGTCTCCGCCTTTCGTTTCGAAACCGTCCCGCGCTCGAACCCCTCCGCCAGCGTCAAGCTCATCGGCACACCGTGGCCACCGCTCGCCAGAAACGTCTTGCCGTCCATCTCCAGCAAAGCCACAAACTGCTTGTCCCCAAGCAGCACCTTGTCCACAATCCGCAGCCTCTTGCCCGACGCGCGCGCGTCCCTTACCGAAACCAGCCGCTGCCAACCGGCCGACACCGCCCGCCAAAGCCGGGGCAGCGCCGAAACCCCGGTGCGCGCACGGGTTCGCCCCGGCAGCAGCCGCTCCGGCCAGGGCAGGGTTTGACCAAGGAAGCTCATGCCAGGTCCGTGATCCTTGCCGCCAGCCGCTCGCCCACGACCTCAAACTCGGTCCAGGCCATCAGCAGCTCGTTCACCCGCAGCGGAATGTCCATGCTCTGGTGGCAGCTGGTTTCCAGAATCACTCCCGGCTCCAGCTCCAAGAGGGACCGCACCGTGAACCGGACTACGGGAACATCCAATGCCAGCGTGCACACCAGCCACGGCAGCACCTCGACCGGCCGCCGCGGCGGCGCGGGCGCAAGCGCGGCGCTCCCCGGACTCTCAATCTCTGTCACTTGCAAAGCGGTGCTCATCGACCCGGCTCTCTCCCCCGCTACGCTCCGGCGAAACCGGGGCGACGCTTGCGGAGGCTACGTGCAAGCCGTTGGCCAAAGGGCCTCATTGGAAGGAGGAACGCCGGTTACGAAAGAGTGGAAACGCCGCGCGAGGAAACCCAGCCGCGTCTCGAACACAACTTTCCGAGCCCCGTTCCGAACCGCTCACACAGCGCCCGGCGGCCTCGAATGCAGCTTTGCCGTAAAAAAAGCGGCCCGCAACCGCCCTTTCCCGTGCACCAGAGTAGCCACTATTCCCGATCCTCAGTCATCGCGCCCCCGCGGAAAGGGTCGTCCTATGCGACGCGAAACCTTGCATCTCCAGCCGCCACGCCCTCAGCCCTTCTCTGCGTAAAGCCGAATGAGAGCCGGATGAGAAGCGCCGACGAGAGCTGAAATGCCGCCCAGCAGCCTCCTCATCGCCCTCACCCATCACTTCTCATCTACAGCTCATCTCGTCGGCCTAACGAAAACCGGATGCCCAGGTCTCGCTTTTGAGACCTGGGTACTCGTGAGCGAAAACTCACGACCGCTTTGGCGCGCCGACATAAGAGCCGCTGTTCACTCGCGGTTGCCGTTACCCCTGCAGCATCGCAATCGTCGCCTGCTCCACCTGATTAAACGTCGTCACCACTTTCGCGTTCGCCTGATACGCCTGCTGCGCCACAATCATTTTTGAAAACTCATTGGCGACGTTCACGTTGGAGCCCTCGACCGACCCCCCCTGAATGGTCGCCCGGCCGCCTGTACCCGCAATGCCGACGTTCGCCTGGCCCGACCCGGCCGTGACCTGGAACAGGTTGTTGCCCACCTGTGCCAACCCCTGCGTGTTCGCGACCGTGGCCACCGCAACCTGCCCCAGCGCCAACGTCGCCCCGTTTGAGAACGTACCCTGGATGGTCCCATCCGCCTCGACGCTGTACCCTGAAAGAGTGCCTGCCGCGCCGCCGTTGGCATTCTGGCTTGAGGTTCCGCTGGGAAGATCCGCTTGGGTCAGTGTGCTCGCCCCACTCGCGCCCGCCAAATTCCAATTCAGATTCATCGGCGCCGCGCCATCCGCCAAGCCTGGGATCGAAATCGCAATCGTCGCCGGCGCTGAGGTCGTCTTTCCCGACGCATCGGTCGTCGTCACTACCGGATACGTCAGATTTCCGCTCTGATCGAACGTGATATTGCCGTCCCCCGGACCCGCCGGATTCGCATTCGATTTCGCCGTAACGGTTTGCGTCGGCTGGGTCTTATCTGTGGGGCTGGCCAGCGAGGAACTCGGCACCGTGACCGCATACGTCCACGTGTTCGCGCCGGTCTTGGTGTAGTTCACCGTCAGGTTCTGCACCTGACCCAGCGAATCGGTGACATGAATCGGCGATGCAACTACTGTGCCCACCGCCGAGGTCGCGTCCAGATTGACGTTCGCAGTAAATTGCGTGCTCGCCACCGGCGTCGTGGTCAATCCGGTCGCGGTATTCAGCGGCCCAAGCGGCGCGGCAGTATCAACTACCCCATTTTTTGCCGGATAGCCCAGAACCAGCGATCCATCCGGCGCGACCAGCTGCCCGGCCTTGTTGGTCGTAAAGTCGCCGGCCCGCGAGTAGGCCACCGTACCGTTTGTCTGCTGCACCACGAAAAATCCGTTTCCGTCCAAAGCCATATTCGACGAAATACCGGTCGCGCTCGCGGCCTGCGTGGTGAAGTTCGACGTGGTCGACGCGGTCGCCACCCCGCCCCCGGTCTGCAGCGGGTCCAGCGCTCCATTGGTAATTCCGGTCTCAGCGAAGATGTCGCTGAAGGTGACGTTCTGGTCTTTATAGCCGTCGGTGTTCACGTTGGAAAGGTTCGACGAAACCGATTGCAGCGCGCTTTGGCTTGCGTTCAAGCCCGACAATGGAACCGCGAAAAATGACATCTACCTGCCTCCAAGAAAATTAGTGAGAGTTCCTAAGTTGAGCGGCCCGGCGCCGTGCGCGGCGTTCGGAACGGCAGAGTTTTGCGCCGCCATGGCCGCCAACGCAGCCTGCGCGGCCGCCCCCGCGCCCGACGGGTCGAGCGCATTCGCCGCGCCTGAACTCTGCCCGGCGCTTTGCAAGTGGGCCTGCGTGCCGCCCGCGCCGCTTGTACCTCCCGTGCCGCCTGTTGCGCCCGCGCCCGGCGTCCGGCTCCCGGTTGAGGCGCCCGCCGCCGCCGTCGGATTCAGCGTCTGGTTGATGCTGATCAGCTGGTCCAGCTGGTTCAGCGAAATCATCTGCCCCACCATCGCGGTCGGATCCATCGGCTGGGTCGGGTCCTGGTTCTGCAGCTCCTGCACCAAAAGGTTCAAAAACGTCGTCCCCAGATTGCCCGCCGACAGGCTGTTATCGGAACTGCCCGTGCTGCCCGAACCGCTCGTAGCCTGCGCTTTGGCCTTGCCCGGGACCGCGCTTACATACGGAGCCGTCGTCGAAGCGCTTAGTGTTGCTCCTGTCATCGTTCCCTCACTTCTCCGCTCTCGCGGCTTTCTAACAATTCGCTCATCCCGTGCAGCGGCCGGCGCCCAAGCGACGCCCAAGCTTGCCCCGCCGCGCTTTCAGAAATCACTCATCCGCGTCACACCCGCACGCTCAACCGCTCACCCAGACCCGGTCTCGCGTATACAGCTTCCGTTGCAGCCGCCGCGACCGGCTCGTGCTGCACTGCCGGCGCCGGGTACGCACTTCCATGGCCCCGTCCCTGACCCTGCGGCGCCGGCTCGCCGTTCCCAAGGAAGCCAGAGCCGCCGCCCCCTTGCGGCAAGCTACCGCCAAACCCGTCCCGCACCTCAACCCGCGCCGAAAGCCCCAGCGCATCCCCAAGTCTCTGCTCCATCCCCGGCAGGTGCTCCATCAGCGCCTTGCCCAGCGCGCCATGGTCCAGCGCGATCTGCGCTTGCAAGCCGCCTCCGGACACCGAGGTCGCAATCGAGATCGAGCCGAACTCCGCCGAGTGCATCCCCACCCGCATCTCGGTCCCGCTCATGCTTTCAAGCACTCGAGCCGTATGGACCGGACCCGGAAGCGCACCCGGAAGCGCTTCCGAAGTTCCCGTAGCGCCTTTCAGGTCCGTGCCGCTCAACGCGTCTGCTTTCGCGCCGGTCACTGTACTCCCTGCGTCGGCCCGCACTGACGGCGCGACTGCCACGCTCGCCGCTACGAGCGTGGCAGCGGTGTTGGCCGCCGGCGCCAACTCCTTATGTACGGCGCCTCCGCCTGGGGTCGTGCCACCGCTGGAAATCGTGCCGCTGCCTCCTCCGGCGCTTCCCCCTTGCGTTCCGCCGTTCCCGCTTTTGGCGTCGCCTTTGCTCCCATGCTCGGCAGAGTGCGTCTTCGCGGCTGCGGCCCCAAATAGGGGTTGCAGGTCCCTGTCCGACGACGCCCGCCTCGCGGCTGCCTGCCCCGCGCCTGCCATCTGAGGCTCGGGCGCCAAGGGAGCGGAACTGGAAGTCTGCAGAGCCGCGACTCCACTCGGAAACGCGGACGAAGCAATTTGCGAAGCAGCCATGACGCTCGGGGCCGCCGGCGAAAGTGTTGGCGAGGCCGCGCCCGCCGCCGAGGCCCCCGCAGCTGCCAAAGCAGGCTGCACCCCGCCTGCACCGGTTGCCGGCGACACGCCGATCGCGCTTGCAGGCTGCCGTTCGTCCGAAGCGCGAGCGCCGGCGACCGCAGCGATGGTTCCACCTTGTGGTTCAGCTGCCTTCGCCTCCGACCTGCTCCCAGGGCTTTCAGGCACTGGCTTGGCGCGTGGAGCAAGATCGGCGGCGGGCGACGCGGGCACAACCCCGACCGCGACGCCGGAAGCAGCTTGTGCGTGGCTCTCGCCTGCAAACGTGGCATGTCCCGACCGCCCGGTCCGCTCTGAACCGGATGCGAGGCCCACCCCGCTGTCCGAGCCGGAAGACGGCGCCGCATTCAAAACGATCTCGCCGGAATCCTGCCGGTTTGCATCTTGGCCCCCGCTGGCGTCCGGCGCTTGCACGGGCACACTCACGGCAAAGGCAATCAAGGCCGGGTCTTGAGCTGAGGCTGCATCCGCCGCTTTTGCCTCGTTGCTGCGTTTCTTTTCCGGCCGGGCACTTCCCGGGGTCGGCTCTGTCTTTTCCCGAGTAAGCGCAACTGCGCCGGAGACTTCAGCCCCCGCGGCAGGCGCGATCCGCGCAAGCGAGGTATCCAGCGCGCCCTGAAAGCCGGCGTCGGCTGGGGCCACCTTCGTGCCCGCGACGGCCGTCAACGCCGGGGTGCTGCGAGCGGAAATGAGCGCTGTGTTCACACCCGATGAAACTGCAACTGCGGCACCAAACCGAGCGAAAAACCACCCCGGCCCAGGAAAATCTCAAGTGATTCAAAACAATTGACTTGTAGTGAAACGTAAACATCTGCGAGCCCAAACTGGGCAGCTTTTGCCGAGCGCCATCCGGCAGCTTTTGCCTAGTTTGCGCGCCCGTTCCGCATCTGCCGCTGCCGCTTATTAAGAAAAGCCTCATCCGCGGCCTTTTGTTCCCGCTTTCCCTGCGTCGCAAGCCAGTTTTCTCGTTCCCGATCGCGCAGGGTCGCGAGCACTTCACGGCGGCGGTATGCCTCCTCATACCGAGCCACCTGCTGCGCCCGCAGCAGTTCCAGGGCCGCAATCTGCTGCGCAAGCGAGCTTTGCCGCCCTCGCAACGCGTCGGTCGCTGCATAGGAGCTGTGGAGGTGCATCGCCGGGAGCGCTGCGGTCGCAAACGCCGTTTCACGAGCTTCCGCCGCCTCGCGCAGCTCTTTTTCCGTTCCCGCAAGAGCCTGGCGCAGCGCTTCCAGCTCCGCCAGAATGCGCGCCAGCGTGCGCTCTTCCGCTTCCGCGGCCAGCTCGCGAACCCGCAGCACGGCGGCGAGTGGGAACCGAAAGCTCACCCTCTAACTCGGAAGCGCCAGCAAGCGCTCAACAGCCTGAGCACGCGAGCAGCGCTCCCCGGCCGTCTGCTGCAAAAACGCCTCAATGCGCGGAAGCGCCTCCACCGCTCGGTCCAGCGTCGGGTCCGACCCTTTTTGGTACGCGCCGATCCGCAGCAAGTCCTCGGACCGCGCGTAACTCGCCAGCAACTGCCGCAGCGCTCCGGCTTTCGCAAGGTGCTCCGGCCGCGAAATCGCCGGCATCAGCCGGCTCAGGCTGTCCAGCACCGAAATCGGAGGATAGTGGTTTCGCAGCGCCAGCGCCCGGTCCAGGATCACATGCCCGTCCAGCAACGAACGCACTGTATCCGCCACCGGATCCTGCTGGTCGTCACCCTCCATCAGAACGGTGTAAAACGCCGTAATACTTCCGCCTTTAAAGTTTCCCGCCCGCTCCACCAGTCGGGCCAGCATGTTCAGCACCGAAGGCGTGTAGCCCTTCGCCGTCGGCGGCTCCCCGGCGGCAAGCCCGATTTCCCTTTGCGCCATCGCAAAACGCGTCAGCGAGTCCACCACCAGCAGGACCTGCTTGCCCCCAGCCGCAAAGTGCTCCGCGATCGCCGTCGCGCTCATCGCCGCCCGCAAGCGCAAAAGCGGCGACTGGTCCGAGGTCGAAACAACCACCACCGACCGCCGCCGCCCCTCCTCGCCCAGAACTTCCAAGAACTCGCCCACCTCGCGCCCGCGCTCCCCCACCAGCGCCATGACGGTCAGGTCCGCCTCGGTATCCGCGGCCATCATCCCGAGCAGCGTGCTCTTGCCAACGCCCGAGCCGCCGAAAATTCCCAGCCGCTGCCCGCGCCCGCACGGCACAAACGCGTCCAGCACCCTCACCCCGCAGCCCAACGGCTCGCGAATCGGCACCCGATCCAGAGGCATCGGCGCCGAGTCGTCCACCGGAACAACCCGGTCGGCGCGATACTCCGGGCGGCCATCGATCGGCGCGCCCGTCGCGTCCACCACCCGGCCCAGCATCCCAGCTCCGACGCGGATCGAAGGATGCGTTCCGCGCGCTACCACCCGGTCCCCGAACCGGATTCCCTGCGGCCGCTCCAGCGTCATCGAGAGCATCGTCGAGCCGCGGAACCCCACAATCTCGCCCGCGTACACGCGCCCCCCCGCGCCCTGCACCTCGCAGGCCTCGCCCACGGAGCAGAAGGGTCCTTCGGACTCGATCAGATTGCCCGCGACCTGCAGGACGCGCCCGGTCCACCGCAGCGTCCCGCTTGCCTCAAGCTTGTGAAAATACGAACTCAGCGGCACCGGCTAGTCTCCTGAGCCATGAATTTGTCGCATGGAATGCTGCCCTGAGATCGTGAAAATGGTCGACTTCCTGAAGTGGCGCAACGAAGGATTCTCCTAAGCAAAGCGAAACATCTGCTTTCCCGGGGCAACGACATAAGCCCCGTTCCCAAAGATCTTTTCGTTACAGCAGGCTACTGCGGCAAATCGAAATCTTCTGAGATTTCCAGTTCGAGCGTGCGTAGTCGGGGAGTTCGGCCGATCGCGCGGCTCCGAAGCGAACGATGGCCGGCGCTCTTGCTCATTTTCCGGCGTCTCGCCTTCGCAGGTAACGGAAGCAATTCGGTTCACGCCGCGCGCTGTTCAGAATGAAACGACTGACCTCATTTCCGGCATCGCTCAAAGGGCGCTCTCCACGGCTAGATCGGGAAAGGATTGTTCCATGTTCTCGACGATCAATTGAGCCATTCGTCGAGACGTGGTGGTTTTCAGAGCCCTGACTTCAAACTGTGCAGCCGTTCGAGAAGTGAAACGCGTAAAGGTGAGGTGTATTCCGAAAGGACTCTCCACGGCTTCGACCTTCACTCCCGACACGTTTGCTACCATCCATAAGCCTGACTGATTTGGGCGGAATCCGATGGCGCGCGTTTTTTCCTCGAACCCCTCTTCCATGCCGCTCACCTCGCCTTAATCAAATCCTTCACACTCAGTTCCTTACCCCGGTCGTCAAGTACCCTGGCCGCAACCAAAACGTCCTTGTTTGCCTCAGACGGAGCGTTGCTAAATCTGTCAGGTGATCTCACAGGCTCGCTCCTTGATGAGTCCCCGGCGCGTTTTAGGCGCTCCAGGTGCTGATTCGCGGGAAGAATACGTCCCTGACGTGAAAAAGCATCCCCTATGATTCGTGTTCAGCAGGCACGCAGGAGTGTCGCCGTCCCTGGCATAGAGGTTCTCCATCGAGACTGGGCCGATCACGTCCAGCCTTTCAGCTCCACCTTCTCTCGGTCATAGGCTTGTTTCGTCACCGCAATGTGCGGCAATCCGCAAAGCCGAGCAACTCTGGCTCGTATGTTTGAACATTGCCGCTATTCCGCAAACAGGCCCTTCGCTTCGTTCAGGATGACTCCTGTGCAGTGAAACTTTAGACTCAGGAGACTACCCCCGAGGCGTCTGCGCCAAAATATCGAAAAATCCCTGCTCAACCTCCTTCAACTGCGCCGCCAGCGAAAAATTTGCCGACCCAAGCTCGGTCTCGAGCATACAGTCGCCCATTTCGAGCTCTCCATCTTCAATCACCGACACATCCGCCCACTGCGGCACCGCCTTGAAGTGCGCCCGCCACCGCCCTGCGCTTTCCGGATGCACCCGGACGCTCACCGCCGTGTTCTCCTTGAGCTGATTTACCGCAATCTGTACCAGGGCCGCGACCAGCATCGGGTCCACTTGCGCCTCGCGGTGCAGAATCTTTGCCGCGATCGAGAGCGCCAGCCGCACCACCTCGCCCTCCACTCGCGCGAAATACCCCTTGCGCTCCCTCTCAAAGCAGTCCAGCGCCGCGGTGATCCGCCCAGCCTCCCGCTCCGCAGCCGACTCCGCCTCTTCCCGAGCGCGCGCTTCCAACCCCGCCGCGCCCTCGATCCGCGCCCCGGCCAGCAAACCTTGCAGTTCCGCCCGGGTCATCTCCACCTCCGCCCGGGGCCGCGGCGGTTCTACCTCCGGCTCCGGCATCTTGACCCGCGGCAGCTGCGGCGCGGGCCCCAGGTCGCGGTACTGGAACGAGGTCACAGGCGCGATCGGGATCCGCCCCAACCCGCCCCCGCGGTTAAACGACATACTCATCGGCTCCCTCACTCTTCAACACAATCTTGCCCTCGGTTTCCAGCGTCCGCGCCAGCGCCACCACTTCAAGCTGCGCCTTCGCGACATCGCGCGAGCGCACCGGTCCCAGCGATTCCGCGTCTTCCTTCATCATCTCGATCGCGCGCGAACTCATGGTCTGGAAGAAATGGCTCCGCAGCTCCTCGCTCGCCCCTTTCAGCGCCAGCGTCAATACTTTCTTATCGACCCCCGCCGTCACTTCACGAATCTGCAGCTCCGGCACGCTCAGGAAGTCCTCAAACGTAAACATCAGGTCCCGGATCGACGCCGCCAGCTTCGCTTCTTCCTTCTCGATCATCTCCAGAATCTCGCGCGAAGTGGTTGCGTCGATGTTGTTCATCAGGTCCGCCACGCTTTGGAACCCCGAGTACGTGTGCTTTTTCTGCTCGCCCACGGTCCGCAGCCGCCGATTCAGCACCCGCGACACTTTTTCCGCCATTTCCGGAGAAAACTGCCGCAGCTGCGCCAGCCGCTTTACACTTTCCGCCCGCACCGGCGGCGGCAGGTGCATCAGCAATCCTGAAGCCTGCTTCGCCTCCAAATGGCCCAAAATCAGCGCCACCGTCTGCGGGTGCTCCCCCTCCAAAAACCGCGCCAGCTGCTTTGAGTCGATCCGCTGCAGCGAGTCCACCCGGCTCGCGCTCAACTCGCTCGCTCTGACCAATCTTTGCACCATTTCGCGTGCGCCGTGCTCGCCGAAGGCCTTCACCAGCATCCGCTGCGCCGCGTCCTGGCCGCCCTGCGCGATGTACTCCTGCGCCACCGCGAGCTGCTGGTACTCCTCCATGATCTTGACCGAAGTTTCCTTGGGCACCGGACCGAGCCGCGCGATCTCGTGCGTCACGCGCTGCAGGTCCTCTTCCGGCAGCGCGCGCAGGATCGTCGCCGCGGCCTCCTCGCCCAGCACTGCCAGCAGGATCGCGGCCTTGCGCACACCCGCTATCTGATTGCCTTGCGCCAGCGCCAAACTCATTGCCCATCCTCCCGCAGCCACGCCTGCACCGCCCGCGCGCTGTTCACAGGCTCAGCTTTCACCAGCTGCACCAGCTGGTCCTTCAGAGCGCCCGACCGCAAAGCATCCTCGCCCGGGTTGATCGGCGGCAGCTGCGGCGCTTCCATCCCCGCCAGCAGCGGCATCGTTTCCGGCTCCGGCAGCGCCATGGCCAGCGCCCGCTTCTGCACCGGCCGCACCATCAGCATGTATCCGAGCAGGAACAAGCACAGCAGCGACCCGTACCGTACCGCGATCGCATAATCGTTCAGACCCTTGCGCAGCTTCTCCGCCAGCGAGGGCGCCGGAATATCCGCCGCCACCGGCTGCTCAAATGACATATCCTCGATCGTCAGCACATCCCCCCGCGCGGTATCGAGGCCGATTGCCGACGTCGCCAAATCCTGCAGCTGCTTCAATTCCTCCGGCGAGCGCTTCACCCGCACATCCTGCACCTTGCCCTTGGGCCCAACCTTGTGGATCACCGCGTCGTCCACCAGCAGCGCCGCCGAAACCCGCCGGATTCGCCCCGCCGGCTCGGTCGAGTGCGTCACCGTCTTGTTCACCCCAAAAGTCGAGTTCTCCGTCTTCGCGCTTTCCGCCCCGCTGTCCGGCACATTGGGCACATTCGGCAGCCCGCTCTTGGCCTGCGGCACATTGCTCGCCGTCCCCGGAACCCCGGCCACCGCCGCGCCCGCGCCGGTTTCGTCATCCGAGCGCTGCACCGACAAGGGTACCGACACCGCCGGGTCATACTTCTCCTGGCTCTGCTCGGTTGTCCCCTGGTCGTACTCCACGTTCACGCTGGCCCGGATGTGATCCGCCCCCACCACCGGCGTCAGCGTCGCGATCAGCCTGTGCTCCAGCTGCTTTTCCGCCTCGCCTTCCTCGCCGTTCGCGTCGCCTGAGCTGCCCAGCGACGCATTCGAGTCCGCGTCGATAATCGCCACGTCCGCCGGCTTCAACCCATCCACCGCGCCTGCGACCAGCCGCTGAATCGCCCCAATCTCTTCGTGTGACAGCTCTCCGCCCTTCAGCTTCAGCGCCACCGAAGCCTTCGCGCTCCGGCCGCCGTCCAGGAACACCGAGTCGGTTGCCATCACCAGATGCACCCGCGCGCTTTTCACCGCGCCCATGGTCATGATCGTGCGTTCCAGCTCGCCCTCCAGCGCGCGCTGGTAGTTCACCTTCTCGTCGAACTCCGTTTCGCCCCACGACACCTTGTCGAAAATCTCAAAGCCCATGCGCCCCGAGTGCGGGCCGCTGCTCCCCGCCGCCTCCAAACGCGCCGCGTCCAGCTTGTCTGTCGGCACGCTCACCTGCTTGCCGTCCGGGCTCACCGCGTTCGGGATGCCCTTGGCCGTCAGCCCCGCGGCCAGCGTCTGCGCGTCCGCTGGATCCATGCCCGTCATCAGCGGCTTCATGTCCGGCGCCGTCATCAGGTGCGCGAACACGGCCACCAGCGCCACCGTCGCCACCGCGCCCGCGATCAAGAAGCCGCGCTGCCGCCGGTCCCGCCCCGCCCAGAACTGCACGAGTTGTGCCCAAATCTTCTGCATCCCGTCCCGTCTTTATCGACCCAAAAACCTGCCGCTCGCCGGCACTGCCTGCCCTGGCATCTGCAACTCTCGCGCGCCCGAACCAGCTGCCTGGCGCCGAGCGCCCCTACGTGCCCGCCTGCCGTCCCGCCACTGCGCAACCGAGCAGCACAGCAGCACAACCGCAAACACCGGCCCCGCTGTCTGCCCAGCCACCGACCCCGGATGACCGGCGCGAAACGCCACAGCCGAGCCGAGCACCACTAACTCCGTACTTGCGGAGAACAACACCGTCCACCCAAGAATCGACCCCGCCGCACGCAGCCTGTTCTCTGCCTGCACCACCGCCGAAACCATCAAGGCGAAAGCCGCCAAAGCTATCAGCGTCACTCTTTCCTCCCCTAGAACTGCATTTTCTCGATATCCTGGTACGCGTTCACAACCTTGTTCCGCACCTGCATCATCAGCTGGAACGCCACATCCGCCTTCTCCACCGACACCAACACCTTGCTAATGTCCGCGTTGCCGCCGGCCATCAGCGTGTTTACCTTCGCGGCCGCGTCGTTCAGCCTCC
>CAXTRW010000005.1:0-38210 GCA_964246765.1 uncultured Acidobacteriaceae bacterium | reverse complement strand
TGACATAGGCCTCGACGGTGTCGTGGCGGCGGTCGCGGTTGACCACGCCGTCGAGTTGGATCAGGGCGCTGAAGTGGCCGTTGTCGTTGACCTGGCCGCCGGTGCCGCTGTTGGGGTGAAAGTTGACCTGGGTGGTGGCGCCGTCAAAGGTAAGGCTTTGGTAGGTGACGGTGCCGTCCGCGTTGCGCAGAAACGACCAGGCGATGTGGTGCCAGCCGCTGAAGGAAGGATTGCCGGATCCGGCCCAGGGCTGGGAGAACTGGCTGCGGTTGCAGGGCACCGCGGGCGGGGTTTGCCCGTTTTGCGGCCGACCGTTCAGAAAGATCCAGCCGCCGGTTTCCGTGTCGAACACGGCCCAGTACCCGGTGCCTGCGTTCATGTTGAAGGCGCACTCGGTGTAGAACTTGGTCCAGATCCCGCCGATGGAGTACTGGGCGTCCATCTCAAATGCCTGATGGGCCGTCGGGTCCGGCAGGTACACATACTCGTCCAGCGTCCAGTGCGAATCCACTGATTCCGTGGTTGTTGCTCCGGGACTTAAGGCTCGGAACAGAACGTTGGAAGGATCGGCTTGCTGCGTTTCCACTAGATGAAGGGAACGACCGTTCAGCGTTAAATTTCCTTGATCCGGGATCGCGGCCTCTTCCGCCGTTTCGATTCGAGTGTTCGCCGGGTCAACACCGCCGTCGCCCTGGATGCCGGGCCCGCACGGGTTGGCCACCCATGCGGTTTCCTGCTGCGGGTCGCAGTCGCCTTGGACGTCGTCCACTCCCAAACGGTCGAGGTCGCACTGTGCGTCGCTGGATGCGGAACAGTTCTCAGCAACCCTGTAGTTCACGCTGCTCCTGCTCAGGACTGCACCGCTTGGAAGGACGGCCTGCACGGTAAGGACGTGCGGACCCGTGGGCAGGACATAGACTCCGTCGACCGAGCCCGAAGGCGTCTCGCCCAACTTGTAACCGTTGTCCCAGATTTCCAGGTGCGCGGGGCCGCTCCGGTTTGCGGAAGCGGCGATGTGGACCGCATGGATGCTGGTCGCGCCCGCGGTCGGGCTCGAGATGGTAAGCGCGCCCGTATCTCGCGCGTCGGCCACACTGTAGCTGACGCTGCTTCCGTCCAGTACAAAACCGCTATTCGAGACGGCCAAAACAGTCGTCGTGTGCGCCCCTCCGGAAAGAGCCGAAAGAGAGTTCACCGAGTTCGAGAACACGTCGCCCAACTTAGCGCCATTGTCCCAAATCTCCATATGAAAAGGCACGCTTTCCTCGGCGGAAGCGGCAATCGAGACGGTTCCGGCGCCGGCCGAACCGGGTGTGGGGCTCAGAATGTGTACACCTCGGGCGAAAGCCGAAGGAACGGGCAGGGCAAGCGGAGCTAAGCAAAGAAGCGCGGCGAATGGACGCGAAAGGCTACCGAAAAACATAAGCGCATATCTCCTTTTAAACAAACGCAAACACTTCAAGCCGGACGGAAATGAAAGGTTCATGAGACCGGTCGGTGTTATCTATCTATCTCGGTTGTGTTTGCTTGAGAAACGAAGGTAAGCGCGTTTGGTATAGGTGGGCAATTCCACGAAAGCGTCAACCGCTACACCAAAGTAATGAAATTGTCCCTTTGCGGCAGCTGCGTCCGCATCGGGAAGCGAGCTCGGCATCATGCTATCTCTGTATGAGAAAAAATGAGAGCGGGTGCTCTCGGTCTCTAGGTCGGCAAAGCTGTGCGGGCGGCGCGTAGGTCGGTGGCGGGAAGAGCGCGCAGTGTTCGCTGTCCCCGACATCCGTTCACCAGTGTCTTGGACGGGCGGCGTGGGTCGGCACCGACGGTGAAGCGGCTGGGTACGGCTTAAAGGCGATTCGGGAAGCCCGAGTCGGCTGGGGGCAGCGAGACTGCATTAGGTCGCGGCCCTGAAAATCGTCGCGCGCTGGACGGCTTCTTCCCTAACGGGCCGGACGCGGCAGCCAAGTTGGGCAGCAAGTGTGCTTTGGAAAGCTTGAAAAAGAGACTGGCGGAAAGCGCTAAAGGTCGGAGACGATCCTGCCGATACGGACATCATATCCGAAGCCAAATAGAATGACTCGGTACGGCTCCCCCTACGTTTTCGTTGTGCGGGCGAGGCCCACAAGCAGTTCCGTTTTGGGACTGTACTCCAAGACAACTTCTTTTTTCTGAAATTTCGGTTCCGCAGTAAAGGTTTTACTTGTAATCTTCTTTCAAGTGTGTAAAAACGGCTACGGTGACTTCCTTGCGAATACTTAAGTTCATGTTTCGATTTTTTCCCTCTGTGGTGCTGTTCTCCTGCTTGTTTGCCCTCTTATTTGCCACGGGATGCGGCGGCACGCACATAAGCACCGGCCAGCCGGCGGCATCCATGCCGACCGTCGCCGTCACGCCGCAACCTGCTTCGGTCGCTTCCGGCAGCTCTTCTATGTTGACCGTAAGCGCCGCGAACGCCACCTCTGTGGCTGTGACCGGGAGCGACGGTAGCTCCTATACGTTGCAGGGTGGCGGAGGCGCCCAGGCCGTGACTCCCGCCAAGACCACAGTTTATACCGCGACCGCCTCGGGGCCCGGAGGCAGTGCCACAGCGCAGGCGACCGTGACTGTTACCGGAGCCATCGCTCCCGCGCCGACCGTGAGCATCGCGGGTGCGCCGGCATCAATCTCAGCGGGAAGCTCCTCAACCCTCACTGTAGCTGCCGCAAACGCAACCGCGGTGACCGTGACCGGAACCGACGGCAGCAGCTATACGCTACCCGCAACCGGCGGGTTCCAAATCGTAAGCCCGGCCGCAACCACCACCTACACAGCGAACGCGACTGGAGCCGGAGGCAAGACAACCGCCAGCGCGACGGTGACGGTTGTGCCCGCCCCGGTTCCCGCGCCGTCGGTCAACATCACCCCGGACCCGGCTTCCATCGCCCAGTCCGGTTCCACCATTCTGAAGGTGACCGCGACCGGCGCCACGCAAATCCTGGTCACCGGTAGCGACGGCAGCAGCAACAAGCTCCCAGGCATGGGCGGCACCCTGTCGGTAAGCCCCAGCGTGACCACCATATATACGGCGACCGCCACCGGACCCGGCGGCTCAAGCTCGAACACCGCCACCGTGACCGTGACCGTGACCCCGAACCCGGCTCCGTCCGTCAGCATCGCCGCGGCCCCGAATTCAATCACCGTGTCGAACTCCTCGCTGCTGACCGTGACGGCCGCGAATGCTACTCAGGTCACCATCGCAGGGAGCGACAGCTCGAGCTACCAGCTCCCGGCTAGCGGCGGAACCCAGCCTGTCAGCCCCAAGGCGACTACCATCTATACGGTCACCGCGACCGGGCCGGGCGGCACAGCTTCCAAGTCCGCGACCGTCACCGTCAGTGCGAACCCCGCGCCTTCTTTGTCGTTCAATGCGAACCCGCCCTCGATCTCCACCGGGGGCTCGTCCACGCTGATCGCGGACGCGACGAACGCAACTACGGTCACGATCAAGGGGAGTGACGGGGAAAGCTATACACTGGCCTCGAGCCATGCCTCCCAGCCCGTAAGCCCCGCCGCGACCACGACGTACACGGCCACGGCGACCGGGCCCGGCGGGACAACCGCGCAGAACGCGACGGTTACCGTCACGGCTGTGCCTGCGCCCACCGCGACGGTTTCGGCCAGCCCAATGACGATCACGCACGGCCATTCCGCGACTCTGACGGTGACCCCGACCAATGCCACCCAGGTCACGATTAAGGGAGATGACGGCACAAGCACAACCTATCCCGTGCCGACCGGCGCGGGCCCCCAGGTCATCACGCAGACGGTTTCTCCGGCCGGGAACACGACCTATACCGTCGCGGTCACCGGAAGCGGGGGCAACGCCACCTACACCGTGACCGTGACCGTGACCGGTACCGGAACCGTCCAGGATGTCGACCACGTCATTTTCATGCTCCAGGAGAACCACAGCTTCGACAACTATTTCGGGATGCTGAACCCGTATCGCATCGCCAATAAATGGAACATCGGCGCCGACGGGACGAACTACGCGGTGGACGGGATCGACGACAAGCTCACAACCGCCAATCAGGATGACGAAGGCGACACGTTCCCGCTCTTCAAATTGACCAGCACTTGCGTGGATGACGAAAGCTCGGCGTGGCTGGAAAGCTATGGCGATATCAACCGCTACGACTTCACCGTGAACCGGGCGATGAAGATGGACGGTTTCGTGCACACGGCCGAGGGCTTTGCCAAGAGTTGCAGTCAACCGAACACCCACTGCTCGGGCAGCTACACCGACCTGACCGGCCAGCGGGCGATGGGATACTACGACGGCAGCACTTTAAACTACTACTACTACATGGCCTCAGAGTTCGCGCTGTCCGACCGGTGGTTCACGCCGGTATCGAGCAAGAGCATCGACAATCGCATCGCAACCTTTACCGGCGGTACAACGCAAGGCCTGACCGCCGACCCAGGTAACGACGATCACCAGGGGCAGCTCGCTATTCCGACCATTTTCGGAGAACTGGAGCAAGCCAATGTATCTTGGAAAATCTACTACACGGTAACCCAGGGCGAATGCACGGATATCGACGACTGCCCGAAGACCGGGAACGCCCGATACCCTGGAACCAACTTCTCCGCGCTTGCAGAGTCGTACAAGTACCTGCACCAACCCAGTACCGAAGAGGCGGCCGACGGCTGTAGCGCGCCCACCGTCTCCTCCAATAATCCAATTACGGGCGACTCAACGGGCTCCTTCTGCGTCGATCCCACCCATATCGCCCCGCTCTCGCAGTATTACCTGGACGTCAAAAACGGCACCCTGCCTGCCTACGCCTTTATTGAAGCCGGGTACGGCAACAACGATGAACATCCCGGTTCCGGCCAATCGGTCCTGGCCGGTCAGGCTGAGGTGGCCAAAGTCGTGAATGCGTTCATGGGCAGCCCTTCGTGGAATGACTCGATCTTCTTCTTCTCCTACGACGAGGCCGGCGGCCCCTACGACCACGTTCCGCCCGTGCCTGGTCGCTCAAATGACAATACGGATGCGATGGTGGGTGCCGCTTCCACGGCAACCGACATCCCGGTTCTGCAAATCCCCACAACTCCGGGAGCCGCACCTGTTCCGGGAGCAATCGCGGTCAACGCCGACGGGTACAACCCTTGCCAGCCACCGACGGCCGGCACGGCGACCCTCCACTGCGATCTGAGCACCAACTCTCCCGGCGCCAACCCTGCCGATGCCCCAGCCCAGCAGGGCTTCGCCGCCCAGCTCGGCTTCCGGGTGCCGAATATGGTCATCTCGCCGTTTACCCGGGCGCACTATGTTTCGCACACTCCCATGGACCATACCGCCGTCATCCGGTTTATCGAAAACCGGTTTCTCGGCGCCAATGCGCACCTGACCGCCCGAGATGCCGCGCAGCCCAACCTGCTCGATTTCTTCGATTTCCAGAACCCGCCGTGGGTGACTCCTCCGACACCACCGGTCGCGCTCAGTGATCCTTCCAGCTGTCACCCAACCAGCTTCACGCCCTAGACTGCTCGTAGCGTCGAGGGTGCCCGCTTCGGGCATCCTCTTTTGCTAAAGAGCGGCCGTGTGGCTCAAGGGTCTACGGTTGAACCTTTCCGGTTCAGCTTTCGGGCGAGTGTACCCGACGCTTAAACCGGTCGTTCTCCCCCATGTTTCGGCTGCGGGCAGCCGGCGCACGTTGCGGACGACTATGGATCCTGCTTTCTGGATACCTGCCTCGCAAGCCGCTCGGATGTCATTCCGCAGTTTTTACACTAAAGTGTCAAAAATAGATGGCTACCGTAAAAAAACGCGTTGTGTGTTGTTGAAACTCACGTAGACTGTGCCTGATTTGTTCGCTTTGTTCTTTTAGGCCTGAGTCGGTGGTTTTCGGCCCGAGGCTCTCAGCTTTTCAAAACGAAGTCTATTTCGAGGCTTGAGTTCTCTATGACGCAGCTCGCTTCCACGTCGCTTATTCGCCCCCGTCGCGGCATCCAATGGCTCCCGCTCGTCCTTCTCTCGGCGCTGATTCCGCTGATGATGGCCGGCACCGGATGCGGCAGCAACGCAGCCGCTTCCCCAAGCCCGGTGAAGGCGCCCGGCTCGACGGACACGACTAAATCGGTGACCTCGGTCGTTGTGTCGCCGGCCACTGCCAGTATCGCGGTGGGAGCGAAGCAGCAGTTTGCAGCTACGGCCGATTACAGCGACGGCTCGACGGCGGATGTGACGTCCACGGCAACCTGGACTTCGAGCAATGCAGCTGTGGCCTCTATCGCCTCGTCGGGGCTGGCGACCGGGATCGCGGCAGGCTCGACTACCGTGACCGCACAGCTGAACGGTATCGGCGGATCAGCGCAAATCACCTTGACCCCGCCTGTGTTCGTGAAGACACTTCCATCCATCGTCCTTTCCCCGGCTACCGTCAGTGTCGCGGTGGGCGCTAAACAGCAGCTTGCGGCCTTGGGGAATTACAGCGACGGCTCCGCTGCCGATGTGACCCCGACAGTAAGTTGGACGTCGAGCGCAAGCTCGGTGGTTACGGTCAGCTCGTCCGGGTTGGCCACGGGCGTCGCCGCGGGCACGGCTACCGTCACCGCGACATTCAACGGCATCAGTGGATCGGCGCAGATCACGGTGCCTGAACCAGCTAAAACAGTGACCTCCATCGCTGTTTCTCCGTCGGCTCCCGGAGTTTTAGTGGGAGCCACGCAGCAGTTGAACGCAACAGCCGCTTATAGTGATGGCTCGACCGGGGACGTGACCGCGACCGCGAACTGGACCTCATCCAACCCGGCGATCGCTACGGTGACTGCCTCCGGGTTAGCGACGGGCATTGCGGCCGGCTCGGTGACTGTGACCGCCACGCTGAACGGCGCGAGCGGAATCGCGGGGTTGAGCGTGACGGCCAAGGCGGTCACGTCTCTCGCGATCTCGCCGTCTTCGGCGAACATTCCGATGGGCGCGACGCAGCAGTTCAACGCGAAAGCAACATACAAGGATGGGTCGAGCGCGGATGTAACCTCAATGGTGAACTGGACCGCGGCGAACGGAGCCGTCGCGGCTGTGAGCTCCTCGGGACTCGCGACAGCCGACGCTTCCGGTTCGACCTCCATCACGGCCTCGCTCGACGGAGTGACCGCGAGCGCTCCGCTGCTGATCGCGGTCGCGCCGGGCACAGGGATCAACATCGCAACTTGGCAGGCGGATGCCGGTCGCAGCGGGTTGAATGCTGCCGAGAAGTCCCTTGCTCCCTCGAACGTAAAGCCGCAAACGTTTGGAAAGCTGTTTTCCGACCAAATGGACGGCTATGAGTATGGCGAACCGCTTGTGATGTCGAACGTCACCGTCGGCGGAACCGCGCACAATGTTGTGTACGCCGCAACCGAGCATGACAGCGTGTATGCCTTCGACGCAGACAGCCAAGGCGCACCCTTGTGGCAGGTTTCTCTGCTGCAACCGGGGGAGGCGTCCATGATTAACGGGCCCATCCAGCCGTATCAGGGCGTCACCTCAACCCCGGTGATCGATGCGGCCTCGAACACCCTCTATGTGGTTTCGGCGCAGAAAGCGGGGACGAACGGCGCGACTTTCCGCTTGAACGCGCTCGACATCACAACCGGAACGCAAAAGTTCGGCGGCCCGATGACGATCGAGGCTACGGTTCCGGGTACGAATAGCGATTCCAATAACGGCATGGATTCGCTGACCACATCCTGCGTCCAAAGAGCGGCGCTGCTGTTGGCGAATGGGACGGTCTACATCGGCTTCGGCGGTTGCCACAGCGGTTGGCTGCTGGCCTACGATGCCAAGACTCTGAAGCAAACCGGGGTGTTCAACGCCAGCCCCAACCTAAACGGGGAAGGAAGGTACGCAAGCGCCGGCGGCATCTGGATGGGCGGCGGCGGCCCGGCTGCCGACAGCAATGGCAGCGTGTACGTAGCTACCGGCAACGGTCCCTGGGATGGGCAAACGGCTTGGGCGGATTCGGTGCTCCGCTTCGATGCGCAGCTGAACCAGAAAGACTTTTTTACCCCGGAAGATTACCCCTACATGAATTGCAACGATGCGGATTTGGCGGCTGGTGGTTTGCTGCTGATTCCGGGCGCTTCGCAGGCTCTGGTGGGAGGCAAAACAGGCAGACTGTATCTGCTCAACACGAGCAATCTCGGGAAAGAGCAGACTGGGGACGCTGGAGCGGCGCAGCGGTTATATTTTGAGGGTGACATATCCGCGCCGTACTCCCAGCCGTGCACGGATATTTCGGGAACGCATATCGCCGGCATCAGCTCCTACGAGATTTTCGGAACGGCCGCATATTTCAACGGTTCGGTGTACTTGGGCGTCACGCCGACAGGGCCCGCCCCGGGCGGAGTGCGCCAGTTCACGCTTTCCGCCTCAGGACTGATACCCAACCATGAAACCACGCCGAGCATCCTTGCGGGCAGCTAGGGCACCACACCCTTCATTTCGGCGGACGGCACGAAAAATGGAGTCCTGTGGATGATCGATCACGGTAATCCGCTTCAAAGCAAAGTCCCGCCCGCCGCAACCCTCCGCGCCTACGATGCCGAGAACTTGGGGACTGAGCTATATAACAGCGCCACCAATGCGGGAGATATGCCAGGCTATGGGATCAAGTTCACTTCGCCGGTCGTGGCAAACGGCAAAGTCTATCTATCGACAGGACGCGATCTCGTAGGTCAGGGGGAGCTCGATGTATATGGGCTTAAGTAAGCCGGGACTCACCAGCGGGGCAACGGGGCGCAAGCCCGGAGCCCCGCACACTTCCGCCGATGCGTTCCCTCACGGCGCGCAATACAGGTCGACATAGTCCTGAACCGGCGTCGTCTCCAGACGCTGCCGGTCCAGGGAGACGGCCAGCACCTGCTCTTGCCGGGCAGCGTCAAAACGGCGGCCGAGATTGGTCCTGAACTTCGCTTCCAGCAGAGGAATGCCTTCCATGCGACGGCGTTTATGCCCGATCGGGTACTCCACTGTTTCCTCCAGTACCGAGCCGTCAGTCAGCTCAACCCGCAGCGTGTTGGCAATGGAGCGCTTGGCCGGGTCGTGATAGTCGGCGGTAAACTCGGGCGCTTCGACCAATTCCATCCGGGCGCGTAATCGTTCAATCCGATCGTCCAGCGCCACGGCATCTTCATAATCCTGCGCTGTCAGGCGTCCGAACAGCAGCGGAACGGCGACCATGTACTGAATGCAGTGGTCGCGGTCCGCGGGATTAGTGAGCGGCCCTTTTTTATCGATGATGCGGAGGCAAGCCTCGTGGGTGCGGATGCGGATGCACTGGATCTCCGCGGCGGATTTACCCAGCGCTTGTAAGCGGGCGTGCAGGGTGATGGCGGCTTCCACGGCGGTTTGCGCGTGGAACTCCGCCGGGAAGCTGATCTTGAACAGAATGTTCTCGATAACATACGTGCCGTAGGGCCGCTGGAACCGGAACGTCTGCCCCCGAAACGAAACATCGTAGAAGCCCCAGGTCTTCGCGGTCAGCGCGGTGGGATAGCCCATCTCGCCGGTTTGCGCCATCAGCGCCAGCCGCACCCCCCGGGCGGTCGCGTCCCCGGCCGCCCAGCTCTTGCGCGAGCCGGCGTTCGGGGCGTGCCGGTAGGTGCGCAGGCTCTGCCCATCCACCCAGGCGAGCGAGACTGCGGCGATGCTTTGGTCGCGGCTCAACCCGAGCATTCTCCCCACCACCGCTGTCGTCGCCACCTTGACCAGTACGACATGATCGAGCCCGACCTTGTTAAACGAATTTTCAAGCGCCAGGCAGCCTTGGATCTCGTGGGCCTTGATCATCGCGGTGAGCACCTGCTTCATCACGAGCGGCGGCCGCCCCGCAGCCACGGCCGATCTGGACAGCCAGTCCGCCGAGATTGTCGGAAGGGTGGCCCCATTCCGCAGCCAGCCAGGTGTCGTTGAAGTCGAGCCAGCGGATCATCGCGCCGATATTGAAAGCGGCCTGCACCGGGTCGAGCTGAAACTGCGTTCCCGGCACCCTCGCCCCGTTCGGCACGATCGTTCCGGGCACGATCGGTCCGAGCAGCTTGGTGCAGGCCGGGTATTCGAGCGCCTCCAGCCCGCATCCGAGAGTATCGATCAGGCAAAGACGCGCGATTTCAAAAGCCTCACCGCTGTGGATTTCATAGGACTCAACGTAGTCGACGATATCGACGAGCACCTGGTCGGGCTTGGGGCGCTCGCTCGCGATGTGTGCGGACACTTTCTCTCCAGTCTGGGGCCGTTACTTGCGGTCGGCGATGGGGACGAACTCGCGGTTTTCGGGCCCCGTGTAATTGGCCGCCGGACGGATAATCTTTCCATCCATGCGCTGCTCGATCACATGCGCGCTCCATCCAGTTACTCGCGCGACAACAAACAGCGGAGTAAACATAGCGGCAGGCACCCGCATACGCTCATAACTTACAGCGCTGAACCAGTCCAGGTTCGGAAACATTTTTTTGCTGTCCCACATCACAGCCTCGATCCGCGCGGCAATGTCGTACATCCTCATGCTGCTTTGCTCTTCCGAAAGCTCGCGCGCGACCTTTTTAATCACCTCGTTCCGCGGGTCGGAGACGGTATAGACCGGATGCCCGAAGCCGATCACGACCTCTTTCCGCTCGACCCGCTGCCGAATATCCTGCTCGGCCTCATCCGGATCGGCGTAGCGCTTCTGGATGTCGAGCGCGACCTCGTTCGCCCCTCCGTGCTTGGGCCCGCGCAGCGCCCCGATCGCCCCGGTTATGCAGGAGTAAAGATCCGACCCCGTACCGGCGATCACGCGCGCGGCAAACGTCGAAGCGTTGAACTCATGCTCCGCGTACAGGATCAGGCTGGTGTGCATGGCGCGCGTCCAGGACGGACTGGGCAGCTCGCCGTGCAACAAGTGCAGAAAGTGGGCCCCAATGGAGTCGTCATCGGTTTCCACGTCGATGCGACGCCCGTTGGCGGCGAACTGGTGCCAGTACAGCAGCATGGAGCCGAGTGACGCGAGCAGCCGGTCGGCGATCTCGCGGGCGCCGGGAGCATTGTGGTCTTCTTTCTCCGGCAGCACGCAGCCGAGCGCCGAAACACCGGTCCGCAGCACGTCCATGGGGTGCGAGGCGGCCGGCAGCTGCTCGAGCACCGACCTCAGCGCGTTCGGCAGCCCTCGCATTGCCTTCAACCGCGCCTTGTACGCTGCCAGTTCCGCATTGTTGGGCAGTGTGCCGTGGATCAGCAGGTGCGCGATCTCTTCAAACTCACAGGCCGCCGCGAGGTCCAGGATGTCGTACCCGCGATAGTGCAGGTCGCTGCCGCTCCTGCCCACTGTGCAGAGCGCCGTATTGCCCGCAGGCACCCCGGACAGGGCCACGGATTTCTTTGCCTTGAACGCAGGCGCTTCCTGCGCCACCGGATTGCTGCTCATCTCTGTTTCTCCTGAAATCTCACGGCTGTTTCGCCCGAGCGAAGAGCCTGTCCAGCTTTTGTTCGTACTCGTGATAGCCCAGAAACTCATACAGCTCCGCGCGGGTCTGCATCTCCGCGACCACGGACCGCTGCGTACCCTCGGCGCGGATCGCCCGGTACACCCGGAGCGCCGCCGCATTCATGGCGCGGTAGGCCGAGCAGCAATACAGAATGATATCGACCCCCGCGGAGGCGAGCTCGTCCTTGGTGTACAGCGGTGTGTGGCCGAACTCGGTAATGTTGGCCAGGATCGGCACCTGTACGGCCGCTTTGAACTTCGGGTACATGGAAAGCTCGGTCACGGCTTCGGCGAAAATCATGTCCGCGCCCGCCTCCACATAGGCCGCGCAGCGGTCGATCGCCTCGTCCAGCCCCAAAACAGCGAGGGAGTCGGTGCGCGCCATCAGTACGAAGTTCGGGTCGGTTCGCGCATCCACGGCGGCTTTGATCCGATCGACCATCTCTGCGGTGGAAACGACCTCCTTGCCCGGACGATGGCCGCAGCGCTTCGTGCCGACCTGGTCTTCCATGTGGACGGCCGCGACCCCGGCCCCGACCATGGAGCGGATGGTGCGGGCGATGTTGAACGCGCCGCCCCAGCCCGTATCGATATCGACCAGCAAAGGCAGCCCGGCGGCGTCGAGAATGCGCCTGGCGTCGATGAGCACGTCTTCCATGGTGCTGATGCCGAGGTCGGGCATGCCCAGCGAGTTGGCCGCCACGCCCCCGCCCGACAGGTACAGGGCCGAAAAGCCCGTCGCCTCCGCCATGCGCGCCGCGTATGCCGTAATGGCCCCGACCACCTGCAGCGGCCGTTCCGCTTCCACCGCGTTTCGAAACCGCAATCCGGCCGATTCGTAACTCATGCGCGTCCTTTACCGATGCGAAAACCGAGCGGGCCGTTTTTCCACGAAGGCGGCCATTCCCTCCGCCCGGTCCTCGGTGGCGAAAGTCGAGTGAAACAGCCGGCGCTCGAAGCGCAGCCCCTCGGCCAAGGTCAGCTCATCAGCGCGGTTGATCGCTTCCTTCACCATCATAGCCGCCGACAAAGGCATGTTCGCGATGGTCTCCGCCGTCGCCATGGCGCCGGCCATCAGCTCGGCCGCGGGCACCACCCGCGCCACCAGGCCCGCCTGCTCGGCCTCGGCGGCGTCCATCATGCGCCCGGTCAGGCACATCTCCATCGCCTTGGCTTTGCCGATCGCCCGCGTCAGCCGCTGCGACCCGCCCATGCCGGGCATGGTTCCGAGCTTGATCTCCGGCTGCCCGAACTTCGCGGAATCCGCCGCCACGATGAAGTCGCAAGCCATCGCCAGTTCGCACCCCCCTCCCAGCGCAAAGCCGGAAACCGCGGCGACGATCGGCTTGCGAATGCGCCCGACCGCCTCCCAGCCCGCGAACCAGTCTGCCCGGTACACGTCCATGAAGCTCTGCCCCTGCATTTCCTTGATGTCGGCGCCGGCCGCGAACGCCTTTTCCGACCCCGTCAGCACGATGCAGCCGATGCCAGGGTCTTGGTCGAATGCTTCCAGGGCGGCTGTCAGCTCGCGCATCGTGAGCAGATTGAGGGCGTTGAGAGCCTTGGGACGGTTCAGGCGAATCACGCCCACCCGGCCCGCAGTTTCGACGAGAATGGTTTCAGGCATGATTCGCCTCCGCGCGAAGGGACTGGATGATTGCTGAAAAGTCTTTCCCGCTGTTGCCGGCAGCCGCAAATGCGGCATACAGGTCGCGCGCATGGCGTCCCAGCGGCAGGTCGAGCGCTTCGGCCGACGCCGCGTCGGCCGCCAGCTTCAGGTCCTTGAGCATCAAGCCCACGGAAAAGCCCGGCTGATAGCCACGATTAGCCGGGCTTGCGGGAACCGGTCCCGCGACCGGGCAGTACGAGGTCACCGACCAGCACTGCCCTGAGGAGGTCGACATCACATCGTAGAGCGCCTGGGCTGAAATGCCGAGCGCCTCGCCCAGCACAAAAGCTTCGCTCGCGGCGATCATGGAAGCGCCGAGAAGGAGGTTGTTGCAGATCTTGGCAGCCTGCCCGGTGCCCGCCGGGCCGCAGTGCACCACCTTTCTCCCCATCGCGGAGAGCACGGGCGCCGCTCGCTCCACGGCTTCTGCCGAGCCCCCGACCATAAAGGTCAGCGTCCCCGCACCCGCGCCCGAACCCCCCCCGGACCCGGGGGCGTCGAGAGCAGCCATTCCGGCTCCGCGCGCCAATTCGTGCGCAAGCCGCGCGCCGGCCACATCGATCGTGGAGCAATCCAGAAACAGCGTCCCCGGCTCCGCGCTCCCCAGCAGCGCGCGGTACAGATCGAGCACATGCTTGCCGCTGGGCAGCATGGTCACAAGAACCTCCGCGCCCGCGGCGACCTTGTCCGCGTGCTCCACTACTTCAACGCCCGCGAGCCGGGCGTCCGCGACGGCCGACGGCGCGGGATCATACCCCCGGACCCGGTGGCCGGCTTTCACCAGGTTGGCCGCCATCGGCCCACCCATGTTGCCCAAACCGAGAAACCCTATTCCGGCCATGCTGTCTGCTCCCCCTCAAAAGGCGCGAAGCACGCCTCCACGCGCTCCGCGGTTACGTCCTGGAAATGCGCCGGATCCCAGCGGGGATTGCGGTCCTTGTCGATCACAGCGGCGCGTACTCCTTCCACAAAATCGCCGAAGCGCATCGAGTTCAGCGAGACGACGTATTCCTGCCGGAGACACGCATCCAGGTCGGGCAAGGATCGCGCTCTTCGCAGGGCTTCCAGTGTTACTTTCAGGGCGGTCGGGGACTGTTTGCGGATCTCCGCGGCGGTCTCCGCCGCTTCCGGCTCCCGCTCCAGCGCTTCCACGATCACTTCCACCGACGAGTGCGAAAAACACTCCCGGATCCACGCGCGCCGGGTCTCGAAGCTCCCCGCCGGAGGCGCCTCCGCGTATGTTTTCAGGCAGGCCTTGAAATCCGCCCGTCCGACGCCCGCCAGTTGCGCCGCCAGGGCAGGGAGGCGCTCGCTCGGGACAAACAAATCCGCAAGCCCGCAGGCAATCGCATCCGCGGCACCGATGCGGCCGCCGCACAGCCCGAGATAGGTCCCAAGTTCGTCCGGCGCGCGGCTCAGCAGGAACGTAGCGCCCACGTCCGGCACAAAGCCGATCCCGGTTTCCGGCATCGCCAGGCTCGACCGCTCCGTGACGATGCGGTGCGAGCCGTGCGCCGAAATCCCGATGCCGCCGCCCATGACGATTCCGTCCATCAGCGCCAGATATGGTTTTGGGTAGTGGGCGATCAGCGAGTTGAGCCGGTACTCTTCCCGGAAAAAATCGGCAGCCGCCCGGAAGTCCTGCGCGACGGCAAACCCGTACAGGGCGCGAATGTCGCCGCCGGCGCACAAACCGCGATCGCCCGCGCCGTCAATCAGGACGAACTCGACGCGGTCGTCGGCCGCCCAGTCTGTGAGCGCGCGATGGATCTCCCGAACCATCTCGAGCGTCAGCGCGTTGAGGGCGCGCGGGCGGTTCAGGGTGATCCGGCCGCACGCCCCATGCGCCTCGATCCGCGCGTCCTCCATTTAGGCGTTCTCCAACAGGCTGCGCGCGACGATGACCCGCATGATTTCGTTGGTGCCTTCGAGGATCTGATGGACGCGCAGGTCGCGCACGATCTTTTCGATTCCGTAGTCGGCCAGGTAGCCGTAGCCGCCGTGCAGCTGCAGGGCCTCGTTGGCCGCGTGGAACCCGGCATCGGTGCAGAATCGCTTCGCCATGGCGCACAGCACGGTCGCGTCCGGAGTTTTGGCGTCCAGGGCGGACGCGGCGCGCCACAGGATGCTGCGGGCCACCTCCAGCTCGGTCGCCATGTCGGCCAAACGGAATTGCAAAGCCTGGAAATCCGCCAGACGCTTGCCGAACGCGAGGCGCTCGGTGAGGTAGCGGCGCGCCTTGCCGAGTGCCTCCAGGGCACCGCCCAGCGAGCAGGCGGCGATGTTCAAGCGCCCTCCGTCCAGGCCGGACATCGCGATCCGGAAGCCCTGGCCCTGCTCGCCCAGGAGATTGTCAGCCGGCACGCGCACACCTTCCAGGATGAGCTGGCGAGTCGGCTGCGTGTTCCAGCCCATCTTGCGCTCGTTCACGCCGAAGCCGAGCCCAGGGCTCCCGTCCGGGACAATGAAGGCCGAAATGCCGCGCGCGCCGGGCCCGCCGGTCCGGGCCATCACGATATACACGTTGCCGGGGTGGCCCGAACCCGAAATAAACTGCTTCACTCCGTCGAGAACCCACTCGTCGCCCTCGCGGACGGCCTTAGTGCTGAGCGAGGCCGCGTCCGACCCCGCTCCGGGCTCGGTCAGGGCGTAGCCGCCGAAGCTCTCCATCGTGCAAAGCCGCGGCAGCCACTGCCGGCGCTGGTTCCCGTCGCCGTACGTGTCAATCATCCAGGCGACCATGTTGTGGATCGAGATATATGCCGCTGTGGAAGGGCAGCCCATGGCAAGCCCTTCGAAAATAAGCGCCGCGTCGAGCCGCGCGAGCCCGCTGCCGCCCATGTCCTCGCGCACGTAAATGCCGCCCATCCCCAGCTCGGCGGTGCGCCGGATGACGTCGACGGGGAAGGTCTTGTTCCGGTCCCACTCGACCGCGAACGGTGCCATCTCGTTGGCCGCAAAGTCGCGAGCCATCCGGCTGATCTCCCCCTGCTCCTCGGTGAGCGCGAAAGCACGCGGCTCGTCCACTCCTGCCATTGCCATTCCGCTCTCCGTTCAGCCCATCGTGGGGATTACAAAGCTCGATCCGTCGTCCGCGCCCCGCGGCCAGCGCGAGGTCACGGTCTTGGTCCGGGTGTAGAACCGTATGCCGTCGGTGCCGTGCTGGTTCAGGTCGCCGAAGCCCGACTGCTTCCACCCGCCGAAGGTATAGTAGGCGATCGGGACCGGGATGGGCACGTTGACGCCCACCATGCCGACGTTGACCCGGGAAACGAACTGGTCGGCCGCCTGACCGCTGTTGGTGTAAATGGATACGCCGTTGCCGAAGGGGTGCTCGGAAGGTAGGCGCAGCGCTTCTTCCGCCGTTTGCGCGCGCACCACCACGAGAACCGGGCCGAAGATTTCCTCCTGGTAAATGCGCATCCGCGGCTCGACGCGGTCGAACAGCGACGCGCCCAGGAAAAAGCCCGATTCGTGCCCCGGGAACACAAACGAACGCCCGTCCACGACCAGCTCCGCGCCCTCGTCGACGCCGATGCCGATATAGTGCTTCACCCGTTCGCGCGCTTCCGCGGTCACCAGCGGTCCGAAATCCGCCTCGGGGTCGGTCGATTCGCCGACCTTGAGAGTTTTCATCCGGGTTTTCAGCTTTTCGACCAGTGCGTCCGCCGTTTTTTCGCCCACCGGCACCGCGACCGAAATCGCCATGCACCGCTCGCCCGCCGACCCGAACGCCGCGCCCACCAGGGCATCGGCGGCCAGGTCGAGGTCCGCATCCGGCATCACCACCATGTGATTCTTGGCACCGCCGAAGCACTGGGCGCGCTTGCCCTGCGCGGTCGCGGTCGAGTACACATAGCTCGCGATGGGCGTAGACCCGACAAAGCCTACCGCCTGTACCCGCCCGTCGTGCAGGATGGCGTCGACCGCCTCTTTATCGCCATTGACCACATTGAAGATGCCGGGCGGAAGGCCGGCTTCAATGAAAAGCTCGGCCAGCCGCAGAGGCACAGACGGGTCGCGCTCCGAGGGCTTCAGGATGAAGGCGTTGCCGCAGGCGATCGCGGGGGAAGCCTTCCAGAGCGGAATCATCGCCGGAAAGTTAAACGGCGTGATTCCGGCCACAACCCCCAGCGGCTCGCGCATGGAGTAGACGGAAATGCCCGGGCCGGCTCCCTGGCTGTACTCCCCTTTCAGCAGGTGCGGGATCCCCACGACAAACTCGGAAACCTCAAGCCCGCGCTGGATGTCGCCCTGCGCGTCGCTGACGGTTTTGCCGTGCTCGGAGGAGAGCAGCCGGGCCAGCGTGGGCATTTCGCGGTTGACCAGCTCGACGAACTTCATAAACACGCGCGCCCGCCGCTGCGGGTTCTGCGCCGCCCATGCGGGCTGGGCGGCCTGTGCGCTCGCGATCGCCGCGTCCACCTCGGAGGTGGAAGCGAGCGGTACCCGGGCCTGCACCTCGCCGGTATTCGGATCGAACACATCCCCGAAGCGCCCGGACGCGCCCGGCACAGGCCGCCCTCCGACGAAATGCGTCAGCTCTCGCACTGGTCCTCCCAAAGCATGAGTTGCCACGAGCATATGCGCCCGGCAACACGCCCGGCAAGCCGCCGAGGCGTGGAACAATACTTAGGAGGGAGAAGACCGATGCGGGATGTGGTGATCGTGGCGGCGGTACGGACGGCGGTGGGCAAGTTTCAGGGCGGGTTGAGCGAAATGACCGCCGTCGAGCTGGGAGCGGCGGTGGTGCGGGAGGCGGTGAACCGCGCAGGCGTGGGCGCGGATCAGGTGGACGAGTGCATTTTGGGGTGCGTGCTGCCGGCCGGGCTGGGGCAGAACCCGGCGCGCCAGGCAGCGCTGCGCGGCGGCCTAGCTGATACAGTCGCGGCCCTGACCGTGAACATGGTGTGCGGCAGCGGGCTGAAGGCGGTGGCGCTGGGCGCGCAGGCCATCGCGCTGGGGGACGCGGAAATCGTGGTTGCGGGCGGGATGGAATCGATGTCAAACGCGCCATATCTGCTGCCGGGGGCGCGCAAAGGGATGCGGATGGGCGATGCCAAGGCGGTGGATTCCATGGTGCACGACGGTTTGTGGTGCGCTTGCGAGGACCAACATATGGGTTTTTCGGGCGAATTAGTGGCGGAAAAGCATGCAATTACGCGCGAAAAACAGGACGAATATGCGCTGGAATCGCACCGGCGGGCCGCGCAGGCGCAGCGGGAAGGCCGGTTTTCCCGGGAAATTCTGCCGATAAACGTGCCCGGAAAGAAGGGCGCGGGGCGATTGTTCGATGAAGATGAGAGTATTCGTCCGGATACAACTTTAGAGGCACTGGGGGCGCTGCGGCCGGTTTTTAAGAAGGACGGCACGGTGACCGCGGGTAATGCGCCGGGGGTGAACGACGCGGCGGCGGCCGTGGTGCTGATGGCGGCGGACCGGGCCGAAGCGCTGGGCCTCCAGCCGATGGCTCGCGTCAGAGCACAGGCGCAAAGCGGGGTCGCGCCGAAGTGGGTGATGCTCGCGCCTGTGACCGGGGTCACGGCTGTGCTCAAAAAAGCCGGCTGGAGCAAGGACGAGGTGGATCTCTTTGAGCTGAACGAGGCGTTCAGCGTGCAGGCGCTGGCGGTCGGCAAGGAGCTGGGACTCGATCTGGCCAAGGTCAACGTCAACGGCGGCGCGGTGGCCATCGGGCACCCGATCGGGGCGAGCGGCGCGCGGGTGCTGGTGACCCTGCTGCACGAGATGGCGCGGCGGGATGTGAAGCGGGGCGTCGCGGCGCTTTGCCTCGGGGGAGGGAACTCCGTGGCGCTGGCGGTGGAGCGCTGATCGCGCGCACTGCCGGTTAGAGCGGGGGGCGCTTCGGGGTCCAGACTTTGCGTTTCGCGGGTTCCGCGCTGCTTGCGGCTGGGGCGGCGACCGGAGTTGCCGCAGCTGGCAGCGCGGCCGGTTCGGTGACGTCCGTCGCGGAAGCCTGAGCCTCCGGATGCTTTTTGGGAGCCCACTTTTTACGCTCGCTCCCCTTGGGCGCGGCTGCATCGGCAACAGCTTCCGGCGCGGCTTCCTGAGACGCAGGCAGCTTTTTGGAAACCCATTTTTTACGCTCGGTCGGCACCGGCGCTGCTGGGCCGGCAGATGGCGGCGGCGTGACGGCGGCTGTCGGTTCAGCCGGGGGCGCTGCCGAAACCGCAGGAGCCGCGGCCGGCTCAATGCGCGCCTCCGTCGCAACGGGGCGCGCTAAGCCCGCCTTGCCCTGCACGTTTTCAAGCAAAAGCTCGGCGATGTCTTTTACCGCGACTGCGCCCGCTTGGTTGCCGGGTGTGCTGGCCAGCATGCTTTTGCAAAAGGGGCATCCCACGGCGAGCACTTTGTCCCCGCCGGAAGCGCCGAGAGTGCGCTCGGCCTCAGCGTACCGGTTATCGGAGATCCTCTGCGAGCCCGGTTCCTCCTCCTTCCAGAACTGAGCCCCGCCCGCGCCGCAGCAGAAGGAGTTTTCGCGGCTGCGTTCGAGTTCCACGACCGAGTTGCTGAGGACGTGAAGCAGGTTGCGGGGCGCGTCGTACACGCCCGAGTGCCGGCCCAGGTAGCAGGGATCGTGAAACGCCACCGCGAAGGACGAGGAGGCCTCGACCGGCAGCCTGCCGTCGGCGACGAGCGACTGGAGGTATTCAGTGTGATGCACCACCTTGTAGTCGCCGCCGAGCTGCCCGTACTCCTTGCCGACCGCGTTCATGCAGTGTGGGCAGGTGGCCACGATGAGCCGGGGCCGGACCGTGTTGAGGGTGGCGACGTTCCGCTCGGCAAGTTGGCGGTAGAGGTACTCATTGCCGGCGCGGCGGGCGCTGTCGCCGGTGCAGCACTCGCGTTTGCCGAGCACCGCGAAGTCGACCCCGGCGTGGCGGAGCAGTTGCACGAACGCGCGCGCGGTTTTCTGCGATTGAGGGTCGTAGGCGGCCGCGCAACCGACCCAGAACAGCACGTCGGGCTCGGGGTTCTCGTCTGTGGTCTTTACGTCGAGCCCCTCGGCCCAGTCCATGCGTTTTTCATGGTTGATGCCCCAGGGATTGCGGGCGCGCTCCATGCCGCGGAAGGCGTTTTGCAGTTGCGCGGGAAACTCGCCCGCGACCATCACCTGATGCCGCCGGACGTCGACGATGTCGAGCATGGGGTCGTCCTGCACGGGGCACACTTCGATGCACGCACCGCACGTCGTGCAGGCCCAGGCGGCCTCGGGCGAGAGCGCGAAGGCAAGCAGGGGGCGCGACTCGATGCTCTGGCCCGGGCGGTTGAGCTCCATGCGCTTGTTGATCTCCAGCGCCGAGGGGCTCAGCGCCTTGCCGGTGGCGGACGCGGGGCACGCATCCTGGCAGCGGTTGCACTGGATGCACGCATAGGCGTCGAGCAGGCGCGGCCAGGCCAGATCTTGGAGCCGGTTCGCGCCCAGCGCGGGCTCGTCTGCTTCCATATTCAGATCGAGCGGCGGCAGCACCCCGGAAGACGCGCCGCGCCGGAGCGCGTACTTGGCCGGTGCCATGAAGATGTGGATGTGCTTGGAGCGCGGAAAATAGGCGAGAAACGCAAGCGCGCTGCCCAGCGCGCCCCAGTACCCGAGGACGCGCCAGTCCGCGGCATGGGTGGGGTTGATTCCATGCGAAAGCAGCGTCGCGAACGGCTGAAAATGGTCGGGGCCCTCCGCCGCGAGCTTGGCGCCCTGGCCCAGGGCGCGGCTGCCGACGTGGATGAAAATAAACGCCGAAACGATGATGGAGTCGAACCGGACGTAGCCCTGTCGGACAGACGGGTGCAGAAGGGTTCGCGCGTTGAAGCGGAAGTCGCGGCGGCTGGGCAGCAGAAACCGCCGCAGCACCAGCGCCGCAACGCCCAGAAGAACCGCCGCGCTGAGCAGATCGGCGAGCAGGTTGTAAGCCGCGCCCGCGGGGTGGTCGGAGCGGATGGTGAAGGGGATGAATCCTTCGGCGGCATCCACCACGTTGACCAGCAGATACAGCACGAAGCCGTAAAAGATGAGCGCGTGGAAAAAGCTCACCCAGGGGCGCTTGCGGAAGGTGCGGCGCTGCGTGAGCGTGGTCGCGAGCGCGTACCACAGACGGCGCGGAAGATGGTCGAAGCGTGCCTCGGTGTCCGGGCGGCCCGCCGCGATCCGGCGGAACAGGCCACGCCAGGCAAGCGCGGCGAGAAGCAGCGCCACGGCCGCGAAGACGAGGAATGCGATTTGCTGCGAGGGGGGAAGCATCGTGGCTAGGTGCGGAGTTTCTCGATGATAGCGGGTACGATCTGCCCCACGTCGCCGACGATGCCGTAGTCGGCCGACTTGAAGATGGGCGCGTCGGCATCCTTGTTGATGGCGACAATGCACTTGCTCTTGCCCATCCCTGACAGGTGCTGCACCGCTCCGGAGATCCCGATGGCCCAGTAGAGCTTGGGCTGCACGGTTCTGCCGGTTTGGCCGACCTGCTCGGAGTAGGGCCGCCAGCCCGCGTCGACGACCGCGCGGGTGGCGCCGACGGCCGCGCCGAGCTGGTCGGCGAGGGCCTCAACGAGTGTCGAGAAAGCCTCAGCCGAGCCCACACCGCGGCCGCCCGAGACCACTGTTTCGGCCTCGCTGAGGGACACCCGCGTGGACGCCGCCGCGGTTTGCCGGCTGTGCACCTGCACGCGCCGCTCGGGAAGTTTCAGCTCCACGTCGAACTGCTCCCCGGGCTGGGCCAGCGGCGCGGCCGGGGGAAACGAGCCCGGCTTAAGGGTCGCGACCGCGACCGGCGCTTCGGCCCGCACCCGCTCCGTGACCCGGGCCAGAAAGGTGTAGCGCTCGGCCTCGATGCCGCCGTCCCGGCGCTCCAGGCTGATGGCGTCTTCGAGCAGAGGCGCGTCCAGCTTGACCGCGACGCGCGCGCTGTATTCGCGCCCGCCACGGCCGGCGCCGATCAGGACCAGCTCCGCCTCGCCCTCCTGGGCGATCTGCGCCACCGCCGCGGCCCACAGCTCAGGGTCGTAGTGCGCCAGCTCGGGCCGGTCCGCGACCAGCACCTGAGCCGCCAGGCCGGCCGCTTCCTCCGCCACGGAGGCGACATTGTGCCCCAGCACCAGCACCGCTGCCGCATCCTCCGCGCCCAGCGAACGCGCCGCTTGCGCCAATTCGTAGGTGCTCTTGCCCAGCTTGCCGTTTGCGTGCTCTGCCACTATCAGAATCATGAAAGGACCTTCGCTTCGTTTCGCAGTAGATCGACCAGCCGCTCGGCAGCCGCCGCGGCGTCCTTGCCGTCGATCATGGTTCGCAGGCGCTGTTTGGTTTGGACCCGGGCGCTGACCGGCTTGAGTTTCGGGCTCACCCCGAAGCTCTCCAGCGACTCGCGCTTGAGCTCTTTTTTGCGCGCCTTCATGATGTTGGGCAGGGTGGGGTAGCGCGGCTCGTTGAGGCCCTGCTGGGTGGTGATGACCGCGGGCAGGGTCAGCCGGAACGCTTCGCTGCCTTCCTCCACATCGTGCGTGCCGGTGGCTTCTTTGCCTTCAATCGAGAGCTTAGTGGTCCAGGTCGCCTGCGGCCAGCCAAGACGCTCCGCCGCGGCCGAGCCCAGCGCCTGGCTGTCCCAGTCGGCCTGCTGCCCGCCGCACAGGATCAGATCCACGCCCTCGCGCCGGGCGACCTGGGCCACCACGCTTGAAACCGCGATCACATCCAGCGCGAGTGCGGTTTCCACCAGCAGCGCGCGGTCCGCGCCCAGCGCCAGGGCCGCGCGCAGGGCCTCCTCGGCGCGGGCGACCCCGACCGCCATGGCCAGCACCTCGACGTCGCCGAGTTTCTCGCGCAGGCGCAGCGCTTCCTCCACTCCGTACTCGTCCATGGTGTCCGGGACCAGCTTGCTCGCGCCCGTGTCGACCCGGTCCTCGCGGAGGGTGACGTTCTCCTCGGCATCGAGGACCTGGCGAATGACGCACAAAATACGCATGGGCACAGAACTCCTACTTGGCCGCCATGCGCAGGGCGCCGTCCAGGCGAATGGTTTCGCCGTTCAGCACGGGGATTTCGCAAATTGCAGCGACCATGGCAGCATACTCCTCCGGCTTGCCCAGCCGCGCCGGAAACGGGACGGCCTGCGCGAGCGACTCCTGCACGGCAGGGGGAAACGCGGCCATCATGGGCGTCAGAAACAGGCCCGGGGCAATGGTGACGACGCGGATGCCGCTGCGCGCCAGCTCCCGCGCAGCGGGCAGCGTGAGGCCCACCACTCCGGCCTTGGACGCGGCGTAGGCGGCCTGGCCGATCTGGCCCTCAAACGCGGCGATGGAGGCGGTGTTGATGATCACGCCGCGCTCGCCGTCCGCCAACGGTTCGTTTGCCATCATCGCCTCCGCCCCGAGGCGCAGCATATTGAAGGTCCCGACCAGGTTGACCATGACGGCGCGGGTAAAGCTTTCAAGCGCGTGCGGGCCGGCGCGCCCGACGATTTTCTCGCTCGGGGCAATGCCGGCGCAGTTGACCAGCCCGTGGAGCGCGCCGAAGCGCTCGCGGGCCAGGGCGACCGCGCGCGTCCCGTCCTGCTCGAGGGTGACGTCGGTCTGCAGAAAGAGGGCGTTGTCGCCGAGCTCCGCCGCGAGCGCCTCGCCTGAGGCGACGTCCGCGATGACTACCTTGGCCCCGCGACCGACGAGCATGCGCGCGGCGGCCTCGCCCAGGCCGGATGCCGCTCCGGTGACTATGAAGACCCTGCCTGGTATCTGCATCCCTTTGATCCCTTCCGTATGGGCCGGTTTCGGAGTCGGCGCTGTCGTGTCCGGTTATACCAGAGCAGCGCAACGAGGCTCAGCAGGATGGTTGGAACTCCGACACCCTGAGTTGGAAGGCTAATGAGGATGCGCTCTCAACAAAAGTTCGCCCCCGTGCCGTTTCCGCAGCCGAGATGCGCTATGCTCGTAGGCATTCAGAATGAAACATCGTTCAAAAATCGGCAGGATCGCAATCGGGCTATTGTGCCTGATTCTGCTGGTTTTCGTGACGGCGGAGCTCGCGCACGGCCACGCGGGCGAGGCGGGCTCTTCGCACTGCCAGCTGTGTGCCGCGGCGCACTTGGCGCCGGACGTGCAGCCGGCGTTCGCGGCTGCGATCGCGCTTCAGTGTCTCGGCATCGTTCGATTGGGTGAGCCCTCGCCGGGGGCCCGAGCGGTGCTGGTTACAGCGTTTATACGCCCACCTCCAGCCTCCTTTTAATCGCCAGAGTCAGCAACGCGCGGCGAACCCTCATGGAGGGCGGCGCGTTGCGGTCCCCCCACTCTGTCATGATTTCGGAGGCTCTATGTCACCCTTATTTCCAGTACAAGGCAAGGCCTCGCGCCTTTGCGCGTTCGCGTCCTTCGCTCTTGCCTTGCCGGCTTTGAGCCTGGCGCAGAACAACAATGGCAGCATTGTCGGCTCAGTCGTGGACTCGACCGGAGCGGTGGTTCCGGGCGCTGCTGTCACGATCGTGAACCCGGTAAGCGGGTACAGCGCGAAGGCTGTCGCGGACAGCTCAGGCAATTACCGGTTCGACAATCTGCCGTTCAACAGCTATCACCTGGTGGTAACGGCGCCGGGATTCGGGTCTGTGACCCAGGATGCCGATGTGCGGTCGCTGGTGCCGGTGACGGTGAAGGAAACCCTGAAAGCGGGCCAGTCGACGGAGAACGTGACGGTTGAGGGCAGCGACATCGTGGAGTCGGGCACGACGTTTCACACCGATATAGACCGAGGCTTGTTCAACAAGGTGCCGCTGGAGAGCCAGTCTTCGTCGCTTTCCTCGCTGGTGACGCTGACCACGCCCGGGGTGGCGGCTGATTCGAATGGGCTGTTTCACGGCTTGGGCGACCATGCGTCGAACTCGTTTTATGTGGACGGGCAGCCGATTACTGATCAGCAGAGCAAGGTGTTCTCCAACCAGATTCCGGCGAATTCCATTCAGTCGATCGAGGCGATCTCGGGCGCGCCTCCGGCCCAGTACGGGGACAAGACGAGCCTGGTGATTGTGGTGACGACGCGCTCGGGGCAAGGATTGAAGAAGCCGACCGGCGATGTGGGGGCGTCGTATGGGACGTTCGGGTCGGCGAGCGGGTTTTTCGATGTCGGCACGGGCGGCCCGAATGGCGGGAACTTTTTTGAGATCGACGGCCTGAATACGGGGCGGTTTCTCGATCCGCCTGAGTTTACGGTGTTTCACGACTACGGGAACGAGCAGAATGTGTTTGACCGGATCGATCGGTCGCTGACAAGTAAGGACTCGGTGCACCTGGACCTGAACTACAGCCGATCGTGGTTCCAAACGCCGAACAACTACGACAACTTGAACGTGCAGAATGTGGTGAGCGGCGGCGCGACGGCGACGCCTGTGATCGGGAGCGTGGGCAACGCCGATCAGCACTCCAAGATTGAGACCTTCAACATCGCGCCGACCTATACGCGTATCCTCAGCGACAATGCGGTGTTCAATCTTGCGCCGTATGTTCGTCACGACGCGTATTACTACTATCCGAGTCACAACGCGCTTACCGACCTGGGGCCGGCGAACCTGCAGCGCGAGTCCATTTCGCAGTCGCGCACGCTGCTGAACGCGGGCGTACATACAGAGCTCTCGTATGCGAGGGGGATCAACACCGCGCTGGCCGGGGCGGTGTACGAGCACACCTTTCTGCGCGAGCACGACCATTTGGGCATTGTGGATCCCACGTTCAATTCGCCTTGCGTGGATGGGAACGGGAACCCGCTGCCGGGGTACAGCGACCCTGCGCAGTGCGGCGGAGCGGACGGCTCGGCCACCAATCCCGCCTTCAACCCGGTGCTGGCCCCGTATGACCTGACCCGACTGGGCGGCAACTATGCTTTCTTCGGCCACACGGATGTGAAGGAGCTCGCTTTGTATGTTCAGGATGAGATCAAGGCGGGGCACTGGCTGTTGAATCTGGGGATTCGCGGCGACCTGTATAACGGTCTGGTGGTGGCGCGCAAGGGCGAGCCGCGCTTGGGCGCCTCCTACCGCTTGGACCGGTCGAACACGGTGCTGCGCGTCTCGTATGCGCGCACGCTGGAAAGCCCGTTCAATGAGAATCTGGTGTTGTCCAGCGTGGGCTGCGGCGACCAGGTGCTGAACCCCCTGTTGAACTGCGCGCCCAATGTGAGCAACACCGTGGAGCGGCCGGGGTCGCGCAACGAGTTTCACGCGGGCTTCCAGCAGGGTGTGGGTCGCCACATTGTGATCAACGCCGACTATATATGGAAGTACACGCACAATGCGTTCGACTTCAGTGTGCTCGGCAACACGCCGATTACGTTTCCGATCGACTGGCACAACTCGAAAATCCCCGGATTTGTGTTGAGCGCGGACTTGCTGGACTACCACGGCCTGACGGCATTTGTGGTGATGTCGTCGGTGGCGGCGCGCTTTTTTAATCCGCAGATCGCCGGCGCGGGCGCCACGGTCGGCAATGGGGCCGGCACGCTGCCGTTCCGGATCGATCACGACGAGCGATACAACCAGACCACCAACGTGCAGTACCAGATTCCGGGCCGGTGGGCGCCGTGGGTCAGCCTGAATTGGCGTTACGACAGCGGGCTGACCGCGGCTTCCACCCCTTGCTACAACGACATCCCCGGCGCCAACACCCGCTGCGTGAGCCAGGCCCCGACCAACGGTCAGCAGATCATCGACCTGACCGGCCTGACCGCCGACCAGCAGGCGGAAGCCGGACTCGTCTGCAATGGAGTGCGCGCGACCCCGGGCGCCGGCCTTGCCGGCTGCTTAGCGACGCAGCTCACCTCGAAGCTCGTGCAGATCCCGGCGCCCAACACCGAGAACGACGACAAAAACCCGCCGCGCATCGCCCCGCGCAACCTGTTCGACGCCTCGGTCGGCAAGGACAACCTGTTCAACGGCGACGAGTACCGCTGGAGCCTGCGGCTGACCGGGGTCAACATGGGCAACAAGTATGCGTTGTACAACTTTCTTTCCACCTTCAGCGGCACGCATTTTGTAACGCCGCGGGCGCTGACGGCGGAGGTCGGCTTCCACTTTTAGCAGCCTGCTTACAAGGCCGAACGTGTAGCCTGATTTGAACGCACGATGACGACGGAAAAACGAAACACCAAGCAGAAAGCGGCGATTCGCGAGGCCTTGACGCAAGCGAATCGCCCGCTTGCGCCGGACGAGATTCTGGAAGGCGCGCAGCATCACTACGCGACGCTGGGCATCGCGACGGTATACCGCAATATTCAGGCGCTGATGCAGGAAGGCTGGCTCGAGCCCGTGGAGGTGCCGGGCGAGTCGACCCGCTACGAGGTGGCGGGCAAAAAGCACCACCACCACTTTTTTTGCAATGGATGCGGCAAGATGTTCGAGCTGGAAGGCTGCGTGGCCCCGGCCAGGCCGAAGATCCCGCGAGGGTTTCGCGCGGTGGGCCACGAGTTTTTCGTCTACGGCCTGTGCGCGGGCTGCGTGCCATTGCGCGGGCGCGCGAGGGGCTGAAAGGCTACTTAAGGCAGTTCTCGTAATGGTGTAGAGGGAGAGTGTTGTGGCAATGTGGCTTTTCCCGCCGGAAAAGCCACGTCCAGCGATGCAGGCCGCTCTACGTGTGTACGAGAACTGCCCTAGCGCGCCTGCTGCGCCTTCGGGCGGTTCGGCGGCTAGAAGAGGATGCGGCCGGAAAAGACGAGATTGTGGTTGAAGGTGTGATAGTGCGTGACGGCAGTTTGGAAGGCGATGCCGAGCACAGCGCCGGTGCGGCTGGTTTCGTCGTGCGGGCGGAAGGCGTACTTGCCCGTCATGAGGCCGGGGGTTAGAAGGCTTTGCGTCTTGCCGTCGCGCGAGCTGCCGTACCAGGCGGTTGTGTTGAGCTCCAGTTCCGGCCAGAAGTACTTGGCCACATGGTATTGCGCGTAGCTGTTGGTGACCACGGTGCGCCCGAGCGCTTTGGTGTCGCCGGTGGGAAGCGTGCCGCCGATTCCGCTGACGAAATCAACCTTGCGAAAACCTTTGCCGAAGGCCAGGTAGGGGTTCAGCCCGGCGTCGGCCGATCCGTTTTTGTAGCTGCCGGTGGGCACGGTGGCCACTAGCGAGAGCGCAGCGGCGTAGTTGCCGTGCAGCTCATTGCCGCTCGCGAAGCGGTACTTGGCGGAGAAGCTCAGGTCGCCGAAGCCGTCCCGGGTTTTGTCGCCATGCTCAAAGAACGGCGGCACGAGCACGGCGACCTCGGTGCGCGCGAAGGGGATGACGTTGAGGCCGCGCGAGGCGCCCAGGTTCCAGTTCTGGACTCCCGTGGGCGTGCGCTGGCGGGTGAAGTCGCTGCGGAACACCTGGATCAGCGTGGGAAACGGAGCGACGGCGGGAACCATCCATCTGGGCTGCCGAGCCTGGGTGGCGGAGGCTCGCTGCTGCCAGCGGCTGAAGAATGTGTCCTGCGCGTGGGCGGCGGCGGCGAGGGAGAGCGTGAGAACGCCGGTGCAAAGCAAGGCTGCATGTTTAAGTTGCGGCAAGGGAAAGGCTCTCCTGAAAGGTTTGGAATGAGAGCCAGCGTAACCACTGCCCGCGGGTCGCGCATCGTTCTTTCGATGGAGATCGCGCTACACCTGATCAGGAAGGTTGATGTGCGGCATGGTTATCTCGCTGCTGCCATCTCGGGTTGGGGGGTCATAGAATTGGTCAGGTTGGCGGCAATGTAGCCGTCGCGGGCGACCATGGCGCCGCGTTCACGGTAGATGCCGGGGTCCTCGGGCTGCCACGTAGCCAGGCCGTCGACGTAGCGGTTGTACATGCAGATGGCGGCCGCGATCAAGACGGTGTCGTGGATTTCAAGGTCGGTTGCGCCTTCCGCCCTTGCTCTCGCGACGTCCCCTGTGGTGACCTTCTTCCCGTCCTGCTGCACCTTGCCGGCGATGGCAAGCAGCGCTTTCAGCTTGGGGGAGATCGCAGCCGCGCTGTAGTCGCGCTTCACCGCTTGGACCAGCGCTTCATCGCCGTCGAGGTGTGCGGCTGCAATGGCGCCGTGGATGGTCTGGCAATAATGGCAGCTGTTCTGCGACGAGACATAGGTCGCGATCAGCTCGCGCTCGCCGGGCGAAAGTGTGCCGGGGCCCCGCAGGAGCACCTCCGCGAGTTCGTTGAGCGGCTTTGAGGTTTCCGGACGAAAGGCCATGGGGCCGCGGATTCCGGGCAGGTTCGGTAGATCGATGTGTGGCATAGGGTCCTTTCGGGTATGCGTTCCGACTCGTCGGTCGCGGTGCTGTAGGGTGCAAGCAGGAGCGCGCCGCTGCTGCCGATGTGGCGCGAAAACTTTCGCGGCCCAAGAAAAAAGCCCGCCATTTCCGAACAGTCTGATCGCGTATGGAGCGATCGCAAGCCCTGGGCTGGTTCGGCGGCTCGACGGCTGGAGAAAGTCGATCCCGTGTGTGCAAGGGGCCGATGCGAAACGCGGTTTGTGATTGCGATTCGCATGGCTCGTAAACGAAAAACCCTGACGAGCCAAACAGTAGAGGTTCGGCGGCGCGCCTGTCTTGGCGAATTGGAGTGATTTTTGGCTCCTCCGAAAGGTGGACTTCTCGCCGCCGGGGTCTTCCGCGCGACAGCGAAGCTTGGTAGGCTCTGCTACGGGAGCGGCCCGTGATCCAGGGCCCGGCAGGGCGGACGATTGCGATTGGAAGAGCGCAGGGGGGCAGTTGCGGTTTGCCGGCTTTTCGGGCGGCGCGGCCTGGGGCTGCTCGTCTGCTTGTTCGCGGCGTCAGTTTTCGGGGCGCCGGCCCAGAAGCCGGCGTTCCTCAGCCACCAGGCGTGGTCCACCGAAGAGGGACTGCCGCAGAGCAGCATTTCCCAGATTTTCCAATCGCACGACGGATATCTTTGGCTCGCCACCGAGGGCGGAGTGTCGCGTTTTGACGGCGCCGGTTTCAAAAATTACAACCATGAGAGCTATCCCGCGTTTACCAGCGACGATGTCAGCTCGATTGCTGAAGCGCCCGTCGGCGTACTTTGGTTCGGGACCTCGGATGGGCTGATCCGAAGCGAAGGGACCTCGCTACGTCGCTTCACAGCCAAGGACGGGCTGCCCTCGTCATCGATTTTGTCCCTTGCCACAGGCAGCGACGGCGCGCTTCTGGTGCTCACCACAGCGGGTTTGGCGCGTCGCGGCGGTCCAGGCTTTGTGGCCCTCCCTGGCGCCTTCGCTTCCGTCAGTTCGCTGGAGCGAGCTGGGGACGGCGCGGTATGGCTGCTCGGGGGGCCGCAACCGATGCGGTACGGCGCCGCAGAGCCTGTACGGTTTCCCGCTGCAAAGGCCGCCGCCGAACCCGTTTTGGGCGTGCAGGAAGCTGCCGGCGGCGTGCTGTGGGTGCGCACCGCGCGTACGGTCGCGTGTATGTCGGGCGGGCTCCGCCGGGTGTTTCGGGTCGGCCGGGACTTCTCGGGCAGCCGCGTGCAGTCGATGCTGGTGGACCGTGATGGGACGGCTTGGATCGGGACGAACCGAGGGCTGTTTACGGTGGGGACCACGACCTCGGCACGGGCGCAGCGGGTGGCCTCGCTCGGAGCCGAATCGATCCTCTCGATTTTCGAGGATCGCGAGGGGAATCACTGGATCGGTACGGAAGACTCGGGGCTGCACGCGTTGCGGGCGCGCAAGTTCCGGACCGAGGGCTCCTTCGGGGGCGCGAGCGTCACGGCCGTGGTGGAGACCGGCGACGGCGCGGTGTGGTACGGAACGCGCGGGCAAGGCCTTCGCTGCATCGAGAACGGACTCGATCGAGCGCCGGTGGCGTCGGCTGCCTTGACCAGCCCGATCATTCTGTCGCTCGCTCCGGGACGGCACGGCGACATTTGGGCCGGTACGCCGGATGGGCTGAACCACATCGAGCACGGGAGGGTGCGCAAGTACACCTCGGCAAGCGGACTTCCGGACGATTTCGTTCGCTCCCTGCTGGTGAGTCGGGATGGGTCTGTGTGGGTGGGCACGCGGCGAGGACTCGCGCACCTCGATCGCGGCCGGATCGTTTCGGTAACGAAAGCGAAGGGCATGGCGAGCAACTCGATAGGACCGATCTACGAGGCGAGCGGGAGCCATGGGAACAAGGGCCGCGATCAGCCGTTATGGGTGGGAACCGCCGCGGGACTCACGCTGTTGAGAGATGGCAGGGCGCAGAACTTCTCGATCCGAGATGGACTGCCGGGAAGCATCGTTACGGCCATCACGCAAGGGCGAGGCGACGACATTTGGGTGGGCGTGTATGACGCCGGGTTGAGCCTGTTTGCGGGCGGACGATTCCGTCGAGTCCGCGCGGCCGGCCTGCCGCAGGTCGTCGACGCGCTCACGGTCGATGCGACGGGCCATTTGTGGGTTCGCGGCAACCGCGGCGTGTACCGGGCTTCGCTGCAGGCTCTGCGACGCTGCGCCATGGCGAGCCGGGCATGTACCGCGCCGATTGCGCGCTACGGCGTAGCCGACGGTTTGCCGAGCGATGAGTCAGCGGGTGAGGGTACGCCTTCCATGTGGCAAACCGCGAGCGGCGATCTCTGGTTGGCCACGCGCAAGGGGCTGGCCTTGGCAGAGCCGCGGGATCTGCCGCTCAACACGGCGCCGCCCCCTGTGCTTGTGGAGCGGTTTACCGTGGACACCCTGGAGCAACCGCTTACGGACGGGCCTTTGCGTATCTCCTCGGGTCATCACAGCTTCACGTTCGACTATGCCGCGCTGAGCTACACGGAGCCGTCCAAGGTTCGTTACCGCTACAAGCTTGAAGGGTTCGACCGGGACTGGACCGACGCGGGGGCGCGGCGGACCGCGTACTACACGAGTCTGCCGGGTCGCAAGTACCGTTTCCGGGTTATCGCGGAAAACAACGACGGGGTGTGGAACGACACCGGAGCGCAAGTGCGCTTTTCAGTGCGGCCCGCGTTTTATCTTCGTCCGTGGTTCTACGCGCTGCTGCTTGTATCGGTGTGCGCGGCTGTGCTGCTCGCGATTCGGATCCGTCTGCGTGCGGTTCGTAGGCAGTTTGCGCTGGTTTTGAATGAGAGAAATCGCGTGGCACGGGAGATACACGACACATTGGCCCAGGACCTGGTGAGCGTTTCGCTGCAGATCGAACTTGCTTCGCAGTCGGTCGGCGCCAACAAGCTCACCGAGGCCTCTGAACAGCTGCGGGAGGCTCGCTCTCTTGTGAAACGTGGGCTTGAGGAGGCCAGGCAGAGCATTTGGAACTTGCGGGCGAATGCGGCCCGGAACAGCTTGCCTTCCAGGCTCGGCAAAGCGGTCGAGGAGTTCGCCCGCACGCATCCGGCGTCGCGGGTGAAGATCGGGGGAGCGTACCGCAAACTCGGCGACCGCACCGAGGATGAAGTATTGCGTATCGCGCAGGAAAGCCTATCGAATATAGGCCGGCACGCCGCGGCGGCCGAAGTGCTCGTGCACTTACACTACAGCGCGGATCGGCTCGCCCTGACGGTGCAGGATGATGGTTGCGGATTCCGCTATCCCGCGGTTCGAGGCATGGACGGGCACTACGGCGTTCGCGGCATGGAGGAGCGAGCGGCGGCGTTGGGAGCAAGGTTTACAATTGCCAGCAGCCCGGGGGCAGGCACGACCGTAACGCTGGTGGTGCCGCTGCGCGGGCGCGAAGGATTGGAAGCATGACGAAGCCTATCCGACTCATGGTTGTCGAAGATCACCACATGGTGCGGCAAGGCCTGATCGCTCTTCTCTCGGGATCGCCTGAAGTGGAAGTGGTGGGCTCTGCCGCGGATGGGCGTGAGGCGCTTGAGATCTACCGATCGCTGATGCCGGATGTGACGTTGGCAGACCTGCAAATGCCACGCATGGGCGGCGTGGAGATGATTCAGCGTATTCGGGTCGAGCTGCCCGCCGCGCGCTTCATCGTACTGACTACGTTCGACGGCGACGAGGACATCTTTCGCGCCATGCAGGCCGGCGCCAAAGCGTATCTGCTGAAAGGCATGGACCTGAACGAGCTGTTGGACGCGGTTCGCGCGGTCCACTCAGGGCGGGGTCGGATTCCGGCCTCGATCGCGGAAAAGCTGGCGCTGCGAGTAAGCGGGCAGGAGCTGACGACGCGGGAGGTGAGCGTTCTTGAGCGAATCGTGGCCGGCCGCGCGAACAAGGAGATTGCGGACGACCTCCACATCTCGGAGGCGACCGTGAAGTCGCACGTCAATAATCTTCTCGGCAAGCTCGGTGTGGGCGATCGCACGCACGCCGCAGTGGTCGCTCTTCAACGGGGCATCGTGCACTTATCCTGATGGCCAAGCGATTTCGAACACTCGCTTTGTTGATCGCCTGCTATTTCGCCGTGTGCGGCTTGGCGATCCCGCAGACGGCTTCGACCTGGCGTGCCGCGTCGGCCGACGAACTGGCATCCGTTCTGCCGGCTCGGGCGCCGGTGGAAAAGGAAAGAATTGAAACCGAAATGCGGACCGCGAGCGGAATCATCAACCAACGCGGGCAGATGATCGCATCCGTGGTTTTGATCACCGCCGGGTATGCCGCCGACGGAAAGTATTCGCACTACTTTCTGGCTCAAGCTCCAGTCACGATAGGGGCTCATCTGGCTCTCGCGCCCGGCGCCTATGCCGTTGGCTGGTCGCGCGCGGAGCAGGGGCTGACTGTGCGCTTTTTCGACGCTATCTCCGGGCAGGAACGAGGCGCCGAGCCGGCGCGGCGATCCACTGGTCCCGGCCGGGTGGAAAGTTTTCGGATTTTGCCTCCGAACCAGGGTTCGTTTATTCAGATCGGCCGATTTGTGCTGCCTTATAAGCCCGGCAACTAAACACGGAGCAGCGGCTTGCAGGCCGGCTCACGCCTTGATGCTTCGGCTTGCCATTTGCAAGCTCCTACACCTATGGGCCCAGAAACGGCGAGGCGCCACTGCCGCCGCTCCAGCGATAGCGCTGCTCCTTGCCGTCGCCCGCGCTCCACTGCTCGGGCGCGCCGGTCTCCATCCAGTCGATCGGCTTGGCGGCGAGGCCGCCGGCGGCGGCGATCGCGAAGGCCTTGCGGAGCGCCGCCTGCTGCTCAGGCCCATGCGCGGGCGGACCCGGAGAAACCATGGTCGCGGTCCCGCTTCTCGCCAGCAGATCGAGCCACTGACGATTGAGCTCCCACGGCACCGCCTCCGTGATGCCGACCAAATCGGCGTCCAAGGTGAAAAAAGTTCCGTGCTGCGGAAGCCGGAAGGCCGCCGTGTTGATGCCCATGCGCCGGGTGCGCTCCCACTGGCGGCCGCTGGTGTCGTCGCCGGTTCGCTGGAGGTCGAAGACGCCCTGGCCGAGATGCCCCACCGTGTTGCAGCCATCGAGCAGCACGTGGCCGCCGGCGGCTGCGCGGATCAGTGCGTACAGCCCCGCGATCACCTCCGCGTTGGTGCGGCTGCGGTCGTGGAGCGACCAGCCCGGCAGTGTCGGCTGCGGACCCATTTCAAACCCCCACTGCCCCAGCAGGTCGTAGGTGCTGAAGTCGTGCTTAATCATCTCGTAGCCCCACCCGGCCGCCTGGCGCACCCTGGCCCGAATCTTCTCCTGCGCCTCCGGAACAGTCGGATCGTAGGCCAGCTCGCGCGCCCGCTGCTGCTTGTCGCCGAAGCGCAGATCGGGCAGCAGCAGCGAACGTGGGGCGCTGGGCGGCGCTTCCAGAGGACGAATCCAGATGCCGGGCCGGGCGGTGCGCTGTTTTATGTCCGCGGCCAGCCGGCCCATGTTCGGCCACGCCGGAGTGCCGTCGCTCCAGCCGCCGTCGATCACCGAAAAGGGACGAACGCCGCCGCTCGGCGAGAGCCCAACGGCGAACTCTGTGTCGCGCAGGATTGTCTGCGCGGTGCTGCGGCCGTAGCTGTAGCACCAATCGTTCACGCCATAGATAGGCGCTGTGCGCCGGGACGCGCGCGCGCACATAGCCCGGCACAGTCCGGCAACGGCTTCGGTCGCATTCTCACCGTCAGCTCCGCGCCGGGTGACGACCGCTGCCGCCCGCAGCTGCCTGGCGCCGAGTTCCGCCCCGTTGCCGCCGTTGGTCACATTCAGCCACAGGGACACGCCCTGCGGATCGAGTTGCCAGAAACACAGGGCGCAGGCATCGGTTTTCACCCCGTAGCCGTGGCATGCCCGGCCATCGTAGGTCGCGAAATACCAAGGCATCACGCGCTCCGGAATCAGATTGCGCCAGCCCAGGTCGCCGTAGCTTCGCTCCCACGCGTCGCCCACGGCCCGCAGAGTCGGATCGACCTCCGCCCGCCAGCGCACATGCACGGCGGCGATCGGTGTGGACGGGGCGGTAAGCGTCATGGCGAGCGCGCCCGCTTCCAGCTTGTGCTCGACTTCAACCTGGGCGCCGGTCCATCGTTCTCCACTGCGCTTGAGCGGAATCGCGCCGGTGGGGAGCGTCTTTTCAAAACTCCTGTACGCAGTGATTTCGTCCGGCGCGCGGAGCAGATCGAGGAAGGAGGACGCTTTGGGAGAGCTCTGCTCGGGTTGCTGCCCGCGAGCCGACGGGATCAGCGCCATGCCGCCCAGCGCAGCGCCTCCCGCTTGCACAAATACTCGCCGCGTGACCGAAGCCGCTTTGTCCCCGGGTGCTTTCCGCATGTGTTTCTCCCGCCCCTTTGCTTGTTTGTTGCTCGACAGTGTAGCCGAGGAGAACCGGACTGCTGATGTGCAACTGCATTACTTAAAGAGTGATAAGTCGATAAAATCGGCCATTGCTTGGTAGCCGGCATCGCTGGGATGGATGTGATCGCTGCTTGCATACGCAGGCAAGAGCCGCTTCGGGTCGTCGGGATCACGTACTGCCTTGTCGAAATCGATGACTCCGTCGAACGCGCCGCCGGTCCGGATCCAAGTGTTGACAGCCTTCCGTTTTTGCTCGTTGGCCGCCGTGTAGTAAGGAGTGGAGCCCTCAAATGGTGTGAGGGTGCCGCCGTAGATCTTGACGCCTTTCTCATGCGCCCGCGCGACCAATTGCCGAAAGCCGGCAATAAGATCGGCTGGTGTTACAGCTTCGGAGGACGGCCAAAAGGTTCCGGGCGCGCCGATGTCATTGATTCCTTCCATCACAATGACATATTTAATTCCCGGCTGGATGAGAACGTCGCGATCAAACCTCTCCAGCGTGCTTGGGCCGGCTCCGCCGCTATCAAACAGAAGGCGGTTGCCACTAATCCCGGCATTGACCACCGCAAACTTATCCCGGCGCCGAGCGGCCAATCTTCGGGCTAAGACATCGGGCCAACGACGGTTGGCATTCGGCGTCGACTGAGTGCCGTCCGTGATGGAATCTCCAATCGCCGCGATCGCGCACACTCCCGATGGAGCCGCAACATCCAATCCAGCCAGAAATGCCCAAGACTTTGTAATCGCTGCATTCGGCAGCGCCTCCGCCCCGCTTTGATTGCCTGGACCAGAGACGTAGGAATCCTGTAGTGCGGTTGGGTGGAGCGTTCTTTTCGTGGAGTCGGCGGCCACAAAAATGCTGACCGCCACGTCTGCCTGTGCGGGTATCGCCAGCCGAACGGGATCGCTCAGCGCCAGCGCTCCGGGAGGTACGGTTATGGATTGGTTGCCGCTGAAAGTAACAGGGCGGTCTGTCGACGGCAGGATCGATGACCCATGGGCGCGAAGGGCGGCATGAACCGCTCCGACCCGCAAAGGTTCTCGGCCGAAGGTGTTGGCAATGCGGATCCGCATCGCCGTTCCGCCAAGGCTGGTGTGCACGATTTCCCGCAGGGTCTGGTTGTGAAGGTGTTGGGCGTCTGCCCCAGTGTCGACGGAACTGGCAGTCCAGGTCGCAACCCAGTTCTCGCCCTGGGCAGTTTGCACCCAAGCATTGCCGGCTGCCACCAATCCCGCAGCTACAATGTAGGCGCTCGCAGCGCGTTGTACGCGTGATGCTGCATTGTTTAAACATCTGGCAGAGCGCAGCAGTCCCAGGCTGATGCTAAGCATTCAATCCCCTTACTGTGTTAGCCGACGCCAAGGCGCATACTGCCAGGCATGGATGTAGTCAATCTCCATGCTTGCTGGAAAGTGCGTTGCAGCGTCCGGCGATTCGGGCCACTGTCCCCCGACCGCGAGATTTGCGACCAGATACATAGGTTGGTGGAATTGCTGCGGAGTCGGTTGGGCGGTTAACAACCGGCCGTCGACGTAAACCGACATGTTTTCCGGACCCCACAGCAAGCCATAAGTATGAAAAGTGGCGTATTGGTCGATGTCTAGCTTGTGCCAGGCGTTAAAGTTAGGGCTCCCCCCGCCGACTGTACCCGTATGCACCCAGCCCGCGCCGCCTTCATGCCGGCTATTCGGGGCTCCGAACATTTCAAAAACATCGATCTCAGGCGGCCACTTCTTACTCGCGGGCAGCAGCCAGAAAGCCGGCCACAACCCCTTACCCCCCGGGATTCTCGCTCTGATTTCGAAATACCCATAGGTTTGAGCAAAACAGCCCTCGCTCATGATCATGCCGGATAAGTAGGGGAGGCTATGCGCGTTTACTTCGGGCTTGGATGCAGAAGGAACGGCCTGAATTGAGAGAACGCCATGCTTCAGGTGAAAAGGGGTGTATCCGGCGCTCCCGGAAGGATCAACGTACCATTCTTGCTCTCCGTTCGCGGCGAGGTTGTGAACATCGTGTATGTAAGTGTTCTTCCAGCAACCGCTCAGCTTTGTTCCGTTGAAGTCCTCGCGCATGGTTTGCTTCCAGCCCTGGGGCTTGGAAAAGGGAGGGGCGAGCGGACTGCCGGGCGTTTGGGACGGGGCGCTCGGAATAGCTCCCTGTAAGTCCGGCTTAGGGCCGCGCGCATGCACCACGCCTTGGCTGAAAAGCAGAAGCAGCACGCATTGTTGTGAAATCCGAAATGTCAGAACTGTTTTGTGCATTTTCGCTTCTTTCTGCATTTCAAGTATGCGGAGATACGCGAAGAGGGCCGCCTATTGACAGGCAGCCCTCGTTCAAAACGGGTGCGCTGAAGGCAGTTCTCGTATTGGTGGAGAGGGAGAGTTTTGTGGCAGTGTGGCTTTTCC
>CAXTRW010000004.1:0-42844 GCA_964246765.1 uncultured Acidobacteriaceae bacterium | reverse complement strand
CGCCGCCCGGGTGCCGGTGGTGCGGGCGGCTCACCCCGCGGCCGGCGGCCGCGGGCGGTTCTTGGTTCCCGACCTCCCTCCGCGCGGGCTGATGCGCTTTTTCGGCTGATCAACAACAACTGTTCCCGACCCACCGCCGCGTGTAGAAAACTGTAGGAACCCAGACGAGCCAAGGAGAGCGTTTGCCGCCCACAGCCAATTCCAACCAGCTGATCGAAAATCACGGCATCATCGGAAACATGCGGTCCGCGGCCATCATTTCCATCGACGGCACGATTGACTTTTTCTGCTTTCCGGCGTTCGACTCGCCGACCATCTTCGCGGCCCTGCTCGACGAGGAAAAGGGCGGCTCATTCCGTATCGAGCCGCAGATGGAAAACGTGCGGTACAAGCAGATGTACTTACCCGACACCAACATCCTGCTGACCCGCTTTCTGTCCGACGACGGCGTGGCCGAGCTGACCGACTTTATGCCCGTCGACGACGAATCGGTAAACCCGGCCTACGCGCACCAGATCATCCGGCATGTGCGCGTCGTGAAGGGCTCGGTTCGCTTTCGCCTGCGCTGCGCGCCGCGCTTCGATTACGCGCGCGGGACGCACCAGGCCTGCAAGGAGCAGAATGCCGTGTGTTTTCGCCCGGACGGGCAGGGCTTCGACGCCATGGCGCTCTACGGCACCGTGCCGCTCGAGGCAGACGGGCCGGACGCGGTGGCTGAGTTCACGTTAGCGCAGGGCGAGGACGCTTCCTTTGCGTTTGGCGCGGTCAAGCCGGAGGAGAAAGGCCCCAAAAACCTGCTTGACCCCGAAAGCGCGCAGCACGCCTTCGATACAACCACCCAGTACTGGCGGGAATGGGTCGGCAAGTCGAACTACAAGGGGCGCTGGCGCGAGATAGTGGACCGATCGGCCCTGGTGCTCAAGCTGTTGAGCTCGAGCGAGCACGGCTCCAACATGGCGGCGGCGACCTTTGGACTGCCCGAGCAGGCCGGCGGCGGACGAAATTGGGACTACCGCTATACCTGGCTGCGCGATTCTTCATTCGCGCTTTACTCATTTATCCGCCTGGGTTTTTTCGGGGAAGTGCAGGCTTATGCGAACTGGATGCGCGCCCGCTTCAGCGACAGCCTAGAGGCTGAAATCGGCGCGGACGGTCCGGTCCGGGTGATGTACCGGGCCAACGGCGGCGAGGACCTTGAAGAGCAGGAACTCGACCATCTGGCCGGCTATAAGGGGTCGCGTCCGGTGCGCATCGGCAACGGCGCCAGCCGGCAGCGTCAGCTCGATATTTACGGCGAAATGATGGACGCCATATACCTGGCCAATAAGTACTCCGCCGGCATGCCCAAGGACGCATGGCGCAAGCTGATCCGCTTGATGGACTGGCTCGGCGCCAACTGGAAGCGCCCGGACCGAGGCATTTGGGAGGTGCGCGGCGGGGAAAAGCACCTGCTGCACTCGCGCCTGATGAGCTGGGTCGCGTTCGACCGCGTGATCCGGCTCGCCAACAAGCGCTCACTCGACGCGCCGGTGTCGGACTGGCTCAACACCCGCCGGGAAATCGACACCGACATTTACGACAACTTTTGGGACGACGAGATCCAGTCTTTTGTGCAGGCGCAGGGCGAGCAAAACGTGGATGCCGCGATGCTGCTGATGCCCCTGCTTCGCTACATCAGCCCCACAGACCCGCGCTGGCTCGCAACCCTGAAGCGCATCGAGGATTGCCTGACCGAGGACGCGCTGGTTTTTCGCTACACCACCGGCATTGACGGCCTGCCAGGTGACGAGAGCAGCTTCACGGCCTGCTCTTTCTGGCGCATCGAGTGCGTGGCGCGCGCCGGGGAGGTCGATAAGGCACGGCTGCTGTTCGATAAGATGCTTGGGTATGCCAACCATTTGGGACTGTACTCGGAGCAGCTGGGTTCGAGCGGCGAGCACCTGGGCAACACGCCGCAGGCGCTTACCCATATGGCCCTTATCAGCGCCGCGACCTACCTGGACCGCGCGCTCGACGGCATCAAGGAAACCTGGGCCTAGCGGGAAAAGGCGCCGCCGGTGAACGAGAGTATCCGTTGGCTCACCGACGACTGCGGCGCGACCACGGCGGTCGCGACCACCCTGCGCAGCATGGAGATCCTGAACACCCCCCTGCTCAACCGGGGCACCGCGTTTGGGCAGGAGTTGCGCGACGCGCTCGCGCTCAATGGCCTGCTGCCGCCGCACGTGGTCACGCGCGAGCAGCAGATCGCGCGGCTGTACCACGCCTTCTGCGACCAGCCGGACGACCTGCGCAAGCACAACTTCCTGCGCCAGCTGCAGGACCGCAACGAGATGCTCTACTACTCGCTCGTCGAAGCGCACACGGCCGAGATGATGCCCATCCTGTATACGCCGACCGTGGCGCTCGGCTGCGCGCAGTTTTCACGCCTGTACACCAAGCCGCGCGGGCTGTTTCTCTCCTACCCGCAACGGCACAGGATGCGGCAGATGCTCGAAAGCCGCCCTTACCGCGACGTGGACGTGATCGTGGTGACGGACGGCGAGCGGGTGCTGGGCATCGGCGACCAGGGCGTGGGCGGCATGGGTATCCCCATCGGCAAACTCGCCATTTACTCGCTTTTGGGCGGCATCCATCCCGCGCGCACCCTGCCTATCGTGCTCGATACCGGCACCGACAATCCCGAACTGCACCGGGATCCGTTCTATCTCGGCTGGCGGCACGAGCGCATCGGTGAGAACGAATATTTTGAGTTCGTGGACGAGTTCGTCGAAGCGGTCAAGGCGACCATGCCCCATGTGCTTTTGCAGTGGGAGGACTTCGCCCGCCGCCACGCCCGGCCCATCCTGGATCGCTACCGCGATGAGCTGTGCACCTTCAACGACGATATCCAGGGCACGGCCGCGGTCGTCCTGGGCGCGATTTATGCGGCGCTGCGCCGGAGCGGCCGGCGCATGCGCGATCAGCGAATGGTGATTGTGGGCGCGGGCGGCGCGGGCACCGGCATCGCGCAATACCTGCTCCAAGCCATGCGGGAGGACGGCCTGAGCGAGGGAGAGGGGACACGGCGGCTCTTTTTGCAGGATGCAACCGGGCTGGTTGGCGCCGGGGACGCGGGCCTGTCTCCCGCGCAGCAGCGGTTCGCGCAGACTGCGGAAGCGTTGGCCGAATGGCCCGCGCCGGGCGAACCGCGCCGCGGCTGGAGTTTGCTCGAAACAGTGACGCACGCGCGCCCGACCATCCTGATCGGCGTGCCTGCCCAGCCCGGACTGTTTTCCCGCGAGGTCGTCGAGCAGATGGATCGCGGAAATGAGCGGCCCATCCTGTTTCCGCTGTCCAATCCCACCAGCTGCGCGGAAGGGGTTCCGGCGGAGATGCTGGAGTGGACCCGCGGGCGCGCGTTGGTGGCCACCGGCGCGCCGTTCACCCCGGTCGCGATGGACGGGCGGACCATTCCCATTGCGCAGGTCAACAACTTTTACATTTTTCCCGGTCTTGGCCAAGGGGTCGCAGCGGCCCAGGCCAGCCGCGTGACCGATGCCATGATGCTGGCAGCCGCCCGCGCCCTTGGTCAGTAGGGCTCGCCCGGTTTTGGGGACGACACTGTGCTGCTCCCGCCCATTGAGCAGATGCAGGAAGCCGCTGTGTCGATCGCGCTCGCCGTGGGCAAGCGCGCCATGGAGGACGGGGTAGCGGCCGAGATTTCAGCCGACGCGCTGGAGCGGTGCATTCGGCGGCGCTTGTGGCGGCCGGGTTACCCAGACTTGATTGCGGAAGAAGCGGGCTGCCCGTAGCAGATTCAAAAGCGCGGGTCGAGCGGGTGTTCCCACCGCTGCGTAATCTCGAGCGCGCCGGCTTCGGGGTGCGCCGGATTCACCAGAATGTTGGCTGTTTCGGGAACGAGAACGCTGGGCACTTCAAGCAGCAGGGAAGCACGGGAGGCGAGCCAGCGATTGCCGATCTCCCGAGTCGAAAGAGTGTCGCCCCGCCACCCGGATGGTAGCGAATCGGCCTCGACGACCTGGCGGGAGGCAGTATCGGGCGCTCCGATTTTAAGCACCTGGATGTGAGCCGGGCGGTCTTCGGCGTCGATTTCCATGTGAACGAGCGTTTCCAGGAGAGCCGTTGCCGGATGAAGCGTGAGATACAGAATCGGTCGGCCGCGGCTGTGCCAGCGGCCGGAGGCGAGGAGCCCGCCGATTCCATCGAGCGAGTCGTAATTGCTGATGCGCCAGAGGACCACCCCTAGGCGGCAAAACCGAAATCGAGTTGAAGCAGCAGCTCCTCGACCAGGCGCGCGCCCGACTCCGTCCTCAGGAGCTCAAGCGGGGAGCGCCCGTCAAAGCGGACCTTGGGCTTGCGCAGCCAGCGGCCGGACTTGGCGCCGTCGCCGAAAACCTCCTCGGCGAGCGCGGAAATCCGGGCCACCCGCACGGCGCGGTCGGATTCCTCGTGGGTCAGCGGTTCTTTGCGGGTTTTGCGGTGGAGAAGCGTGCGGCGGGGAACGACATAGGCGAAAATCTCGTCGTCGGTCAACCCATTCCGGGTGAGTGCGTCGAGGGATGTAAGGGGCAGACGGCGGTCCACAAGGCGGGCCAGATCACTATCCGAACGGAGAGGGCCGGAGCCGAGCATCTGTTCCACCCGTCGAAAAAAGTGAGCGCTTTGCGGTTCGAGCGCGTGTACGGGAATGCCGAGCATGGAGAACCTCACATCCGAGCAGATGCCTTAATTTTAAGAGCAAGTTGCGCGGAAAGCAATGTTTCAATTTGAGGCGGGAAAATGGTGGAGGCGGCGGGAGTCGAACCCGCGTCCGAAACTGCTTGTAACAAAGAGAGGCTCCATGCTCAGTCGCGTTCCAGAGACTTCGCCTCCGGCCCTCAGAACGGACAAGGTGAGCCGGACGCTAGTCCGATGATCTCGCTCCCAACCCACGGACCGAGGGCGGGGAGCCAGCCTGCTGTATGACGTCCTTACTGGGCCCACAGGCGAAGCTCAGAAGGACGGCAACTTAATTAATTAAGCTGCGAGTGCGAATTCAGTGTTGGCAATTCTGTTTTTGCGAGCGATTGCGGGTGCCCACACCCCGGCATGCCTCTTTGTCCGAAACAATCCCGTCGAAACCGTGACGCCCCCTTGGGAAACATTTTACAACGTCTGCCTCCCACACAAAAAAGACGGCATGAACAGTGAACTGCTCATGCCGGGAGGCCAGTGACGCAACTTGTGGTGGTGCAAACTTTAAGAGCCGGTTGGAGAGCCCTGCTGCCATCGACAACCCGGTTCCGGTGTCTCCGGCACTCCTGAAGTGATCCCAGAATACCAGTTTTCTGGATTTTTGCCAGAGCCCTTCTACATTTTTTAGGAGAAAGTTTTCCACAGGAGGAGCGAATCCTAGGCGACCTACGGCGCAGTTACGCCCTCCAAGGCTCCATGACGGCGGCTGCCACACCGGTGAACCGGCACGAAAACACCGCGGAAGGTAAACCGAGACCGATTCCTTTTTGGAGGCTCGCCGCCCTGGTGGTGAGCTCGGCCTGCCTGAGCGGCGTTGCGCTGGTGTTGTGGAATCGCAAAGCGCTGAACTCGGTACGCAATGCCCGCGCCGCCAGACCGCAAAGTCGCTCGGGCGAGTTCATCTGAGCCGGGCGTGGCTACCCGTCTACTTTGATCTGCATCTGGCTTTGGCCGCGGATGGCATCCCGCAGCTCCTCCCATATCTCAGTCGGAATCGCCAGGAATGCGTTCACCACGCGCGGATCAAACTGAGTTCCGGCGCAACGCGCGATCTCGTTGCGTGCCGCGGAAAAGGGCGACCCGCGCCGGTAGGGTCGGTCGGAGGTGATGGCGTCCAGGGTGTCAGCTACCGCGAAAACCCGGGCGCCTAAGGGAATCTCCTCGCCGTGCAGCTGCCGGGGGTACCCGCCGCCGTCGAAGTGCTCCTGATGGCTGTACACGATATCCGCCGCTTCCCGCAGAAATGGGATTTTGCGCACGATCCGGTAGCCCAGCAGGCAGTGCTTGCGCATGGTCGCCGTTTCTTCCGGGTCCAGGCGCCCGGGCTTGAGCAGGATCGCGTCCGGAATTGCCATTTTGCCGATGTCGTGCAGAAACGCCCCGTGCTTGATGGTTTTCATGTCGGACGGATCGATGCCCATGGCGCGCGCCAAGGCGATCGTGTACGCCGTCACCCGACGGGAGTGGCCTTCGGTTTCCGTGTCCTTCAGGTCCAGCGCGTCACCCAAGGCCTCGAGCGTTGTATCGTAGGACCGCTCAAGCTCGAACATAGCCTCGCGCAGCAGGCTGGTGCGGGCCTCGACCGTGTGCTCCAGGCTGTTGCGATAGGTGGTGTTGCGGCGGGACACGCTGCCGTAGGCCACTCCGCGTTGCACTGCCGTCAGCAGCGCGTTCGGCTCGTACGGTTTCAGCAGCACGTCGTAGGCTCCGCCGCGCATGGCCGCGATGGCGGTGTTGGCCTCCTGCATGGCCGTAACCAGGATCACCGGAGTTTCGAGCTCGCGGCTCTTTACCTGCTCCAGCAGCTTCATCCCGTCGGAGCCTTCCATCACCAGATCCGTAAGGATGAGGTCGACCGAGTTGATGGCCAGCGACCGGAGCGCGTCATCGCCCGAGCGCGCGCTCTCCACTGTGTAGCCTTCCTTGCGGAGCGTCGCCACCAGCAACGTGCGCGCCAGCTGCTCATCATCCACGACCAGAATCTTTTCCCCAGCCATGCTTTCCATCCTCTACCGCGACGAGCCTGATCTAAAGAGTGCCACAAACCTGATTTATTTGCCCACGCCGGTATGTCGGGCGCTGTGCCATGTCAAGACGATGCGAAACTGTGTGCGCTGCGTCCATCCAGTAATGTAGAGTGAGTCTCGACCGCTGCAGTGTTCTCCCGGATACCACCTTCAAAGCAAAGTTGCCCAAGAGTCAGAAAAATAGGAGCCTCCTCTGCTTCCCTTTGACCAGCGCCAGCGATTATCCCATCCCTCGGTTGCCGTGGACGCTCAACGTTTGAGCGCCGAGCAGCAGCAGAGGGACATCTTTGAAGCCCACCGGCACCGGGTGTTTTCCGTGTCGTATTACATGACTGCCAACGAAGCGGAAGCGGAAACCATGCTCGCCGGCGCCTTTGTGCAGGCATTTGCGCGCACTCCGGCGCCGGACGGCGCCGACGTGGATCGGGCGCTCTTGCGCGAGTTGGAGGAGCGCTTTTCGCTCGCGCCCGCCGAGCCCGCCACGCCCGAGGAGGGGGTCTTTTCGCGAGCGCAGGTCCGGCGCACCGACCTGGAAGAAGCGGTTGCAACCCTGCCGGCTCGCGAGCGGCTGGTGTTTTTGTTGCGTGACGTGGAAGGCTACGCTCCGGCGAAGATCGCGGGTCTGCTCGGCGCGAGCGACGCCGAGATCTGCCGGGACCTGATATCGGCGCGCATCCGCATGCGCAACTCGCTTGGCCGCCTTCGCGCTCGACCGGCGCCGAACCCGGCCGAGGAATTGGAACCCGCGGGCGCCTAACACTTGTCTTCAACCCGGGCGCGCCGCTTGCCGGCCCAGCCTTCCTTGTTGACCTGGCGCGCGCGACCCACCGCCAGCGCCCCTTCGGGCACGTTCTCCGTTATGCAGGAGGCCGCGGCAACGTAGGCGCCGGCGCCGACCGTGACCGGCGCGACCAGCACCGAGTCGCTGCCCACGAACGCCCCTTCGCCGATGGTGGTCCGGTGCTTATGTTCCCCGTCGTAGTTGCACACGATCGTGCCCGCGCCGATGTTCGCGCCCGCCCCGATCTCCGTGTCGCCCAGGTAGGCCAGATGGTTGGCCTTCGCACCCGTGTGCACTTGCGTGTTTTTGAGCTCAACGAAGTTGCCGATGTGCGCGCCCGGGCCCACCGTGCTGCCCGGGCGAATATGCGCGTAAGGGCCTAAAAGGGCGCCGTCCGCGATCTCCGACCCGGCCAGGATGCAGCCCTGCCGGATGAGTACACGATCGCCCAGGCGCATGTTTTCAAGCACCGAGTAGGACCGAATGCGGCAGTCGCCGCCAACGCGCGTCGAGCCCAGCAGCTGCACAAACGGCTCGATGATCGTGTCCGCGCCGATCTCCACCTCCGCGTCGATGACCACCGAGTCCGGCTGAAAAACCGTGACCCCCGCGGCCATGTGCCGGTGTACCGTCTGCCTTCGCAGGGCTGCGTCCAGCGCCATCATTTCGGCAATGGTGTTCGCGCCCAGAACCTCTTCGGGCGAGCCTGCCTGCAGGGCCAAGACTCGCTCTCCAGCTTCGTTCAGCAGCCCAGCCAGGTCGGTGAGGTACAGCTCGCCTTGCTTGTTGTTCGCGGCGATCCGGCCGATGTGCGTCCGAAGCTGCGGGAGCGCAAACGCGTAAATGCCCGAGTTGATCTCGCGGATGCGCTCCTGCCCGGGTGCGAGGTCTTTCTGCTCGACAATGGCCGCGACCTCGGGCGCGCCGGACGCGCGCCGCACGATGCGCCCATAGCCGAACGGCTCGGCGACATCAGCCGCGAGGATCGTCATGGCCGCACGCCCGTTGGTGTGAGAGTCGCGTAAGGCCGCAACCGTGCCGCTTTGGAGCAGGGGCACGTCGCCCGACAGGACCAGCAGGTCGCTATAGCCCGCCAGCGAGGCGAGCGCTTCCTGGACGGCATGGCCCGTGCCGCGCTGCTCACTTTGCACCACGAAGCGCACCCCCGTGTGCTCCGTCGCGGAACGCACCGCGTCCGCTTCGTGTCCGATGATGACGTATACGTCCTCCGGCGGCGCAAGCGCAAGCGCCGCGTCGATGACATGCAGCAGCAGCGGCTTGCCGCCTACTGTGTGCAGCACTTTGGGCCGCCTGGATTTGAGCCGCGTGCCTTTGCCCGCGGCCAGGACTGCAATTGCGAGTGCCATGGAGGGAGCCTTTCCTACTGGGCCGGGCCCGGGCCCGAGCCCATCTGCTGCCGCAGCGCCGGGGGGATCGGGATGGTGATGTCGATCGGCTGCGCCGGGCCAAAACCCAGTTTGGACAAGGGCTGGCCGAACTGCGATTGGTCGCCGACCACCAGCACCGCGTACTTTGCGGGATCAATATGCGCTTTGGCAACCCGTTCAAGATCGGCAACCGTTACTTTTTCAACCCCCGCCCGGTAACGCTCCAGAAAGTCGGCCGGATAGCCGTAGAAAGCCAGCTTAGCCGCCGCAGCCAGGATCTTTGCCGGGGTGTCGTAATTGAAAATAAATCCGTTCAGCACTTGGTCTTTCGCGAGCTTCAGTTCGTTTTCGGTAAAGGGGCTGGTTTTGAGCTCGCCGGTGTCCTTCAGCATTTCGGCCGCGGCCGCCTCCGTGCTCGCGCTTTTGGTCGAGGCCACCACGTGAAACATCGCCGGATGGTCCCAGCCTGCGCCGACGCCCCCGCCCACGCTGTAGGCCAGGGCCAACTTGGTCCGCACATCCTGGAACAGCCGCGAGCCGAACCCTCCGCCGAAGATCTCATTCAGCACGGAAAGCGCGTAAAAGTCGGGGTCGTTGCGGCGAATCCCCAGGCCCACGATCCACACATTGCTCTGGTCAATGCCTTTCTTGTCCACCAGGTACAAGCCCGGCTTGGGGCCTGGGAAGCTCTCCTGCGGCTTCGGCAGGGCCGCACCCTGAGGCAACGAACCGAAAGCGGCGCGCAGCTTCCCTTCCATGGCGGCCGAGTCGAAGTCGCCCTCAACCCCGATGATCATGGTATTCGGGTGGACGGTTCGGGCGTGAAAGGCATCCATGTCCGCGACCGTGACGCCCAGCACATCCGCGACTTCAGGTGTGCGACCGTAGGGGCTGTCCGGCCCATAGACCAGCTTAGCCGCTTCGCGCCCGGCGATCTCGCCCGGGTTCTCATTGCGGCGCAGGATACCCGCGATGGCCCCTTGCTGCGCCAGGCGCAGCTTCGCGGGGTCGAACTTGGGGTGGAGCAGCAGGTCGACGGCCAAGCCCAGCACCTGGTCCGAGTCCGCCTTGAGGCAAGACCAGGAGACTGAGCTCGAATCCACATCCGCACCGGTTTCAATCTTCGCGGCCTTGGCTTCGAGCAGGTCGTCCAACGCGTCGCCGGTGGTCTGGGCGGTGCCGCTGGTGCGCCACACCTCCCCGTACAGGTCGGCAAACCCGGCCTTGCTCGCGGGCAGGTCGCGGCCGCCGCCGTGCATTTCCACGAATCCGTTGACGAACGGGAGCTCATGATCTTCCAAGAGCAGGAGCAGGGCGCCGTTCGGCAGCTCGACCCGTCGCGGCTCGACCGGCTTAAACGGCGCCAAGGGAGGCATAGCGATCCGCTCCCACGCGCCCGGCGTGGCGGCCTGCGCCGCGTCGGGAGGGATGACGGGGTGACCGCCACCGATTTGCGCTGAGGCGGCGAAGGGGAGGGAAGCGATCAGGAGAGCGAAGGCGCCGAAGCAGCGTTTCATCGCGCGCCTCCTTGAACGCTACCGGGAGCGGTACTGGGAGCGGCGCTCGCTGGTGGCGGATCGATCTCCGCGTAGGTTCGGTTCGCCGGGGTAAACACCTGGTTGGCAATCCTTCGGATATCGGCCTTGCTCACTTTGTCCACCCGGTCCAGCTGCCGGAACAGCTCGCGCCAGTCGCCGTAGCGCAGCTGGTACACGGCCAGCTGCTCGGCCAGGCCCTGATTTTCGTCCAGTCCGCGCAGAAGATCGGCGCGAGCGCGGGTTTTGAACATCGCGAGCTCCGTGTCGGAAACGTCTGCCGTTCGGAGTTTGTCGATCTCCTTGTGAATGGCCCCTCGCAGCTCGGCATTGGCGTGGCCGGGCGCGGGAACGGCAAAAAACCCGAACAATCCCGAATATTTATCCCCCGGAAAACCGGTAAAACCCTCGGCCGCCGCGGCAATCCGCTGGTCGCGCACCAGGCTGCGGTACAGGCGCGAGGTACGTCCGTTCGAGAAGATGTCCTGGATGGCGTCGTACACCGCATCATCGGGATCGAGGTAGCTGGGACGGTGGTAGCCCTCAAGGTACATCGGCTGCGACGCGTCCGCGAGCGACACGGTGCGCTCGCCGGTCTGCGGCGGCTCGACCGTGATGACGCCGGGCGGCTTGGGGCCGCCATTCGGGATCGCGCCGAAATACTTCTCCACCAGCGGCATCGCGGACTGGTTGGAGAAGTCGCCCACCACCGCGATTACGATATTGGACGGCAGGTAGTATTTCGCGTGAAAGGCCGCGGCCTCGGTCGCGGTGATGTGGTCAAGCTCGCTCGACCAGCCCACGCCGGGACGCCCGTAGGGGTGCGCGATGTAGGCCGCGGCCAGGAACTGCTCCACCAGCCGCCCGGTGGGGCTGGTATCGATGCGCATCCGGCGCTCTTCCTCGACCACGTTGCGTTCGCGGTAAAACTGCCGCGGGACCGGGTGGGCGATGCGGTCGCTTTCGAGGTAGGCCCAGAGCTCCAGACGGTTTTCGGGCATGGACCAGAAGTAGCGCGTGTCGTCGAGCGAGGTTTCCGCGTTCAGACCGGTCGCACCGTTCGCCTCGGCGATCTCGGTGAACTCGTTCGGGATGACGTATTGGTTGGCGGCCTGCTCGGCAGCCTCGTACGCGTCATGCAGCTGCTTGAGCTTGGCCGGGTCGCGGCCCACGCGCGTCAGGTTTTCCGCGTCGTACGCTGCATAGGCGGTTTCAAGCTTGCCCAGCGCGGTCTTTTCTGCGGGGTAGTCTTTGGTTCCGATGTCCTCGGTTCCTTTGAAGGCCAGATGCTCGAACATATGCGCCAGCCCGGATTCTTCTGTGGGATCGTTGGCGTCGCCCGCGTCCACAATGGTGAAGTAGGAGAACACGGGCGCGTCCTTGCGCTCGCACAGCACCAGGGTCAGGCCGTTGGGCAGCACCTTGACGGTGGTGCGGCGCTCAAAGCTCGCGAGCTCGCGGGCGGTGTCGCCCTGCATGGAAGACGCCGGCGCCTGGGCCAGGGCCGAGCAGGCGAGCGCGGCAAGCGCCAGGGTGGGAAGGAGGCGGCGTAGAAAGCGCGGCATGGGTCTCCGGGAAAAGGCGTGCTCCTGTTCCAGGATGGCGAAACAGGGGCTGCGAGAAGGGTACATCCTGCTTGCCTCGCGTCCAAGTGAATCTGTTCTCCGGGAGGTCGGGGAATCCCATTTCGGGAACGCGGGCCGATTTGGAACTGCGGTGAAAAACATTTCGCGGCGTGCCGCAACTTTGCCGGGCTTTGTCCGTTATTAAAGGGGCAAACTCCGGTTACTCCGGTGACTTGACGCGGCTTGCACCGCTCGCATACAAGAAGCGCAGCCTGCATTCGCGAAAACGATTTTGATGTTTTTGGGCGAACCTTGCTCGCGACGCCCGCAACCGCCGTTCCGACAGGATGCCCCGCATGCGCTCCAGGTTTTTCGCCGCTTTCGCCCTCAGCGCCGCCGCCCTTCTCGGGCCGACTCCCATGCGCGCCCAGGCGCCCCGTCCGCTGCTTGCCACGCCTTCGGTCCGGGTCACCGCGCCGGTGAACGGTGAAGCGCTTGTTACCTTGAAAGGCAATACCCACCCCATGGCGCAGGCCCGCTACGACCAGGGCGCCGCCTCGTCGAGCCTTGCAACCGGCACGCTCACGCTGCTGCTCAATCCGAGCGCTGCGCAACAATCTGCGCTCCGGCAGTACATGGGAGAGCTCCAGGATCCCAGCTCGCCCAATTACCGCAAATGGCTGACGCCGGCTGAGTACGGCGCGTCGTTCGGCATCGCGGATTCCGACCTCCAAACCGTGGAGGCGTGGCTTCAGGGCCAGGGCTTCAAGATCGAGTCCGTCCCGGCCAGCCGCACGCTGATCCAATTTTCCGGCACCACGGGGCAGGTTGCGCAGGCTTTCCACACCAGCATCCACTCATACTTGGTCGGCGGGGTTAACCATGTAAGCAACGCCACCGACCCCCAAATTCCCGCCGCGCTTGCCCCGGTCATCGCAGGCGTTTCGCCGCTGAACGACTTTCGGCCCAGGCCCATGCACGTGCTAGGCGGTCGCGTCGAGAAAGACCTCGCCAGCGGGGAAGCGCACAGCATTGCGGGCGGAGGCGCACGCGCCGAGTACACCGGCGCATTTACCTCCGGGCAGCCCCTGTTCGCGCTGGGGCCGGCGGACGCGGCGACCATCTACGACTCGCCCAACTCGATGAATCTGAACTACACCGGGTCGACCCAGCTTACTGGGGCCGGGGTCAATATCGGCACGGTCAACGATTCCGACCTGCCGGTTGCCGATTACATTAACTACCGCAAGCTCTTCCTGAACGAGTCCGCGCCCCCCAGCCCAACCCTGGTCGTCGACGGCGCGGACCCGGGAGTGCTGAACGGCGGCGACGCCGTGGAAGCGGTGGTGGATGCGCAACTGCTGGCCGCGCTCGCGCCCGGCGCGAACCTTTATTTCTACTCGAGCGCGAGCGACCTGCTGCAGGACGGGGTCTACGACGCTGCCTTGCGCGCGGTTGAGGACAACAACGTCGCGCTGCTCAGCGTGAGCTTCGGCGCGTGCGAGGCGAATGAAGGCGCCTCCGGCAACGCGCAACTCGCCGCCCTCTGGCAGCAGGCCGCGGCTCAGGGCATCACCGTCTCGGTTTCCACAGGCGACAACGGCTCGGCCGCATGCGACCCGGGCACTGAAACCACGGCGACCCGGGGTTTGGCGGTGAGCGGATTTGCGTCCACGCCCTACGATATCGCCGTGGGCGGCACGGAGTTCGATGCGCTGTCCAACAACTTCAACCAATATGTGAGCGCGGCAGCTGCGCAGAGTGCTTCCACGACCTACGGGGCCGACTTCGGTTCCGCTCTGGGGTATATTCCGGAAAACCCGTGGAACGACTCGATTAGCAACAACCCTCAGGGCGCGTACACCACCAACATCGCGACGCAGTATTCGGCAGGGAATGGGACCACCTACACCAGCATCTCCGCAGGCAGCGGCGGCGTCAGCTCGTCCGCGATTTGCCCGACCGGCGGCATCGTGGACCCGAACACCGGCAGCTGCGTTTCCACGCTCTCAGGCCTGGCGATTCCGCTTGTCGGCTATCCAATCCCGTCCTTCCAGCAGGGTTCGGCCTTTGCCGGCACCCCGCTTGCGGGCAGCACGGCGCGCAGCATCCCGGACGTGTCGCTGTTCGCCGCCTCCGGCGCGCAGCATCAGGCAGCCTGGGCTTTCTGCTCCGACAACGTAACCAACGCGGACCCATCCGGGACTTACACCGACTGCCAGCCCGCCGGCGCCGGAGCGGGTTTCAAGTATGAGATCGTCGGGGGCACCTCGACCTCCGCCCCCGCCTTTACCGGGATGCTGGGTTTGGTGATCCAGTCCCTAGGCGGCAAGCGGCTCGGCCTGGCCAACAATGTCCTGTACAACCTGGCCGCGACGCAGTATGGTACGGTGTTCCACGATGTCACCGCCGGCAACATCTCGGTACCCTGCAAGGCCGGCAACGCCAACTGCGGCAGCAACGGATTCCTGGCCGGCTACAACGCGGGAACCAACTACGACCTGGCTACCGGCCTGGGCTCAGTCGACGTCGCCAAGCTGGTCTCCGCCTGGGACTCTGCGACCTTCACCCCGACCAGCGTTTCGCTCCAGATCAACGGCGCCGCCGCGCCCGTCTCAGCCCAACACGGAACCTCGATCAGCTTTTCGGCCAGCGTGACCCCAAGCAGTGCAGGCGGCAATGTTTCCGTAACGGCGACGACCAAGGGCCAGGGTGGCGCGGCTGTCAACCAGATCATCCCGCTCACTTCCGGCTCCGGGACCGTACAGTCTATTACCAACCTGCCCGGCGGCAGCTACTCACTCCAGGCGTACTACTCCGGGGACGCGACTCACGCTCCGAGTACTTCCTCGGTCAGCATTCCGGTCATCATCTCGCCGGAAGTCAGCGCGCCGTTCTTATATCTGGCGATCGGAGACCTGGCCACCGGGAACATACAGCAGAACCCCGCGCCCACCACTGCGCAGTATGGAGCCTACGGGTATGCGTACGTAAGCCCCGCCAACGCGAATGCCCTGAGCGCCAACGGGAGCTCGCACGGGATCGCGACCGGAACCGCGACCCTTGCAAACAACGGCGCCACGCTCAGCACGCAAACCCTCAACAGTGAGGGCGTCGCGGCCTTCCCGCTGTACACGCTCACGCCGGGCAGCTACAGCTTTTCAGCCAGCTACAGCGGGGATTTAAGCTACAACGCGAGCAAAACCACCTCTTCCATCCCGCTGACCATCTCCAAGGCAACCACCACGCTCACCGTCCACACCGGGGCTGGAACCGTGACCGGCGGCAACCGCACCCTTACCGTCGAGCTCGATACCGACAGCGCGGGCTCCGCGCCGACCGGGGCGGTCTCGCTTACTGTCAACGGCAAGTCCTACCCCAGCAGCTCGGTCCAAAACGCGGCGCTTGGTGACGGGGCGGGCGCGCTTATCGCCAGCTTTACCCTCCCGACCTCGGCCTTTCAGAGCAGCAGCAATCACCTGGCGGCCAGCTATGCGGGGGACGGGAACTACAACGGCTCCTCGGCGCCCACCTGCAGCTATACTCCGACCACGACCACAGCACAGCTTGCTCCATCCAGCTCCGGCTCGGGATGGCTGCTTGCGGCCGAGGGGAGCACGGCTCTTTGCTCGGTTTTTCTGTTCACCATCCCGGCGCGGCGACGCGCTTGGCGTTCTCTGTTGGTGCTGTTCTTGGCAATCGGCATCCTAGGCGCGATCGGCTGCGGCGGGAGTACTTCCAGCCCAAGCACCGGCGGTTCGGTGCCTATCACCTCAGCCTGCGCTCAGTAGCGGCATCGCTTGGAAACGGCTCCGTCCCTAACGGAGTCGTTTCCGCATAGGCTACGGTTGCCATCGAGGACAGCAAAAAACCGGCTCTCTGCATCTACACCGTGGATAACTGCTCATGGCGTCCGTTAGGCGTCGGTCCTTTTAAGGGCAGTCAAGGAGATGCGACATGGCGAATAGTTCAAACGGCAGCAGCGGGTTCAGTTGGTTTTTGGCCGGACTCGGCCTGGGTTCATTGCTCGGCGTTCTGTATGCTCCGCGTGCGGGCCAGGAGACGCGGGACGAGCTGGTTTCCACCGCCCTGGGCTCGACCGAGTATGTCCGCCAGCGCTCGCGCGACGTGCAGCGCAACGCCGGGGATTACGTTTCGCGCGGCAAGCAGCAGTTAAACAATTACACCGAAGCCGGAAAAGGCCAGGTCGGCGACTATGTGTCTCGAGGCAAGGGTGCCGTCGAAACCGGCCGTCAGAAGATCAACGAGGTCTATAACCAGGGAGCCCACGCCGTCACCGAGCAAAAAGAAAAGCTTTCCGCTGCCGTCGACGCAGGCAAAAAAGCCTACAACGAAACCACAGTCCCCGAGACAAAGGAAGAGCTGATCCCAAGCGGAAACAGGCAAAGCAGCTAAGGTCGGCTCACAAAACCACGCGAGAGCGCCGAGTCACAATCCGCGCCTGCTACTCGAATACGAGCACACACCCGAACCGGGGCCCGCGGGCCCCCACCCGCCCCCCCCCGGGGGACCAAGCCCCGCCCGCCGATTGTGCACCACATCCCCGAGAGACCTTATGTCAAGCACGATCCAGATCTTGTTTATCATCTTCTTCATCCTCAGCGTAGTAGTTGAGATAGGCGTCCTGCTGGGCCTGCTGATAGCGGCGCTGGTCACGATCAAGAAACTGCTGGCGATCGTGGAAGAAGTCAAAGGGAAGGCGCTACCCATCGTGGGCGACCTCCGCAATGTCGTTCAAGATGTCACGCCCAAGGTGAAAACGATCTCCGGCCACTTGGTCGAGATTTCAGCGACCGTCCGCGATCAGGCCAAGCATGTCAACACCACGGTCGATGACGTGGTTGACAAGACCCGCGCCCAGGCCAACAAGGTGGATGAGATGGTTTCAGCGGTGCTAGGCGGCTTGTCGCATGCCGGCTCCACGGTGTCCGCCGGGGTGAGCAAGCCGGTTCGCAGGATCAGCAGCCTGCTGCACGGGCTCAGGGTGGGGATCGACCATCTATTCGCCCAGAAGACGCGTCGCAATGGTTCCGCGTACCGCGCCGGATATGAGCAGGGAGCGGAGGACGATCAGACGATCCACCCGCCCCCGACAACTTCGTCGCCCTTGTAAAATACAGCGGCCTGGCCCGGCGTGACAGCGCGCTGTGGCTGCGCAAACGTCACCTCGACTTCATCCTCGGAGAGCGTTCGAATGCTGGCTACCGCCGGTTCGTGCCGGTGGCGAATTTTCGCTTCAACTTTCATCCCATCCGCGGCCGCAGCCACGCTGATCCAGTTCAGCTTCGTCGCGCGAAAACTTTGCCGGTACAGTTCCGCCTCGGCGCCGATGGTCACGCGGCGGGTTTCCGCGTCGATTCCGAGCACGTACAAGGGGCTCGGCCCGGAAACGCCCAGCCCCTTGCGCTGACCCACCGTGAAGTTGTGAATGCCAGTGTGTTCCCCCAGCGTATCGCCGGCCGCGGAGACCAGCGCGCCAGCCGATTCAGGCATTATCTTTTCTTGCTCCTCCAGATACGCATCCAGAAAGCGCTTGTAATCACCGCCCGGGATGAAGCAAATCTCCTGCGAATCGGGTTTTTGCGCGAGCGCGAGACCATGTTTCCCGGCCAGAACGCGCACGTCGGGCTTTAAGTACTCGCCCAGCGGAAACAGCGTCCGGCTCAACTGCTCCTGCGTCAGTCCGAACAGGAAGTAGGTCTGATCCTTGGCCCGGTCCGCCCCCCGGCTCAGGATCCAACGCCCGCGCCCGGCATCCCAGCGATTGCGCGCGTAGTGGCCGGTGGCGATGCGGTCGGCCCCGATCTGGCGCGCGCGCGTCAGTAGCTGGTCGAACTTGAGATGGTTATTACAAAGCGAGCAGGGGATCGGCGTACGTCCGGCTAGGTATTCGCTCACAAAAGGGCGCACCACGTCGCGCTCAAATCGCGCCTGCTCGTTCACGACGTAGTACGGAATCCCGAGCGACTCAGCCACGCGCCGCGCGTCGTAGACGTCGTCGAGCGAGCAGCAGCGGCCCACGACCTGCTCTGGCATCCCCTCCTTGCCTGCCAGCCGGCGCTGATTCCACAGCTGCAAGGTAAGCCCGACGAGTTCAAGTCCCTGGGTCTTCAGCAGTGCCGCGACGGTTGAGGAGTCGACGCCTCCGGACATCGCGACAGCGACCGTGTTGTTGTAACTCTCTTGCATCTCTCTACAGTATCGCTCCTCGCCGCTCCGGGTTCGCGGCTGCTCTTATCATCGGCTTAGCGGCAATCGAGGCGACCGTGAAAGCGAATCGCGCTGTTTATGCGCCGCAGCGCCCGTCCGGAGGAGAAGAATCAGGTTCGGCTCACTCTCGCCCGCCGGCTCGCGGTCGCGCTTGAGTTCGAGCTGGCCGCCGACAATCGAGCTGCCGGCGGCTCTTGTGGTCGCGCTTCATGCGCTGTGGGCGCTTGCCTCCATTGCCGGCGACTGGACGGGCGATCGGGCTCGCCTGCTGATCGCCCGCGGTGTCATGGCCGCCCTTTCCTTCAGCGTGGCTGCCGCTCTGCTCAAGACCATCGGGCTCGAAAGCTGGCGGCAAATCCGCAGGTTCGCGTTTGTGCTCGCGCTCAGGACCCTTCTTAAGCAGGTTTTCGGGCCGAGCAGGCCGCGATCGCCTGGCGCGGCGCACGGGTTTGAGCGGGCTTACTCTGAGTCGCCCTTGCGAGCCATCGCAGCCGCTGCCAGGATCGCGTCCAGCGCCGAGCTCTGGGTGGCGGCCGTTGCTTTGCGGAAAGGGCCGGACCAGACCTCTCCAAACTTGAAATCCGGGCCTTGATCGCTGTTCCAGACGCTCGCGGCATTCATCGCGGCAAACAAGGCGAACCGCGGGTCGGGCGCGGTTTGGTTCAGCGCCGCAAGGTTGCGGATGAAGATGCCCTTGAATTGCTCGCCGTCGCCGCCGCAGTTCGGTTCGCAGCTGTCGTGAAGTATGCCTTTTGCGTCTGCTAAGTGGCCCAGCGCAGCCGTGGCGATCGCCCGCGCTTCACGTAGTTGCTTCTTGTCTTTCTTCACCTTCTGCAACTCGGCGACGCCCCCGAGCACGACGCCCTGGTTGTAGGTCCAGGTGGTCTTGCCGTTGTTCGTGCAGGCGGGCAGATCGAGACCGTCGTTCACCAGATTTTGGGAGTTGATCATCCCGGACTTGCGGAACCACTTCCACTCCCGTTCCGCCCAGCGGGTGTATCGCTTCCTCTCGGCGTCGGTGCCGGCGCGGGCGGCCAGGTGTGCGCCGACCGACAGGAACAGCTCGTTGGCGATCGCGTTCTTGTACTTGCGATCCTTGCTCCACCAGATGCCGCCGCCGCAGCTCCCGTCCCAGCTTGCGCTCATGTCCGCGAAAATAGAGCTCGCCATGGCCAGGTATTCGGGTTTGTGCGTCAGGTCGTACACATCGATCCATGCCAGCGCCCACCAGCCTTCGTCGTCGTAATAGTTGTTGAGGAACCCTTTTGACGTGTTTTGCGCTGCGGCGAAGGTGTGCGCGAAGACCGGGGTGTAGACAGGGCTATTCGCCAGGCGGGCATAGTCGGCCAGCACGGTCATCGCGTTGGCTGAGTTCCACCAGCCGGTGGTCTTGTACAGCCCAGTGCTCTCGGTGTACCAGCTTTGCAACGTGTTGATGCCGTGGCCGGCTTGCTCCAGGGAGGGCGTTTGCGCGAGGGCGAGGGCTGCCGGGGTGAGGGCGAGACAAAAAAGCAGTTTGCGAAGCATGGGTTCGGCTTTCTGTCGCCTCGGCGTGCTGCTCCGGGCGCTCAACAGAGTCTTACGAACTTGCGGAAAGCGGCGCAACTCCCGGCTGAGCGAGGATAGGCGGCTTGCTGTAAACCGGGCTCAGCTCGCGCAGGCGCGCCACCGCGGCAGGAACGAGCTCGAGCGCTTGGTCGACCTCCTCGTACGTGGTCAGGCGGTTAAGTGAAAAGCGCAGGCTGGCCCGGGCGCGGTGTTCGCTGACGCCCATCGCGGTGAGCACGTGCGAAGGCTCAGTCGCGCCGGACGCGCAGGCGGAGCCTCCGGAAAGCGCCAGGCCTTTCAGGTCGAGCGCGATCACCAGCGCCTCGCCTTCGAGGTGGTCGAACCAAATGTTGGTGGTGTTCGGCAGGCGCGCGCCGGGCGCGGTAGGCCCATTGACGCCGCACTCGTCCACGCGCTCCAGCAGCCCGCGCTCCAGGCGGTCGCGCATCGCCTCTACGCGGACTACGGTTCCGTCGGTGAGCGCCTGCCGGCTGAGCCGGATGGCCGCACCCAGGCCCACGATGCCGGCGAGGTTTTCTGTTCCCGCGCGGCGTTGGCGCTCGTGCGCGCCGCCGTATTGCAGGGGCTGCAACCGGGTGCCGCGGCGCACCCACAGGCCGCCCACCCCTTGCGGCCCGTGCAGCTTGTGTCCGGACAGGGTAAGCAGGTGCGCGCCCAGGGTTTTTACGTCGACGGCCAACTTGCCGACCGCCTGCACCGCGTCGGTGTGGAGCGGCACGCCAGCCTCAGCGGCAATCCGAGCGATGGCGTCAACCGGCTGCAGCGCGCCGGTTTCATTATTCGCGAGCATTACGCTGATCAAACGCGTTTCCGGCCGCAGCGCGCGTCGCACATCATCCGGGTCCACGACGCCCTCGCTCGAAACCGGCTGAAAGGTTACGGCTGCTCCACGCTTTTCCAGGGCTTCGGCCGCGTGCAGCACCGCGTGGTGCTCGATCGCGGTGGTGAGCAGGTGCGCGGGCTCGCCTGCGTCCAGCGCCTTCGCAATCACGCCGAACAGCGCCAGGTTGTCGCTTTCCGTTGCGCCGCTGGTGAACACGATCTCGGACGCGCGCGCGCCGAGTGCCGCAGCGACCTCTTCGCGGGCTTCTTCCACCGCCATGCGCGCCTGCTGGCCGTAGTAGTGGATCGATGACGCATTGCCGAAGCTGCCCATCAGGTAGGGGCGCATCGCCTCGAACACCTCCGGCAGCAGGGGCGTGGTAGCGTTGGCGTCCATGTAGATGCGCTGCATTTCTATATGATTACGCCGCGCCGGGCGGCGATTCTGCTAGGCTTGCTGCGGCAATGCACTTGTACTTCCACTTCGGATTAGGAGATTCGCATGCACGTTCGCACCGCTGTAACCTCGCTCGCGCTGGCCGCCTCACTGGCGTTCCCAGCTTGTATTCTGGCCCAGGGTATGGACTCAATGAACATGCCCGGCCACGGCGCCATGTCCGGCAAAATGGTCTCCCCGGCTGAGGACCTCAATAAGCAGCTGGGCAACGAAGCAAACGAGTTTATCAACGCGGCCGAGGCGATGCCCGCGGACAAGTTTAACTTCGCGCCGCCGGCTAGCATGGGCAAGTTCGATGGGGTTCGCACGTTTGCTCAGCAGATCAAGCACGTGACGGAGGTGAACTACGGCGTGTTTCACGGATTCGGCATGCAGGGCGGGAAGACCCGCGCGGAGATCGAGAAGCTCACCAGCCGCGACGAGATTTTGGCCGCTCTCAAGCAATCGTTCGAGTACGCGCACAATGGGATAGCGACGATCACGCCCCAGAACGCGTTTATGTCCATGGGCGCGAACGGGATGACGCGCATGGACGCGGCGATTGAGGCCATTGCGCATCCGCAGGATCACTACGGGCAGATGGTCGAGTACCTGCGCATGAATGGGATTATCCCGCCGGCGAGCCGGAAGTAAGAGCAAAACCCCCTGCGCGGGAAGCGGCCACTTCGTGGCGGGTATTCGTCGATGCTTGCAAATCAAGCTATGGGGCCCTCCCATTGGTCGGGATCAGCGATGTCGATCGCGACCAACGGGAGCGCCTGAATCGCAACCGAGTACACGCCACGAAGTGGCCGCCAGCCGCGCAGGCGGTTTACCGCTTTTCCAAAGGCACGTAAGCCGCCGGGTATTCCGGCCCCGTGTACTCGGCCCTCGGGCGGATCAGCCGATTATCGTCCAGCTGCTCGATCACATGCGCCGCCCAGCCCGCAACCCGGCTGACCGCGAAAATCGGCGTGAACAGGTCGATCGGAATGCCCAGCGTCGTGTAAGTCGATGCGGAGTAGAAGTCCACATTCGCGTTAAGTTTTTTCTCGCGCTTGATATACTGCTCGATCTGCTGCGACATGTTGAACCACTTCGGGTTGCCATCCGCCTTGCCCAGCTCCTCCGACATGCGCCGAAGGTGGGTGGCGCGTGGGTCCTCAGTCTGGTATACGCGATGGCCGAAGCCCGAAATCTTCTTCTTTTCGGCGAGCATTCCCGCCACACACTCGACCGGGTCGGCGCCGGCTTTATCGATCGCGAACAGCATGTGCATCACCGCCTCATTCGCGCCGCCGTGCAAAGGGCCCTTGAGCGCGCCGATCGCCCCCGTGATGGCCGAGTGCATGTCCGCGAGCGTCGCGGCGATGACCCGCGCGGCAAAGGTTGAGGCGTTCAGCTCGTGATCGGCGTGGAGGATCAGCGCGACATCGAAGGTTTTCGTCGCGGTTTCCGAAGGTTTCTCGCCCCGCAGCATCCACACGAAGTTGCCCGCGTGCGACAGCGATTTGTCCGCGGGAACCACATCCTTGCCGTTGCGAATCCGGTCCCAGGCCGCGACGATCATCGGCACCTGCGCCGTGAGCGCGAAGGCCTTGCGGAGATTGCTCGCATGGTCGACCGCCTTCTCGTCCGGATCGTAAAACGAAAGCGCGGAAACAGCGGTCCGTAGAACCTCCATCGGGCTCGCCTCGCGCGGAAACGCATTCATCAGCTCGACTACATGCGGGGGCAGCTCACGCGCTTCGGCCAGCTCGCGCGAAAACTCCGCCAGCTCGTCGCGGGTGGGCAGCTTTCCGTTCCACAGCAGGTACGTGGTTTCTTCAAAGGTGGAGCGCTCGGCAAGCTCGTGAATGTCGATGCCGCGATAGGCGAGCACGCCTGCCTCGCCGTCGATCCAGCATACGCTCGAGTTTGCCGCAACGACGCCTTCCAGCCCTTTTCCCGCTACTGCTGTTCCCATATCGCTCCCATCGTTGGCCTGCGATTGCAGGCGTGATTGCAAGGGCTGCCGACAACGAGCAGGCAAGCAGCCAAAACTAGGTTATAGCCCACGGCCGAAACCGTTGTCATGCTCGCGGCATAATCGCGTCCAATCGTTCCCGAATCGGACCTGTGGACCGTTTTGGGCCGATCACCAAAAAATCAGGACGCGAAACGGCGAAACTCGGGAGCAAAACGCTCCGGCGCGAAGCTGTTGAGTGGAACCGAAAGCATTTCCCCAAGCAGAAGCTGCCGTATGATCTGCGCCGTGCCGGGCGCGAGCAGGATGCCGTTGCGAAAATGCCCGGTAGCGACCCAAACGCCGTCGCTCAGGCCGCCGATCACCGGCAGCGCATCGGGACAGCCGGGGCGCAGGCCAGTCCACCGCGCGGTTATGCGGCCCCGCAGCACCGGCGGCCACAGCCCGCCGGCTGCTTGCCACAGCCGGTCGCCCGCGGGCTCGTCCACGGCGCGGTCAAAGCCCGCATCTTCCACCGTGGCGCCGATTGCGATGCGGCCGTCGCCGCGCGGTACCAGGTACAGCTCCGGCGTCCGCACCACCATCGGCAGAGCGGGCCGGTCGAGCGCGACTTCGATCATCTGCCCCTTGCGCGGCGCGACCGGCAGCCGACTCATTTCCGGCAGCCCGACCAGACCGGACCACGCGCCGCCCGCGAGCACAAAGTGGTCCGCCGCGAGAGCCTCCCCAGCGACCGGTTCAACCCAGAGCCGCTCGTGTCGCCGGGCGACGGAAAGCACCGCCCAACCTTCCCGCAGAGTAACTCCCGCAGCCTCAGCCGCGCGCGGCAACGCGGCCGACAGATCGCGCGGATCCAGGCTCGCTTCGTCCAGGAGGGAAAAACGGTACTCGTCCGCGACCAGCTCGGGCAGTTCGTCCGCGGCGCACGGCGCTCCGCTACTCCGCTGCGAACCCTGAAGTGTGCGGCAGGTCCGCAGGGGAACGCGCACCCCGCTCAGGCGCTCGACCTTCTCCAGAAAAGCCGGGTAGAGCCCCCGGCTCAGGCGCGACAACGGCAGCAGCTCCGGTGCGTTTTCCGGGTCGTCGACGGCCAGCATGCCCGCCGCAGCCCAGGAGCTTTCGTGCATGGCGCGGCCCCGCTCCAGCACGGTGACGCGAAACCCTGCTTCGACGAGCTCCAGGGCGGCCGACAGGCCGATGATGCCCGCTCCGGCGATGACGACGTGCTGCATGTTCCTAGTCTAGAGCTTGGGCTTGGGCTCGCGCAGGGCCAGGTCGCGCTGCCATTGGAAGGAGATCTCGATGGAGAAATCCCGGTGGGTTTTCCATGTGTCGGGCGTGATTGGGAAGGCAAACAGGGCGAGCCCCTGCGCGCCCTGCCCGGGCTTGAGCGTGAGCTCGCGCGGCAGCAGCGCGCCCTCGGGTTGCTGCAGCTTGGGCAGCGAGCGCACCTTCGCGACCTCGCTTGGGCTCGCGGCATAGGCAAACTGCTGTTCACCGTCGGGCAGGGTCAGCGTCGCCTTTTGCCGGGTTTCATAGAGGGGCACGTCCGCGGTCAGGTTTTTCATCGTGATTGCGACCCAGACGTACATTTCGTCCGACTTTTGAATACCGCCGCCGAAGCCCCCGTCAGCCTTGGTTCCGCCTTGGCGGAACTCGGTATGCAGCGGCACGGCGCTGATCGACTGGATCTCCCCGTCGGCTACGCGCGGTTTTTGATCGAAAAACACCCAGGCCCAGGCCGCGAAAAACATAAAACACGTCGCGCCGATCAGGATCACGGTGCGTCGGGCCTGGCCCTGGTCGTACGCCGGAGGACTCACAGGCATGATTCGATCACCTCAAAGGGCGGGGCCGCAGCCCGGCCGAAAATTCGTGAAACGTTCGTGTATTCAGCACGTCCGAAGCGGCGAGCCCGGCGCGCCGCAGCTGCCGCACGCCGTAGTCCAGTTTGCCCAAGTGCGCGGCCGCGTGGGCGTCGGAGCTAATCACGATAGTAAGCCCAAGCTCGCGCGCCAGGCGCAGGTGATTGTCGGAAAGGTCAAGCCGCTCGGGCGAGGCGTTGTGCTCCACCGCGCAGCCCAGCTCAGCCGCGCGCCGCAGCACCCGGGTCACATCAAAGCGCATGGGCTCCCGCCGCAGCAGCTGGCGGCCGGTCAGATGGCCCATCACCCGCACGTAGGGGTTCTCGACCGCCCGCAGCAGCCGCTCGGTTTGCTCGTTTTCGTCGAGCCCGAAATGCGAGTGCGTGCTCGCGACCACCACATCCATCTGTGCAAGCACCTCGTCCGCAAGATCGAGCGAGCCGTCCACGAGAATATCGACCTCGATGCCGGGCAGCACCCGGATGCGGCCTTCCATGGCGGCATCGACCTCGCGGATATGCGCGATGTGCGCGAGCGCCCGCTCGTTATCGAGACCATTGCACATGGCCAGTTGCCTGGAGTGATCGGTGATCGCGATGTACTCGTAGCCGCTTGCGAGCGCGGCCTCGGCCATTTCGAGGATCGTGTTCTTCCCGTCGGTCGCGTCCGTGTGCATGTGCAGGTCGCCGCAAATGTCTCGGGGCTCGATCAGCTTCGGGAGCGCGTCGGCCTCGGCCAGCTCGATCTCGCCCGCATTTTCGCGCAACTCCGGCGGGATCCACGCCAGGCCCAGCGCGGCGTAGATTTCTTCCTCGCCGGCCCCGGCGACAAACGAGCCGTCCTCGACCCGCGCCAGCGCATACTCGCTCAGCGTGTAGCCCCGGCGTAATGCCCGCTGGCGAATGGACACATTGTGCGTTTTGGAGCCGGTAAAGTACTGCAAAGCCGCGCCGAAGGAGCCTTCCGGCAGCAGCCGCACGTCTACCTGCAGACCCGAGCGCATGCGAAACGAAACCTTGTTCGCGCCCTTGGCCAGGATCGTGCCGGCGAGCGGATAGGCCGCTGTGTACTCGACTGCCTCGGCCGCGCGGTCCTCAGCGCAGGCTGCCAGGATGTCCAGGTCGCCCACGGTTTCGCGCCCGCGCCGCAGCGAGCCGGCCGGGACGATTCTGGTAAAACCGGGAAATACGCGCAGGTAGGCGATCAGCTGCTCAGCTGCGCGCTCGGCCGCGCTGATCAGGAACCGGCCGGAGTTGCGCTTATAGTCCGCAACTCCCTGCCGCAGCTTTTCAAGCGCTTTTTCCCCAAACCGGGGCAGGGTCTCCGCCCGCCCGTCCGCGAGCGAGGCTTCCAGCTCCTCGATGGAGCCAACCTGCAGCGCGTCCCAGAACAGCGCAACCGTCTTAGGGCCCATGCCGGGCAGGCGCAGCAGCTCCAGCATCGACGGCCGGTAGCGCAGCAGCAGCTCTTCGCGGAGCGGGAAGGTGCCGGCCTTTTCGATTTCCTGAATGTTGGCGGCCATGCCCTTGCCGATGCCGGGGATGGCGAGCAGCTGCTTGGGCTCGCCGACGAGGGTGTGCATTTGCACGGTGCTCGCCTCCACCGCCTCGGCCGCGCGGCGATACGAGCGGATGCGGAACGGGTCCGCCGCTGAAATCTCCAAAAGGTCGGCAGTTTCCCCAAGCATGGCGGCGATCTGTCGGTTATCCATCGCTCCTCCTATTGAAACAGAAGGCGAGCAAACACCAAGGTAATCGCGGCGGAGGTCGTTCCAGGAAAGCTCATGTAGATTGAGGGAGCAGTCTATGTCCAAACATGAGTGAGCGGCTCGGGATCGGTGAGGTCCGAAGGCCGTCTGGAAACGACCTTCGGGCCGACCGGTGTTTGGAGGTGGTGCGTATGCCCGGTGGGCCACATCCGTGGCTCCGCGTGGCGGTACGAATCGTGCTTGACTGGCGATTCGTGCTTGCTATAGCAGCATTACTCAGAGTGCTATTGCATAAGTAGTGCTCACTGCCCCGAGGAGGCATCACCCCTTCTCGGGCCTACTTATGACAAGAGCATACCACCCTTGTCCCCGCGCCGAGGCGGCCGTCCTAAAACCGAACGGCCGCAAACGCAAAACGCCCTGCTCCGGGACTAGACCGAATGCAGGGCGGCAGTTGTGGAGGCAGCTTTACGCGATCTCGCGATGGCGGACGACCTGATCGGCCTGCGGACCCTTTTGCCCCTGGATGACGTCGAACTCAACCTCGTCGCCTTCCTTCAGGCTTTTATATCCCTCGATCTGGATCGCGGAATAATGAACGAACACGTCCGGTCCATCTTCCCGGCCGATGAAACCAAAACCCTTCGCATTGTTGAACCACTTGACTTTGCCTTTGAAATGTCCCACCGGCGGTGCCTTCCTGTGTGCGCGGATTGCGGGTGCTCTACTTCAATGACGTAGGAGCGGTCGGGTTGGTTTCGCTTGCCCGGCGCTGCCGCAGCGCTGCCACTTTGACGAGGCTCAATAGGTTTCGCTGCCTTCCCTGTTTTTCTTTTTTCGCTTCGTCCGCAACGTTTTGTAAGCGCCCACACCGATCAGCGTTTTTCCATCCAGGATTTTGCCTTCCGCGATCAGCTGTTCTACCTCGGACAGCGGAAGCGGGTAAATTTCCAAGGTCTCGTCCGGCTCCGGCCGCGCTTCTCCGGTGATCAGGTCCTCGGCCAGATACACCTGCATCCACTCGCCCAGAAAGCCTGGGCTCGCGAAGTAGCGCACCAGCTCGGTCCACTCTCGGGCCGCGTAGCCGGTCTCCTCTTCCAGCTCGCGCTTGGCCCCGGCCAGGCGGTCCTCGTTCGGCTCGATCTTGCCCGCGGGCAGCTCCCACAGGTACTGGCCCGCGGCGTGGCGGTACTGGCGTTCCATGATGATCAACGGATCTTTCTTGCCGCGCTTTCCCGCCGTATCCGCGGCCAGGATCACCACCGAGCCGTTGTGGCGGATGATGTCCCGCTCGGCCACGTGCCCGTTGGGCTCGCGCACTTTTTCCTTGAGCACCTTGAACAGCGGCCCCTCGTACACGGTTTCCGACCGCAGCACCTCGCCCTTGCCTTCGTTGCGCAGCACGGGCGCGACCGGCTTCTTTTTTCCGGACTTCTTCGGCATGTATGCTCCTCTCGGCTTTGGATGTGCGCGGCCGAGAGCGCGCCGCAAACATGGGCAGCTTGCCGCGCCGTGAGAGACTCGAAAAAGATGGAGACCAGCCCCGTGCCCGGCGCCTGTTACCCGTTGTCCGTGATCCCCGGGCTGTCGCCGCTGTTCCTGGACTACGCCGCCGGACTGGCTTCGGATTTTTACCCCGTCGCTCCCGCGGGTGAAACCTGGATGATCGCCGACCCGGTTCCGGTCGCGCCCCGCCCCGAGTTGGCCGACATGTTGGAAGCCCAAAATCGTGCCTGCCACGCCGGCCCCGCAGCCATCGCGAACATTGCTGAACTGCGAACGGGCGCGCGCGCCGTGGTCACCGGTCAGCAGGTCGGGCTGTTCGGCGGCCCGCTTTACACGTTGTACAAAGCCGCAACCGCCATTCGCCTGGCGCAACTCGCGGCCGCGAAAACCGGTGTGCCGCATGTGCCGATTTTCTGGCTCGCGACGGAGGATCACGACTTCGCCGAAATCGATCATGTTGCGCTGCCGAACCGGCAAACAACGCTGGAGATGGTTCGCTTGGCCGGCCACCCGTCCGCGAACTCGGGAGCGGCCGTGGGCGGCATCCGGCTGGGCCCCTCCCTTGGACCCGCGCTCTCAGCCGCTGCCGCTCTGCTGGGTGAAAACAATCCGCAGTACGAACTGCTGCGACGATGTTACCGGCCCGAGGCGACCTTTGCCGGGGCGTTTGCCCAGTGGCTCGCCGCGGCGTTCCGCGAGCAGGGTTTAATCGTGTTCGATGCGGCCGGGCGTCCTGCTCATGCCCTCGGCGCTCGCGTGCTGCGGGCAGCCATCACGGAAGCCGATGAACTGGAGCGCTTGCTGCTGGAGCGGGGCCGGGAACTGGAAGCCCGCGGCTACCATCGGCAGGTGTTGGTAAAAGCGAGCGCGAGCCTGCTTTTCCTGCTGGAAGGCGACGCCGAAAACGAACCGCACACCCGCCTGCTTTTGAGGCGCACGCCGGACGGCGGCTGGACCGCCGGACGCGCGAGCTACTCGACCGACGACCTGCTCCGCATCCTGGCGGCCGAGCCAGAGCGCCTGAGTCCCAACGCGCTGCTCCGCCCGGTGTTTCAGGACGCGATCCTGCCCACCGCGGCGTACATCGGCGGCCCGGCCGAGGTGGCCTACTTCGCCCAGACCGGAGTGCTCTCCAGGCACATTTTGGGCCGCCAAACCCCGGTGCTGCCGCGCTTAAGCGCCACCCTGATTGAACAGCGCGAAGCCCGGACCATGGAGCACGACGGCATCGACCTCGCCGAGGTTTTCCGGCTGCCGATGGAGGAGATGACCCAGCGCGTGGGTGCGCGCAACCTGCCGCCAGAGGGCAAGCAGAAGCTCCACGCCGCGGGCGTCGCGCTCACCGCCGAACTGGACGCGGTGACTGCGTGGCTGCGCGAACTGGACCCCGAGCTGGGCCGCCCCGCCGAGGTTGCGGCGTCGAAAATGCGTTACCAGATGAATCGCCTGCGCCGTTTGGCCGCGCGCTGCCAGCTTGAGCGGCACGCGAGCATGCGCAAGCGCGTCGCGGCCTTGTATGCTTCGGTGTACCCGGGCGGACACTTGCAGGAGCGCGGCCGGTGCGCATCCGCCGCCCTGGCCCGGCACGGCCCGGCGCTGCCTGCAACCCTGGTCGAGGCCGCCGGCGACCCCTGCCCCGGCCACAAGCCCATCTTTTTCTAGCTGGAGGCTCTCGCATGCCGAGCAAACAGGAACCCTTTGACGTAGCCTGCCCCGAGTGCGGCGGGCTGCTTCGTATCGACCCCGCGACCCGCGCCGTCCTCACCCATACGCCCGCGCCCCGCAAGCGCACCTTTGAGGATTTTGAAACCGCGGCCCGCGCCATGCGCGAAGGCGAGGGGCGCAAGGAATCGTTGTTCCGCGCCGCCGTGGTCGCGGAGAAGAACAAGGACGACCTCCTGGCCAAACGCTTCGCCGAAGCCGTGCGCAAGGCCAAGGAGTCGCCCGACTCCGAGCGACCGGTGCGCGACTTTGACCTCGACTAGCCTGCGGGGCAGTGTTCGCCCGCCGCGCCGCATCCCACATTTTGCTGGAGGAGCTATGGACTTAACGCAATTGACATCCCGGACCGACGATCGGGCTCTCGAAACTGTCCCGGACATTCACTGGTCGCACCATCTGGCGGCCATCTCCATGATCGCCGGGGCTATCCTGCTGGTCACCGGCCGCAAGCGTCAGGCTCTGGCCATCGCGGCGGCGGGCGCCGCGAGCACCCTGATGGAGCGCCCGCAGGCCGCCCAGGAGCTGTGGGCGTCGCTGCCCGGCCATATCCGCACCGGGCAGGACTTGCTGGTGCGCGCCGAGGCGTTTATCGAGAAACTCGGCGAACAGGCCGCCAGAATCCGCGAAATGATCGGTCGCCAGGCCGGCTGAAGCTGGCTCGTCGGCGGCTCAGGAGGCGATTCCCAGCTTTTTCTGAGCCGCCGGACTGATCCGGTCCGGCGTCCACGCGGGCGCCCATACCAAGTTCACCTCGGCGGAGCTGATTTCTTGAATGCCCGCGAGCCGGTTTCGGACCTGCTCCAGGATTAGGGCGTGGGCCGGGCAGCCCTGCGTCGTCATGGTCATCTCAACCGCAACCCGCTGACGGGGCAGCACACCGGGCGCGTCCGGGTCGGGTTCGACCGCGACCTTGTAAATCAGGCCCAGATCCACGATGTTTACCGGCAGCTCGGGGTCGTTTACATCGCGCAGCGCCGTGAGGACGTCTTCTTCGTCAGGGGCATCCGCTTATTTTAGTGGGTGCGCTCCACCAGATACGCCGCCAGCGCCTTGAGCCCATCCGCGTCTGCGCCGAAGCTTCGGAGAGACGCAAAAGCCTCCCCTATTAGCCGCGCCGCGTCGCGCCGGGACTGCGGAACGCCGTGCACCGCGGGCCAGGTCGCCTTGGCGCTAGCCTGGTCCTTGCCCGCGGTTTTGCCCAGCTCCTCCGAGCTTTGAGTCATGTCGAGTACGTCATCCACGATCTGGAACGCCAGCCCTGCCTTGCGACCGAATTCGGTGAGCCGGGCCGTTTGCTTCTCATCGGCCCCGGCGAACAGGCCGCCCGCGACCACGCTCACCCGAATCAAAGCGCCGGTCTTGGCCCGGTGGATCGCCTCCACCGACTCCGCCGTGGGCGCCGCGGTTTCGCCTTCCAGATCGAGCACCTGGCCGCCGATCATGCCGTCCTCCGTTCCCGTCGCCTCGGCCACCAGCCGAATCACCTCCACCCGCGCCGCCGCCGGGCAACGCAGGCCGGCCAGCACCCGGTAGGCGTGGGTTTGCAGCGCGTCCCCGGCCAGGATCGCGATGGCTTCCCCATACACAACGTGGCAGGTCGGCTTACCCCGGCGCAGGTCGTCGTTGTCCAGCGCCGGCAGGTCGTCGTGGATCAGCGAGTAGGTGTGCAGCATTTCAAGCGCCGCCCCCAACTCGTCGATGCCCTCCGGCAGGCCGCCCGCAACCGCGCGCGCGGCCTCCATCGCCAGAACCGGACGCAGGCGTTTCCCCCCGGCAAAGGTGCTGTGGCGCATGGCCGCGTGAATGGACGCGGGCACGGCATCGGCGGGGGGCAGAAGGCTTTCCAAAGCGCGGTCGGCAGCCTCGGCCCCGGCCCGCAGGATGGATTGGACATCGACTTGGGAATCAGAGGCTGTGGTCATTTCCGTCCCATCATACCCGCGAATCGTTTGCGGGCAGGGAACAGGAGCGCCAAAATGCCGCACCCTGAAAGCGCCCGCGCCCACCAAACGTCCGGGGTCGTGCGCCACTCCACGTCGATCACGCTCCAGCGTCCCTCGGGCGCCGCGACAGTGAGCAGCCCGTCGTCCCGCGCCCGGCAACGCGCCCCGCACGGCGCGCCGTCCACCCGCACCCGCCAGGCGGGGAAGCGCTCCAGGCGCAGCACCGCGAATGCCGGCGCGCCGGGGCGCACCTGAATCGCAATGCTCTCCGGGCTCCAGCGTTTTACCTTCACTGTCCCGGGCGCCGAAGCCCCCGGCGCCCACGCCGGATTGGGCGCAGACGAGTCGTCCCCCTCGTCCGCCTCGGGCGAGCGCAGAAGGCGCACCGCGGGCAGCCCCTGCTGGATTTCGCCGTTGTCCGTATCCGCCGCGGCGTACTCGTCCGTGCCCTCAAAACCCGTGCCGCTGTGCAGCAGAGCAATCTGCGCCGGGACGTTATCCTCATCATCGCAGGGCTGGTAGCGCGTCGCGCCGGCCCAGCCCACAAGCACGGCGACAAACAGCAGCCCAGCCCCCGCGCACAGCCATCGCGCATCCATAAAGATCGGGCGCCGGACGCGCCCATGCCCAAAGCGCGCTCCGGTCGCCCCAAACGCAGCCAGGAGCGCAACCGCCGCGCTCGCCGGCAAAAGCAGCCGCCAAGGGAACTGCAAGAAGCCAAGCTCCGGCAGCACGTCCCAAACGGGCCCGCTGAAAGGCAGTTGCAGCAGAAAACACGCCGCGAGCAGCACGACGCAGAACCCCGCCGCCCGCTTTCGTGCGGTCGCCACGGGATCGCCGCACTTGCGCCGGAGCGCAACGGCACCCGCAACCGCTCCCGCGCCCAGCGTCCACACGGCAATCCATGAAGCCGTGTGCAGCACCGCGTCGTGAAACGGCTCGCCCGTGTGGCCGAACAAAAAGCTGTCCCGGATGCGCATACCCGGCCCCACCGCGCGCCCGATCGCGACCCATCGCTGCTCGTACCACGCGGGCACGAGGTAGTCGGCCGCGAGCAGGCAGCCCAGCACGAGCGCCGCCGCATGGCGCACAGCCTGCCGCCTCCACGCACGAGCATCGGCGAAAACGCGCCAAAACAGGGCAAAAACGATGAGATAGCACCCCATCACCCCCGCGGGCGGGTCGGAATACCACAGCGCCGCCAGCCAAACCGCTGTGCCCGTGACCGGCAGCCGCGGAGCCGAGAGCAAACCCAGCAGCAAGGGCATCCACACCGCGGCGAGCAGCTCCCCATACGCGGTTCGTTCGTAAGCGGTAAACAGCAGATACGGGCCGGCCGCGTACAACGATGCCGCCAGCCCGGCCTGAGTGGGTGGGCAGAAGCGCCTTGCGATCCGAAACATCGCCCCGGCCGCTCCGGCCACGCACACCGCCGTAAACGCCCAGGGCACCCAGCCCCAGGGCAGGATCATGCCCAGCAGCGCGCCCAGCAGCCACGAGAACGGCGGGTAAAACACGAAGCGCGGCTCGCCGGCCCCATAGTTGGCCGCCGCGGCCCAGTGCGGGTCGGCCCAGCCATGCCGCCACGCGCCCGCAACCGCCAGCCAGCTTTGCAGGTGGAAGTCGAAGTCGTGCCCGCAGGAAGGGCCTCCGTGCGCCAGCAGCGGCAGCGCGCAGGCAAGCCCGAGCGCGCATGCCAGAGCGGCAGCCCGCACCGCTATGGCACCAGCCGCAGAGTATGCCGGGCCGCTGCCCACGCCGCCCCCGGGCTGAACGGCAGCGGAAAAGTCGTGCCGTTATACCAATTCGTCCACTGATCGCGGTAGTACGGGCTTGCCGGGTCGCCCGACTGGCCCACCACGATGTTTTCGGTAGACCGGTCCTCGTCGCCCAGGTCGACTGTAAGCCGCTGCGAAGGACCCACGTCGCCCGAAACCTGCTTCACCGTGGACTGGTCGCCCGATTGCGGCAAAGGACCGACACCCGAGTGCGAGCCGGGCAGCAGGCGCCACAGCGGGTGTTGAATCGTGATCGTGTGGATCGCGCCGTAGCGCCAGCTGCGCAGGTCCGCGGGCGCGCCCTGGATGGCTTCGTCCACCAGCGCTGCCAGAAACTCGTTCCAGTTCGGGTACCCGGGCGGCAGCCACCGGGCCGGGGCCCCGGTGATCAGCTGCTCCCGCGCGTAGCTGCTTTCCGACCAGTCATACAGCTTCCACGCGTCGCCGATTTTCGCGCCCAGCACCGCCGGCCAGAACCGCTGCTCCGTTCGCGTCACAATCGCCGCCCCGGGCGAGTCGATGCCCAACACCCCGTCCCAGGAACGCAGGATGTCCGCCGCCTGCCGCGCGCGGGCGGTGGGGTGGGCCGCGTGGTCGATCGCATACGCGAAGCGCTGGGCCAGCTCCTGATCTACCTCTGAGTACACGTCGGTTTGGAGCCGCAGCATGTCCTTGCGGGTCAGGCCGTTTTTGCCGCTCAACCACTTCCAGATGCGCTCGTTGCGATAGGGCGACGCCCAGTCGAGCGTCAGCTGGAAGGGGTAGCCGTCCGGCGTCACGCGGCTGTTCGCGGTCGCCACGATGCCGCCTTGCGGGTCCAGCACCGATGGCAGCCCGGTAAACGGCACATAGCCGGTCCACTCACCGGCTGCGTCGCCGGGCGGCACGGGCGTGGCCTGCAAACCGCCCGCGCGGACCGGGATGAGCCCCACCGCCTGATACCCGATGTGCCCTGCGTCGTCGGCATAGACCACATTGAGCGTGGGCGCCCACCAGTGCGCCAACGCCGCGCGAAAGCTCGTCCAGTCCCCGGCGCTGTCCAGCGCATACAAGGGAAGTCCGCGGGCCGCCTCGTCGTACACGGCCCAGTGCAGCGCGAGCGCGCGGCGCACGCCCGGCAGGATGGGCGTGATTACCGGTCCGTTCGCGGTGCGTTCCACGTCGAGGTTCACGTCCCGTCCCCAGCGGACCCCGATGCGCTCCCGCTCGTGCCGGAGCGGCTGCCATTGCCCTCCCGGCGCCAGGTACTCGCCTCGCGCGTTGAGCCGCTCCACGTAGATGTCCTGCGTGTCGCCGCCCAGCGCGGTAAAGCCCCAGGCGACGTGGTCATTGTGCCCGGCGACGATAAACGGCACGCCCGCCACCGTCATGCCCGCCGCGTGAAAACTCCCGGCGCGCAGGTCGCTCTCGTACCAGGCGTCGGGAATCCGGTGCGCCAGGTGCATGTCATTAGCCAGCAGCGGTTTGCCGCTCGCGGTGTGGGCGCCGCTCACTGCCCACTCGTTCGAGCCCGCGCGGCAGCCGGCGCAAGGCGGCCCAGCGGTCGCTGCCAGCGCGAGCAGACCGCCGACCGGCAGAAGGGGCACCGAACTCCCCGACGGATCGAGCGGGGTCCTTGCGACGATTCCGGCCGCGCTCGGAACCGGCGGGTGGTCCCTCCGCGAGCCGGTGGGGTACAGGTCCGCCGCCAGCGCCCCCTCCCCGCGCGCCCGCAAATGCGCCTCCACCTGCTCGCGGCTTACCTTGGACTCCCAGCGCTCGTCCAGCATCTCCGCCATGGCGAGCGCGACCAGCACCGAGTCTTTTGGACGCCACGGCGCGGGCCGGTACCCGAGCAGCGCAAACTCGGCCGGAAGCCGCCCGGCGGCAATGTAGGCGTTCACGCCCCGCGCATAGGCTTGCAGCTGCTCCAGCTGCTCCGGCGGCAACTCCCGCGCCATGCGCCCGGCCACGTCGCGCATGCCGAGAAGGCGCTCCACGCGGTCGTGTTTCAGAGCCGGGGGGCCCAGCACCTCGGCCGCTTCGCCCGCGGGCAGTCTGCGCGCCATGTCCATCTGCCACAGACGGTCGCTCGCGGTCACCCACCCCTGCGCGGCGAGCAGGTCGTCGAGGTTGGCAGCCTCGATATGCGGGACCCCGTGCGCATCTCGAAGTACCGTGACCGGCGCGTGCAAGCCGGGCAGATGCAGGGTGCCGTCCAGCGGCGCCACGGTGGCGGCCATGCGGTGACGCAAGCCCAGCACCGCCGCGAATCCAGCCGCGAAGACTAGGACGACCAGAACAAGCAAAACCGCGCCGAAACGGCGCGCACGGGACGAGCGGGCGGGCGTGAGGCTAGGGTTGCGCATTCCGTGGTGATTCTCTCACCCGTCCGCGCCACCACAGAAACGCGAGCAGTGCGCAGACGAGTAAAACCGGGAAGATCAGCAGGCTGCCCTCCGGCCCGGTCGCGCCGCCGCTCCACAAGCGCGGGCCTTGGGGTCGCTCTTGGAACAGGTGCCCGCGCACCAGCATTCCGCTGTCGGACGTGCCCCAGAAAAAGCTCTCGCCCCAGTCCCAGGCCGCATGGAAGCCGATGGCCCACCACAGCGACCCCGTGTACCAGATAGTAAGGCAGAAGAAGAGCCCCACCGCAGCCGCTGCGAACAGCCCCACGGGCGTTTCGCCCGGGTTGTTGCCGTGGATCAGCCCAAACGCGGCGGAAAGCACGAGCGCGCTCCACCAAAAACCGATGCCGCGCCCCAGCGTGAACAGCAGGTAGCCGCGTAGCAGCATCTCCTCAAAAAAGCCGACCAGGAGAAATGCGAGCGACCACGCGAGGCCGTACTCCAGCGCTCGGCTGCCCGGCAGCAGCGCACGCCCGAGTACCAATAGGCGGCCTGCCCAAAGCAGCCCGACCAGCGCCGAGATCGCGGCGAATCCGGAAACGAGCCCCACGGCCAACCGGGGCAGAAACGCCCGATCGCCCAGTCCGAAACTCAAAAAACGACGACGCTCGATCCGCGCCGCCGTAAAGGTAGCGAGCAGGATCATGCCGGTCGCGGTCAGCTCGCCGGCAATCATGAGCGCGGGCGTCATGGCTGCGCCCTTAGCAGGCGAGGATAGGTGGAACGCGTACTTTTCAGCTGCGTGTATCAGAAAACTGAGTGCCGTGAGCAGCACCAGAAAGAGCAGACAGCCCCAACCGGCGCGCAGGCCCTGCTGCCCGAACAGCAGTGCCGGCCGAGCACGAAGATCGCGGTTTCCCGTCAGCATCCGTTTCTCCTCCCCGAACGCCTTTTCTCGCTTGACATCCCGCCCAGGCCTCGCCATCCTAATAGATTCCGGCCCGGGCGCAAAAACACCCCGGCTTACGCGCCGGAGGGGTCCCCGGAAAGGAAGCATCCGCTTGACGGTTCGCGTTTTTTATCACGACAAATGCTTCGACGGGGCCTGCTCCGCTTCGCTGTTCACGCGCTTCCATCGCGAGTGCATCGCGCCCGACGCAACCTATGAATACCACGGCCTGGTGCATCGCGCCGGGTCGTTGTTCGACGACCGTGCGTTCACCGGCGACCAAAACGCGATCGTCGATTTCAAATACTCGCCCTCGCCCCGCATTACCTGGTGGTTCGATCACCACCTCAGCGCGTTTCTTTCGCCCGCGGACCACGAGGCTTACCGGCGCGGCCTCGCCGACCCGGCAAGCGACTTCCGCGACCGGCGATTTTACGACCCCGGCTACATCTCCTGCACATCGTTCATCGCGGACACGGCCGCCGCGCGCTTCGGGTTCGACACCTCCGGCGTCCGCTCGCTGGTCCACTGGGCCAACATCGTCGATGGCGCGCTGTACGAGAGCGCCACGGCGGCGGTGGAAATGCGCGAACCGGCCATGCGCCTCACCCTCGCCATCGAAGGCTCGACCGATGACGCGTTTGTGCCGCGCCTGATTCCGCTACTCACCGCCATGCCGCTGGAAGAGGTGCTGGAGCAGCCCTTCGTCGCCGCCCTGTTGCCGCCCCTGCTCGCGCGTCATCGCGAGGCCATCGAGATCCTCCGCGAGCGGGCCCGTTCCGAGCGGGGAACGATCTTTTTCGACGTCGCCGACCGCGAACTCGAGGGCTACAACAAATTCATCCCGTACTATCTGCACCCTGAGGCCACGTACTCGGTCGGGCTGTCGCGCTCGAGCTTCCGCACCAAGGTGGCGGTTGGGACCAATCCCTGGACCGCGATCAGCTCCGAAAAGCTCGTCAACCTGGCGGCAATTTGCGAGCGTTACGGCGGCGGAGGTCACGCCCGCGTCGGGGCCATCTCCTTTCCGCCCGAGCGTTATGACGAAGCGCGGGAAGCCGCGGGGGTCATCGCCGAAGAGCTGCGCGCCGCCCCTCGCTAGCGTGTAACAAGGGCCGCGGCCAGCGCCGCTCCGTGCAGCAGAACCACCGCCGCGAACCCGAGTCCCAGCTTCCGTTTGCGCGCAAACAGCGAGAGAACAAGCCCATACACCGGGAATTGCGCCCACAGCATCCACGCGGCCAACGCCTCGCGCTGCTCCGGCGCGAACGTGCCCGGAGCGTGCGCCTGCCAAAGCGCCACGAACGGAAACAGCGCCCGCAGCGCCCCGGGCCCGGTAAGCGCGAGCACACTGGCCGCGCGCACCGCAAAGGGCGCCGCGATCAGCGCCAGCGCCAGGGGCCACCAGAACACCAGACCGGGCTGTTTGCGTTTGGATCGGCGGCGGGTGCGCGGGCGTGCCGCGGCGGCAGGGCTCATGGGTCCCAGCATACCGGCTTGAGGAGCAAGTGAGTGGGCCGGGGCGGAAAGCTCGCCGGAACTGCCCTAACTCGCAACAAACAACTGTGCAGAGAAGAAGGGGAGAGGTATAATCTTGTCAGCTTCCGATGGGCCTACACCACCGGAAGGGTTGGGCCTGCTTTACCTGCAAAGGTAAAGCAGGGCGGCGATCCACCGCAAAGGCAAGCGGATCACAAGGTTGAAGCGCATGTTCAGCTCAATCATGCTCCTCAATCCTCCTTTCACGAGAGATGACGGCCCTGTTCTCGCAGGGCCGTTGTCGCGTTTGGGCGACTCCGTGTGTTGCCTCTGCTCGTGCCAAAGCGCCCATCTGTAGAGGCTCGTGGGAAGCGCCTTCGTAGTGGAGGAGACCCCAGCTGAGCTGAGACCTGAAATCTCACCTGCTCCTATGCCTAAAGTCACTTCGGGAAGCAAATGCCCCTTGACATCGGCCATATCCCAGTGCACAGTAGGGAAGGTTTATTCACGGGCAGCAAGTTCCCCGTTACGGCACGCACGCTCTGGCGCTCCGTAGACAATCTATGGCAACAACCCTAGCTACCATTGAAGCGCGCGAGGTCCTACGCTGCGAACGATGCCAGCTTGTCCAGTTCCGCACCTCGGGCGGAAACTGCAGGCGCTGCCACAAACCCCTGGAGCCGGAGGAGCCGGCGATCGCTCCGGCCCCGCTCCAATCCGTGACGGCGTCGCGGCGGGAAGAGCTGGATGTGGCAAAGGCGGTCCGAGCCATCCGGCACGCCAAAAGCCTGAGCCAGCGCCAGCTTGCCCTGCGCATGGAAGTGCCGCGCACCTACATCTCCAAGATCGAAAACGGCAAAGCGGTGCCGACGCTTTCCTCGCTCGCGCGCCTGGCCGCCGCGCTCGAATGCCCCATCGGCGAACTGCTCCACGACGCGCGCTCGCGGCGGCAGGAGTCGCTTTCCGCGGTGTTGGCGGACCCGTTTCTGTGCGAAATCCTGCCGCTCGCGGCGCGCCTCAACCCATTCCAGCAGCAGCTTCTGCTCCGAAGCGCGCGCGACATGGCCCGCGAGGCGACCTCCGGGCAGCGGCATCTGGCGCGGGCATAGGGTGTCCGCGCGGGAAACAGAGGGCGCTTTGCGGCCCGTCCCGCGCTATGCTACGGTCTGAGGTGAGGTTTGCAGTTGCCACTGGAGCAGCCCAGCCGCGTCCACGAGCTTTCCGCGGAGGAGGCGGCGATCTTCCGTCGTCTCGACCCGTCGCGCCTGCCCGAGCACGTCGCCGTCATCATGGACGGAAACGGCCGCTGGGCGGGAAAGCGCTCCTTGAAGCGTTTTTTTGGGCATAAACAGGGCGCTGAGTCGGTCCAATACGTGGTTGAAACCGCCTCTCGCATCAACCTGCCCTGGCTGACGCTGTACGCATTTTCGCTTGAAAACAACCTCCGCCGTCCCCGGCTTGAGGTTTCATTCCTAATGCGCCTGCTGTCGAGCTACCTGACCGCCAACGTCCAGCGCATGAACGATAACAATGTCCGAATCCAGTACATCGGGCGCACCCACGAGCTGCCACCCGAGGTCCGCGAGCGCATGGAGTGGGCCCAGGAGGAGACCGCCGCCAACACCGGCACCACCCTGACGCTCGCGCTCAATTACGGTTCCCGCGCGGAGCTGGTCGACGCCGTCCGCGGCCTCGCCCGCGAGATCGAGCAGGGCCTTCTGCGCGCCGAGCACCTCACCGAGCAGGACATCGAGCGCCACCTGTACACCCGCGATATGCCCGACCCCGACCTGCTGGTTCGCACTTCGGGCGAAATGCGGATCTCAAACTACCTGCTGTGGCAGATTGCCTACAGTGAAATCTTCGTCACCGACCGGTTGTGGCCGGACTTCCGCGGCGTTCATTTGTTGGAGGCGATCGAGGCCTACAGCACCCGCAGCCGCCGCTTCGGAGGTCTCGGCGATGCCGAAAACAGCGCGGGCGCGCTCACCGGCGGCATCCTGGTCCCCCGCTAAACAAAAGCAAGACCCCCTGCGCGGGAGGCGGCCACTTCGTGGCGGGTCTTTGTTTGCGCTTGCGACGCATCGGCCGTACTCCTTTTGTCGGTTGGAACGAGGCACATACGTCGACGTAAGGAGTACTCGTAGAGAAGAAAATAACTACGGGTGCCTCACGTCTCGATCTTGAGACGCGGGATCTCGGAAACCGCGAGCTACTCCATCACTCCGTCCCATAAATCCCGCTCATCGAGCGGGGGTTCGCGCGCCGCGGCAAGCAGGTAGCCTTCTTCCGCGAATACATCCCCGAACTCCGCCCGCACCCGCTCCAACAAGCCTTTTTGCGAGGTGTGCATTGCGAACGCCGCCAGCTTTTGCGCCTTGATCTCTGCATTCAACGTGTAGAGAAGTGACACAGGCGTCCGCGTGCCGCCTCGCTTCAGCTCATCATCCGTGTTGGACAGGAAAGGTGTCGCGGCGTAGTAGAGCTTTTGTGCGGCCCAGGGCTCCAGGGCTCCCAGCTGTTCAGGGAAGAACCGCGACTGCCCGGCCCAGTGAAAAGCCGCCGTGCCCGCGAGCGAAACAGCGGTGTGGTCGCGGTGCAGATTGACGCCGCCCTCGGCGCCGAAGGTAAGCACCACATGCGGCCGGAACCGCCGCAAAGCGCGTACCAGAACCCCCACGAGCGGCAGAAACGGCTCCTGCCACAGCGCGCCGTCGGGGTAACGGAGCAGCTCCACGCTGCCGACTTCGAGCTCCGCGCAGCTTGCGGCAAACTCATCGCGGCGCAGGCGGGCGAGCTCCTCGTCGCTCTGGCCCGGCTCGCGATACGAGCCCGCGTTCCCCTCGGTCAGGCACAGCACTGCCGTTACCGCGCCGCGCGCGGCAGCGAGCAGCAGCGCCCCGCCAAAAGCCCCGGCTTCGTCATCGGGGTGCGCGGTCAGGCACATCAGTCGCCGGGGCACTCCGCCTCCTTGAGACCGCAGGGACGGTCCCACGGCAGGGCCGCCTCCCACACCGGACGGAAGCTCCGACGGTGCAAGGGCGAAGGCCCATGCCGCAGCAGCGCTCGCCCGTGCTCGGGCGTGGCGTAGCCTTTGTGCTCGTCTAGGCCGTAGGCAGGGAACGCACGGTGCAGTTCGCGCATTCGAGCGTCCCGGTACACCTTGGCGACCACGGAAGCGGCGGCGATCGAGAGCGAGCGCGAATCGCCGTACACGATGGAGGTTTGCGCGCAGGCGACGGGCAGCCGTATCGCGTCGATCAGCAGATGGTCGGGCTCGGGCGCAAGCGCCTCGACCGCGGCCAGCATGGCGAGCTTGGTAGCTTGGTAAATATTCACGCGATCAATAGTGGCCGCGTCGATTTCGCGCACCGCCATGCACACCGCGCAGGCGCGCACCGCCGCGGCCAGCTCTTCGCGGTGCTCCGGTTCCAGCTGCTTTGAGTCGCGCAGCCCCGCGGCCTGAAGGGCCTCCGCATGGCAGTCGGCGGGCAGAACCACGGCGGCCGCCACCACGGGGCCGAACAGTGCGCCTCGGCCCACCTCATCGACCCCTGCAATCCGCAACGCGCCCCGATCCCGCGCGGCGCGTTCGAACGCGTCGTCGCAGGACAGCGCCCGCAACATCCGGAGCTTGCGAGTGGCTTTGGAAACCTCATGATCGGCGAGCGGAGCGCGGCGGGCAGGGGTGGCCATCGGGGGTTCGCGGTCGAAAGCAAGGGCGGCAGGCGCTTTCCGCAAAGCTCTAGGAGCGCTCGACTTCCTTGAGCCGGGCTGCCTTGCCGCGAAGTCCGCGCAGATAAAAGAGCTTAGACCGGCGAATCTTCGCCGAACGCACCTTTTCGATCTTGTCGATCACCTTGGAGTTGAATGGGAAAATACGCTCGACGCCTTGGCCGAAGCTCATCTTGCGCACGGTAAACGAGCCCTGCGGTCCGCGCTTGTAGGCAATCACCAGGCCTTCAAACGCCTGCAAACGCTCCTTTTCGCCTTCCTTGATCTTGACTTGTACGCGCACCGTGTCGCCGGTGGCGAAGGCGGGCAGGTCGGTGCGGTTCAGCTTCTCGGCGAGGCGCTGCATTACGGGGTGAATCGACATGGCGTTCGTTCCTAAACTTGATTTTCAGTTACAGCGTGCAGGCAGGGACTCAGACTGGGTTGCCGGGCGCAAACCGAATCCTCAGTATACAAAATCGAGGCTCCCCGACGAGAATTATCAGCGCAGAGTTGCAAGAAATGCTCGGTCCTGCTCGCTCAACTCCGCCCCGGCGAGCAGATCGGGACGGTTGCGCCAGGTTTTTTCGAGCGCCCGCTCGCGCCGCCAGCGCCGCACCTGCTCATGATTGCCGTCCATCAACACCTCCGGCACGCGCTCCCCGGCGAACTCCGCGGGGCGTGTGTACTGGGGGTAGTCGAGCAGCCCGCCCGCCCCGTGGGTCGAGCGCGGCGCTTGCGACGGCGCGTGCGCCAGCGCCGCGTCCCCGGCGCCGAAGCTCTCAAACCCATGCGC
>CAXTRW010000003.1:0-53062 GCA_964246765.1 uncultured Acidobacteriaceae bacterium | reverse complement strand
CGGCCAGCGCCGCGGGCAGCGCGGTGATGATGATGAACGGGTCGAGCCAGCTTTGGAAGTTCACCACGATGAGCAGGTACACCAGCACGATCGAAAACGCGAGGCCGAAGTACAGCCCCTGGAACGAGCTCTGCATGGTGGAGACCTGGCCGCGGACCACGATGTGCGAGCCGCGTGGGATTTGGTTCTTCATCTGGGCCAGGATCTTCTCGATGCGTTTGTTGACGGAGGCCAGGTCGCTGTTGACGACGTTGCCGTAGATGTCGATGGCCGGGGCTATGTTGTAGTGGCTGACCGTGGCCATCTCAGAGCCTTGCGTGAAGGATGCGAGATTGCCGAGAATTTGCGGCGGCCGCGGCCCGGTCACCGAGCCTTGCGGCATGATGGCGGCCAGCGACGAGGGCGCGGTACCCCCGGTCGCAGGGTAGGCCGCGGTGCTCGCGCCCGAGCTCGCGTTGCCGGAAGCGGCCGAACCGCTGGCCGTAATCGGGATGTTCGCCAGGTCGTTGAACGAGTCCAGGTTGTACTGCGGCGACTGCACCGCAATGTCGTAGGAAACGTTGTTGCGGGGGTCCAGGAAAAAGGTCGGCGAGGTTTGGAACGACCCGCTGGTGGCCGACAGCAGGCTTTGCGCGACGTCATTCTGCCGCAGCCCGAGCTGCGCGCTCTTGGTGCGGTTGATGTCGACGAACACGCGCGGCTCGTTGAACGGCTGCTGGATGCGCAGGTCGGCGGTGCCGGGCACGTAGCGCATCTGGTTCAGCAGCTTGACGGCGAGCCCGCGGTTGGCCTCAAGGTTAGGCCCAACGATCTGGACGTCGATCGGCGAGGGCAGACCGAAGTTGAGAATTTGCGTGATCATGTCGGCCGGCAGCTCGTAGAATGTTGTTCCGGGGAAGCGCCGGGCCAGCTCCGCGCGCAGGGTCTGCACGTAGCCGTCGGTGGGGTGGTGGTGCTGGTTGAGCGAAACCTGGATGTCCGCGTCGCCCGAGCCCACGGTCGCCGAGTTCGAATAGGTGGTGTTAATGCCGGAATAAGGAAGGCCGATATTGTCGATGACGGTGGTGAGTTCTTTCGCCGGGATGACCTCACGGATGGTCTTGTCGACCTGGTCGCAGAGCCGCGCGGTTTCCTCGATGCGGGTGCCGGTGCGGGCGCGGACGTGCATGGTGAACCGGCCCGCGTCGACCGAGGGGAAGAAGTCCTGCCCGAGGAACGGAAACAGCAGCGCCGCGGAGGTGAGGGTAAAGCCGAAAAACACCAGCATGAACCAGCGCGGACGCGCGATGCACAGCTCCAGCACGCTCTGGTAGCCCCCGCGAAAGCGCTCGAACCCGCGCTCAAAGGCGAGTTGGAAGCGCACAAACGGGTTGCGGCTCTTGCGTTGCGCCTCGGCGGCCGCCTCGTCGTGCTCTTTAAGCAAGTACATGGCCATGGTGGGCACAACGGTGCGCGAGAGCAGGTACGACGCCAGCATCGCGAACACCACGGCCTCGGCCAGCGGTACAAACAGGTATTTCGCGACACCCGACAGGAAAAACATGGGCACGAACACAATGCAGATCGAAATGGTCGAGACCAGCGCAGGCACGGCGATCTGCGCGGCGCCGTCAAGGATGGCCTGCTCGATGGCCTTGCCTTCTTCGAGGTTGCGGTTGATGTTCTCAATCTCAACCGTGGCGTCGTCGACCAGGATGCCGACGGCCAGGGCCAGTCCGCCGAGGGTCATGATGTTGATCGTCTCGCCGAGGGCGCCGAGTACCAACAGCGAGGAGATGATGGCCAAAGGGATCGAAACCGCGATGATGACGGTGGACCGGAACGAGCCCAGGAACAAGAGGATCATGAGCGCGGTGAGGCAGGCCGCGATCGTGGCCTCGCGAATGACGCCCGAGATCGACGCGCGCACAAAGATGGACTGGTCGGCGAGCGGGGTGATCTTGAGCTGGGGCGGCAGCTGGCCGGCAAGTCCGGGCAGCTTGCTCCGGATGCCGGCAATGATGTCCAGCGTGGAGGCCTCGCCGGTCTTGATCACCGAAAGCAGCGAAGCCCGCTGGCCGTCCACGCGCACGATGTTGGTCTGCGGCGGAAACCCGTCGCGGACGTGCGCGACGTCGCGGATGTAGACCATCGACCCGTTGACCGAGCGGATGGGCAGCATGTTGAGGCCTTCGATGGTGGAGGGCGCGGAGTTGGTTTCGACCTGGTACTCAAAGTCGCGCACCTTCATGGTGCCGGAGGGCAGGATCAGGTTTTGCGCGGCGATGGTGGAAACCACATCGGCTGGGGCCATGCCCTTGGACTGGAGCGCCTGGAGGTTGAGGTCGACCTGCACCTGCTTCTGCTTGCCGCCGTAGGGGTAGGGAATGCCTGCGCCGGGCACGGTAACCAGCTGGGTGCGGATGAAGTTCAGCCCGTAATCGTTGAGCTGCTGCTCGCTGAGGCCCTGGCCCGAAAGCCCCAGCTGGATAATCGGTACGCTCGAGGCCGAATACTGGAGAATCAGCGGCGGCGTAGTGCCCTGGGGCAGCTGCCGCAGCTGGGTTTGCGCGATGGCGGTGACCTGGGCGTTGGCGTCGGCGATGTTGACGTTGGGCTGGAAGAAGATCTTGATGATGCCGATGCCGTACAGCGACTGCGACTCGATGTGCTCGATGTTGTTGACGGTGGTGGTGAGCGAGCGCTCGGACAGCAGGATGATGCGGTTGGCCATCTGCTCGGGCGCCAGTCCGGTGTACTGCCAGATCATGGCGACGACCGGGATGTTGATGTTGGGGAAAATATCCGTCGGGGTTGTCAGGATGACGATGGGGCCCAGAACCAAAAGCAGCAGCGCGAGCACGGCAAAGGTATAGGGGCTTCGCAGCGCGAGGCGAACAATCCACATGGGGCGTCAGGGTCTCCGGGAGGTGCTTATTGTCGACCAGCTCCCGCACCCGGCGCTGACCCCGTTTGGCGCAGGTTGCCGGCGTACGACGGAAGATGCCTTTCAGGACGGGCAGAGTGCTTCGTGGGTTCCTGGTTTAGGATACAACGGCGGCAACCGGGCCCTGCGGATAGGGGCTTGCCATTTTCGTGTCCCGCATGGCACACTTCGGTCGTTCTTCGCCCTCTTGCGGAATCGGCCGTCGAGCGGGAAGCCGGTCCGGATGATTGACCGATGCAGCAGCCACCGGCGCCGCCGGCGCAAAGGAACCCCCTATGCCCTTCTCACGCAAACCCACGCTCCTGCTGCTGGCTAGCTCGCTCCTGGTTGCCTCCGCGGCGTCTGCCTCCGACATGACGGTCGACCTGACCCAGCGTAAAGGCCCATTGCTCAAGGGCGGTCTGGGCACGCTGTTCGGCATCTCGACTATCGCGGGCGGCACCACGCCGAGCCTGATCACCGACACAACGTTGCACATCACGGCGTCCCAGGGCCGGGCTGCCGACAACGGCGCCAATCCCTACTCCACCGACTCCATCGCGCCTCTGATCCGCGGCAAAAACATCGGCCTGATGTGCCGACTCAACGACCTGCTGCCCGGCTTCCCGTACGGGTGGAACGGCCTGGCCTACTGGGATCAGCAGGTCACCGCGGCGATCCACGACATCACCGAGAACTACCCGGACGTGGTGTACGCGGTGGAAATCCTGAACGAGCCGGACGCCCAGCTGAACAATGCCGCGTTCAACAGCGATCCGGCTCTCGAGGGCGCAAGCTACAACGACAAAATCAACTTCCTGTGGAGCCACACGGTCCAGGAAGTCCGGGCCATCAACCCCAAGCTCAAGATCATGGGGCCGAACTACCTCAGCTACTTGCCCGCGATCACCCCGTCGGATCAAACCAAAATGCAGGCTTTTCTTCAAAACGCCATCGCCACCGACACCGTGCCCGACGTGATCGGCTGGCACAGCCTGCTGACGAACGAGCCTTCGGACATCGGGAATTCCCTGAACAACTTCTACCGACCGCTGGAAAAGCAGCTCAACCTGCCGGGCGCGCCGCTGCCGGTCAGTATCGACGAGTATGGCGTCAACGACGGCACGTTTGAGGGCGTCCCGGGCCATGTGGTGCAGTACTGGGCTGAGATGGAGCGCGACAGAATCAACTTCGGCGGCACCGGCACCTATACCAACTACAGCCAGCTCGGCAACACTTTGCGCTTTCCGTGGCAGCTGAACCAGACCCGGCTGCAGCCCAACGGCGGCTGGTACATGATGCGCTGGTACAACCAGATGGCCGGGCTGTATGTGCCGGTGACGCCGGCCGCGAGCCGGTACGACCAGGCCTACGACGGCGTCGCGAGCTTTGACCCGGCGACCAAAACAGTGACCGTGCTGCTGGGCGGATCCGATGACGACGCCGATGTGCATGTGAACGGGCTCAGCTCGGTCGGGCTCACCGGCTTTGTGCGCGTCCGCGTGGACGAGACCAAGTGGACGGTAGACCCCTACCAGGGCGACACCACCGTGGAGCGCGGCGGCGACCCTGAAACCGGCGCCTATAACATCCTGGACGAGAACGTGCCGGCGGGAGGCAATCTCACCATCCCCATCCACAAGATAGACAAGGCCAACGGCTATCGCATTCTTGTTACGCCGGCCGGCGCCCCGGACCTGTATCCGACCAAATACGAAGCCGAAGATGCTTACTTAAGACAAGCAAAGGTGGCGGCCGGCGACGCGATCGCCTCCAATCACACCTACGTAACCGGGCTGAGTAAGTCGCAAAGCGAGGCGGTATTTGCGGTAAGCGCCCCGGCAGCGGGCATCTATGTCATGAACGTGCGCTACTCCAACGGCTCCGGCGACGACGCCGGCCACGCCATCGCGGTGAACGGCCAAAAGGAGGGCTCGCTCGCTTACCCGCCCACCAAGGGCGGCCCAACAGCTGAGTTCGCCTTCACCCAAAAGCGCGTGGACCTGAAAGCCGGCACAAACCTGATTCGCTTCTCCAAAGACATGGGCAACGCTGCCATCGATTACATCGACGTGCGTCCGGACACCCATCGCTACCAGGCCGTGTATGCGTTCACCGGCGACTCGACTAAGTACAGCTACCTGGACGAGTACACGCTGCCGGACTACATCGGCGGCCTGAATAACTACGACAGCTACGTGGAGTTTAATATCGAAGCGCCCAGGGACCGCACTTATAACCTGAATATCTCCTACGCGAACGGGATCGCGGGACTTAACGCGGTGGACTTACTGGTGGTCAACACAACCGGGCAGCCCTCTGTGATTTTACCGCCTACGGGCGAGTTCACCGGAGGGCACGACCCGCGGCAAGCCGAGCGCATCGTGACCGTGCCCGTGACCCTGAATGAGGGCATCAACGCGGTGCGCCTGCAAAAAAGCAGCGGCTATGCGGAGCTGGACTACGCGACGCTGACGCTTCCCTAAAGCAATTGTTCTGCAGATGGATAGCAACCGGCAGCGTTCCAGGTTGAAGAAGGCCACGGCCTCCTTCAACCTGAGCGTGTTCGGGGGGGAAAACGGGTGCGCGGGCGCCGGGAGCACGGGTGGGAAGCACTCGGCTTAGAATCCGGACCAATTTTGTCGTATATTGAGACTGAAGGCGGAAACCCACTTCCTCTTGGCCGAGATCCATGGGTTCCCGCGCGAACACACAGCCAGCCGACTGCGGTCCTTGTCGCCATGATAGGGCCGTTCGCCGTGCTTGTCACGGGAGCCCATGCGATTCAAAGCCGATTTATTCTTGTGTCTGCCTCTCTGCTTGCCGGGAGCCGGTCTGTGCCGGGCGCAGCAGATGCCGCAGACCCAGCCAGCGGGTTTCAAGAGCGGAGCGGTGACCGACACCTCCGGCGCCGCCGTCGCCCATGCTCACGTAAGCCTTGCCGGGCCCGGCCATCCGCTTTTTCAAGCTCAGGCCGATGACAAAGGACTGTTTCGGCTGCCGCTGCCGTTCAAGCCGGAGACCGGGGTTCTTACGGTGGAAGCGCCCGGTTTTCAGACCTGGTCAAGCAGCATTGTGCTTCCGGGAGAAACGCGCGAGCCGCTCTCCATACGCTTGAGCGTAGCGGCGGCCTCTTCCTCGGTCGAGGTCGAAGGCAGCGACGGCAGTTCCACGGAGCCGGCCGACACGCAGCAGGGCGGCATCCTGAACCGAAAGCAGCTTGCTTCGCTTCCCCTCAACGGCCGCGGCTTTACCGGCCTGCTCGCTCTCAGCCCCGGCGTTGTGCCGGCCGGCTCCGCGCAGCCGAACGCGGTGGTCATGAGCGGAGTCGCAAGCACGCCCCCTTCGGGCGATCTCGACATCGGCGCGCTCTCCGTGAGCGGTCAGCGAGAGACCGCCAACGCCTTTCGCGTCAATGGATCGGATGTGCAGGAAGACGTGAACATGGGCGTCGCGATCGTCCCCACACTCGACTCCTTCGCCGAGCTTGAGGTCTTGACGGGCAGCTTCGACGCCAAGCTCGGCAACCGGAGCGGAGGCCAAATCTCCGTCGAGACACGCAGCGGCGGAGCGCGGATGCACGGCAGCGTCTATGAGTACTTCCGCAACACCGCTCTCGATGCACGGAACTACTTTTCCCTGACCCGTGCTCCATTCCACCAGAGCCAATTCGGCGGAACGATCGGCGGCCCGGTTCCACACGCGGACAAGCTCTTCTTTTTCGCCGACTACCAGGGCACGCGGCAGACGCAGGGCATCGACACAGGGCTGATTGCCGTTCCCACGCTCGCGGACCGTGCCGGCGACCTTGCCGATCAAGCCGCGGCGCTGACCGGAAAGGTGAGCGGCGGGTACTTCGCGCGGCAGCTCAGTTCAAGGCTTGGCTACACGGTCCGGCAAGGAGAGCCGTATTACGTGCCGGGCTGCACGACGGCCACTTGCGTTTTTCCGGCGGGGATTATCCCGAAGAGCGCGTTCTCGGCACCGGCACAGCACCTGCTCTCTTACATCCCGCAGCCGAACCAGGGCGCTTCCGCGTTTTCCACGTCGGATTACGCGCAGCGCGTCCGCGACGACAAAGGCTCGATTCGCTTGGATCGAACGACTCCGCTCGGAGCCCTGACGGGGTACTACTTTCTGGACGATTACACGCTGCTGAACCCCTACCCCACCGGCCAGGGCGGAGCAACAGTGCCGGGTTTCAACGCACGGAATGCCGGCCGCGCTCAACTCTACACCGCGAACCTCGTCACCGCCTCCGGAGCAAGCGCCGCGAATCAGGCCCACTTCAGCTATATGCGAAACGCGGCCTCCGCCGGACAGCCGCGCGACGGCGTCGGCGCCACACTCGCCTCGCAGGGCTTTGTCACCGGGGAGAACACATCCGGCATCGTTCCCCTGTTGCCGCGGATTGAAGGCGTCGAGAACGTCATCTTCAACGGCTTCACTCTGGGAACGGATGTTACCAGCCTTTTCCAGGCAGAAAACATTTTCGAGACTGCCGACGACTACAGCCGGACCATCCGCGCCCACACGCTTTCGCTCGGGGCTGACCTTCACGCCGACCAGATCAACACCCATCCGACGGTTTACGACAACGGCAGTTTTTCGTTCACCGGCAGTGAAACCGGCTCCGATTTCGCCGATTTTCTGCTCGGCATCGACTCCAGCTATACCCAAGGGCAGGGGCAAAACTTCTATAACAGAAATCACTCCATCGGCCTCTACGCCCAGGACAGTTGGCGGGTCCGCCCCCGGCTCACCCTCAACTACGGCCTGCGGTGGGATGTGTTGCCGCCGTGGTCGGAGAAGTTCAATCAGCTTTTGACGCTCGACGCAAACGAGCAGTCCGTCGTGTTTCCAAATGCACCCGAGGGCATTCTTTTTCCCGGCGATCCCGGCGTTCCGAAGACGATCTCGCCCACGCGCCATGGCGACTTCGCTCCTCGTCTGGCAGGCTCGTGGGAGCTGCCGGAGGCACATTCAGCAATCGCCCGCCGTCTCCTGGGCTCCTCGGGAGCTGCGGTCATCCGGGGAGGCTACGGCATGTACTACACCGCCTTTGAGGGGCTCTCCGCCGCGATCATGAGCGGCAACCCGCCCTATGGCTTCACCGACACCAGCTCCGCACCCACCCTGTTTGATCAACCATTCATCACCGCCGCGACCGGCGCGAGCGTGGGGCAGCGGTTCCCCTTGCGGCAGGTTGCCTTCGGAGCGTCGCCCCGGCATCCGGATAGGTCCGTCGATTGGAGCAACTTCGAGCCTTTGACGGGCATTCCCGCCTTTGCCAAGGACAACGTCACGCCCTATGCCGAGAACTACAGTGTGTCCGCCGAGCGGCAGATCGGGCCGCGCACTGTTCTGACTATCGGCTACGTAGGCACCCAGGCGCACCATCTGCTCGTGATCCAGGAGAACAACCCCGGCGATCCGGCCGCCTGTCTCGCCCTCAGCACCCCCGCGAGCGTCGCGCCGGGTTCGGCGACGTGCGGGCCTTTCGGCGAAAGCAGTACGTACCAAACAGCGACCGGGCAGACTATTCAGGGCACCCGCATCGCTTTCAATGCGGCCTTCGGCAGCGTCAATTTGCAACGTACCATCGCGAACTCGCACGACAATGCTTTCGAATTGAGCCTGCGCCACTCGACCCGCTCCCTGTTTCTGCAGCTCAGTTACACCTGGAGCAAGTCGATCGACCAATCCTCGAGTTTGGCGGAAGCCGTCTATCCCGACGTTGCGGGGTTGAGCAACGCTGGCCGCAGCCGCTCTCTTTCAGCTTTCGATCTGACCCACAACTTCGTCGCCACCTACCGCTATGAGCTGCCCGTCGGCAGCTCTCTGATGCATCATCCCCGGCTGACCGACGGCTGGCAGGTGTCCGGACTTACGCGCTTCAGCACCGGATTTCCTGTCACGCTGGTCAATAACAACGACACTTCTCTGCTCGGCACCCAACCCAACGGCATCAACAACAACGGCGTCGACGAGCCGGATTTTGCAGGAGGCAACCTCAAGCTGCGTAACCGGCCTTCCGCGAACGTCCCGGCGTTCGACACGAGCCATTTTTCCTTGCCGGCCCTGGGCACCCTCGGCAGCGCCCGCAGGCGGTTCTTTTACGGCCCGGGCGCGGATAACACGGACCTCACCATCGCCAAATCCACCCAGCTACGAGATCAATCCACTCTGGAGCTGCGTCTCGAGGCGTTCAATGTCTTCAATCACGGCCAATTCTTCGGACCCGCATCCGTCAGCGGCAATCTTTCCAGCACGAACTTCGGCCAGCTTCAAAGCTCGTCTCCTCCGCGCTTGCTGCAACTCGCGGCGCGCCTCAAGTTCTAGAGCATGTCTCCCTCGGATATAGTCGAATCCGCCCAACTCTTGTGGGCGACGCCCAAAGGAGAAATGCTTTCGATTGCGCTTTCAAAGCAGAGCGGCCCCGCAGGGTTCATTACAGCTGCAGCCTGGGCTACATATTCATGTTTTTAAAAATCCGCCCTGGAATGCCGCGCACCGCGAACATGATGAACCGCCAAAAGCCGGGCAGGTACACCGTATCGCGGCGCGAGGCAACAGAGCGCAGGATGCCTCGGCCGATGGCGCGTGGTTCCGCGAAGAGTGGCCCGCGCGGCAGGTGTGCTGTCATCGGCGTCGCCACGAACCCGGGCTTGATGGTGAGGACGTGAACCCCTGCGCGGTCGACGCGGTTACGTACGCCGTCGAGCAGGATCGTGAGCGCGCCCTTGGACGCGCCGTAGACGTAGTTGCTCCGGCGGCCGCGGTCGCCGGCAACGGACGAAATCACAGCCAGGCAGCCCGCGCCGCGGTCTTCGAAGTAGTTCGCAAGCAGCGTGATAAGCGAGGCGGGCGATAAGAAGTTAGTCCGGTACACGGCTTCGGCGACGGCGGGGTCATGTTCGGCGGCTTTTTGATCGCCCAGCACCCCGTGCGCAAGCAGTGCCATGTCAATCGAGCCCAGGATTTGGACGGCGGACTCGAGAATCATGGGGTGCTCGGCGGGGTCGTCGAGGTCCAGCGCGAGCGAATACACAGCCTGGGCGCCCCGGGTTTGCAGGTCGGCGACCACCGCGCCGAGTTTGTAAGGGTCGCGCGCGACCAGAAAAAAGCTCGCGCCGCGATCGGCAAGCAGACGCGCGGTGGCCTGGGCTATCGCGGAGGTGGCGCCGAGGATGAGGACCTTGTGGGGCGTGACGGGTTCGCGCTTAGCCACGCCCGGTGACCCTCCGCCAAAATGCCGAGTCGAACGCCGGATCTACATAGGCGGCGAACTGCTGCCACTGCGGGTAGAAGGCCTGGTACTGCGCCGCGGTCATGGTCGCGTCCTTGGCCGGGTACATGCGGCCGCCGTGGTCGAGCGTGATGTTCGCCAGGCGGTCGAGCAGGTCGAAGGACACCTCCTCGCGGATGGGGAAGTCAAGCGCGAGCGTGATGCCGGGCTTGGGGAAGCTCATAAAACCGGGGGAGGGGACGTCGCCGCAGACCTTGAGCACGGCCAAAAACGAGGCCAGGCCGGAGCCGGTGATGGCCTTTAGGATTTGGGTAATGCCGCGCTGGTCCTCGTCCCAGGGCAGGACGCACTGGAACTGGAGCAGGCCTTTTTTGCCGTACATGCGGTTCCACTTGAGAACCGAGTCGAGGGGGTAGAAGAACGGCTCGTAGTCCATGAGCGAGGTCACGGTTTTCGAGCGCTGCTTGTTGTAGTAGGCGAAGTTAAACAGGCCGATGGAGTGCTTGTTGAGCGCCCACTCGGGCAGGTCGATGGGGAAGACCAGCTTGGGCTCTTTGGATCGGTGCAGCGGCTCGGGCTTTTCCGAGTGCGTCCCCTGCATAAAGATGCCGCGGGCGAAGTTCTTGCCGGTGGAGACGCAGTCGATCCAGGAGACGGTGTACTCGACATTCGCGGCCTTTTGGGAAAGCTCGATGAACTCGCCGATACCAACGAACTTATCGCCCCGGTAGTCCATTTTGCGCGACACGATGGGGCGCAGACGGACCTCGGCCCAGGTGATAAGCCCGGTCAGGCCCATGCCGCCGATGGTGGTGGCGAACCAGTCGCGGTTTTCGCGGTGGGAGCAGATCATGCGCGAGCCGTCGGAGCGCACCAGCTCGAAGCGGAGCACGTGGCAGCCGAACGTTCCGGCGATGTGGTGGTTCTTGCCGTGGATGTCGTTGGCGATGGCGCCGCCGACCGTGACGTATTTAGTGCCGGGGGTGACGGGCAGGAAAAAGCCGAGCGGGACGGCGAAGTCGAGGATTTCCGAGAGCAAAACGCCCGATTCGCACCGCAAAATGCCGGTTGCCGGGTCGAAATGGAGCATGTGGTCCATGCCGCGGGCGTGGAGCAGGGTGCCATCCCGAAGCAGGCAAACGTCGCCGTAGGAGCGGCCCGCGCCGACCGGCAGCATGGGACCGCGCGGGACCCCCTCGCGCGGCGGGAAGTCGGTGGTCCAGGAGAGCGGCCGCAACTCGGCCGAAAGTTTCGGGTAGCGGCCCCAGGACTCGAAGGCGGGCTGGGCAGCGGTGGGTTTTTCGGCCAGGTCGGAAGGCATGGTGAGGCTCCGGTTCGCGTCTTGCGCTCGCGCGCGTTGCACTTAGATGATAGCGAGGAAAACCACAAACACGGCAATGCAGCCCAGAAGAAGGCTCATGCGATCGGTTACTGCAAAGATGACCGGGTCCTCGTCGAGTTCGCCGCGGCTGGCCAGCAGCCACACCCGGCTGATCCACAGGATCATGATGGGGGTAATCAGCCACATGCGCTGGGGATGCGCGTACAGGTCGGTCACGTCGCGTCCGCTGATGTAGAGCGAAAAGACCACGACGGAGGCATAGGCGCTGGCGGTGCCGAAGGCGCGCATCTGCTCGGTGTCGGACAGCAGGTAGCCCCGACCGTTGGAGGGAATTTGCCCGGCGGCGCGGATGTTTTGCAACTCGGCAAAGCGTTTGACAAAAGCGAGGGACAAGAACAGGAAGATGGAAAAACCGGCCAGCCAGGGGGAGATCGGGATGGCGGTCGCCGCGGCCCCGGCGAGCAAGCGCAGCGTGTACAGGCCCGAAAGCAGGACCACGTCTACCAGCACGATGCGCTTGAGATAGAGCGAGTACGACAGCGTGGAGACGAGATATAGGAGCAGGTAGGCCAGGAATCCGCCCGAGAGCAGCGCCGCGATGATGAGGGAAGCCGCCAGCAGGGCGGCCGACAGCAGGACGCCGGTCTTGGCCTGGAGGTCGCCCGCGGCAAACGGGCGGCGGCGCTTGCGCGGGTGCCGGCGGTCGGCCTCGATATCGAGCAGGTCGTTGACGATATACGTCGACGAGGCGCACAGCGAAAAGCAAAAAAAAGCCGCCAGCGCTTGGATGACCGTGCGAGTGTGCAGCGCGTGGGCCAGCAGCAGCGGGACGAAAATCAGGACGTTTTTCGCCCACTGGTGCACGCGCATGGCCCGGCGAAACGCCTTCACAGGCGAAGCCTGGTCGCGGAAAATCTGCTCCGGAACGAAGCGATGCTCGCGCATGGCCCGGCGCAGGGCGCCATCCGGGTTTGCGACCATGGGCGTCCCCGCATGGGTCAGCAGAGCCACATCCACGCGGGCATTGCCGATGTAATCGTAGCCGCCCTCGCCGAAGCGCTGCTGGAAGGAAGCCAGCTTATTCTGCCCGGTCAGGTTGGTCGCGCCATCGCTCGCGAGTACACCGTCGAACAGGCCCAGATGAGCGGCCACGCGATCGGCCAGCGCGCGGTCGGCGCCGGTGGCCAGGTACAAGCTGCGACCCAGGCCTCGCTGTTTCTCCAGGTAGGCAAGCAAGGGCTTGTTAAAGGGCAGGTGCGCAACGTCAAGCTCCACCCGCTCCGTTACTTCGCGCTTCAGGGTCGCTTTGCCTTTGAGAATCCACCCCGGGACCCGCACAAGCGCCCCGCTGTGGGTGCGGACCATAATCAAGAGAGAGTCGACCAGGGTGTCGTTCTTGACCAACGTGCCGTCCAGGTCGACACACAAGGGGCGGCTATGGCGCACGGATATGCCTGCCCCGGCAGACGGCGCGGCGCTTGTGAGCAGGCTTGCACCTTCATTCAGTTGCCGGTCGGTCATAAGCAGGGGCAGTATAGCATCCGCGTTTGTAAGCCTATGAGCAAAGCGGCTGTTGCAGGATGGCTCCGAAATGCAAAAGGCCCGGCAATACGCCGGACCCGTGCACACGTTCTTTATTTTTTGATTTTTGCGCTTTCAAGAGCGCTGCGTTGCCGCATTCCGGTCCGAGAAACGCACGAGAGCGCCGGCACCCGCGGCAACGGCGCCCGCGCCGACCATCATCGGGTCCACCATAGCCGCGCCGATAAACGCTGCGACAGCACCCTTTACCGCAAGACCCGCTTTGATCCTTGCTTCGCCGCACGTCATCTCGCGTTCCGTGGAACAGCTAACAAAAGAAACGCGCCCGCAAGCGATGAACAGGTATGCGACAGACAGATCGCCGCACAGCGACCGCCTTGAGTCTTCATACGCCCGCGTACATCGGATAAGAAGCGCACTGGAGCGTGTCAATGTCCAAAGTTCATCTCTCCGTTTTGGACCAGTCGCCGGTGGCCGAGGGGACCACGGCGGGTGAAGCGCTCGGTCGCTCGGTCGAGTTGGCGCGGCATGCCGAGGCGCTGGGGTACACGCGCTTCTGGATGTCGGAGCACCACGCGATGGAAACGCTGGCCTGCTCGGCGCCGGAAGTGGTTTTGGCGCGCATTGGGGCGGAAACGCGGCGGATCCGCATCGGTTCGGGCGGGATTATGCTGCCACATTACTCGCCGATGAAAGTGGCGGAGGCGTTCCGGACGCTGCATGCGATGTATCCCGGGCGCATCGACCTAGGTGTGGGCCGCGCGCCCGGCGGCGGGCCGATCGAGTCCCAAGCGCTGCGGCGGGATCGCTCCGCCATGCCGGCGGACGATTTTCCCGACCAAATGGCGGAGCTGCTCGCCTGGCTGGGCGAAGGTTTCCCGAACGGTCACCCGTTTCGGCGGGTGCATTTGTCCCCCGCGATGTCGGGCGGCCCTGAGGTTTGGCTGCTGGGCTCGAGCCTGTGGGGGGGGGGGGCCGGCGCGGGGGGGGGGGGGGCTCGTGCCGGGGGGGCGCCGCGGCCGCGGCGCAGTGGGGCCTGCCGTATGCGTACGCCCATTTCTTCAGCCCGGTGCACACGCGGGCCGCCATCGAGAGCTACCGGCGCGGGTTTCAGCCTTCGCGCCTGCTCGGCAAGCCGCGGGCGACCGCGGCGGTCGGCGTGATCGTGGCGGATACGGACGAGGAAGCGCGGTATCTCCACGCGAGCGTGCGGCTGGTGCAACGGCGCATCCGCGAGGGCGATCGGCGGCCTGTGGCCTCGCCGGAAGACGCGCTCCGGGAGCTGGGGCGCGAACAGTCTCCGGCGCAGCTGCGCATCGCCGCGGGCGGCGCGGAAGAAGGTGAGTTCCCGCGCTACTTTGTGGGCAGCCCGCAAACGATTCGCCAATCCCTGGGCACGTTTGCGCGGTCGCTTGATCTGGATGAGATCGTGGTGAACACCATCACTCACAACCACGCCGCGCGTCTGCGCTCCTACGCGCTCCTGGCGGAGATTTTCGCGCTCGGTGAAGCCCGATCCAGCGCGGCCTTGGCGGGTTGAGCATCGAAGGGAAGCTAGGGAGACAACGCGATGACAGCTGAGCGCAAAAAGGGAACCGTCGTGCTGGTGCACGGGGCGTGGAGCGAGGGCGGGGCCTGGCGGGAGGTCCTGATCCCGCTGGCGCATGAAGGCTACACGGTGCGCGCGGCGCAGCTGCCTCTCAAGTCGTTCGAGGGCGACGTCGCGGCGGTCAACGTTCTGCTGGATCGGGTCGACGGCCCGGTGCTGCTGGTGGGCCACTCCTACGCCGGGGCGGTGATCTCGGCAGCCGGCAATCACCCCAAGGTTCACTCGCTCGCTTTTGTGTGCGCGTTCGCGCCGGAAGCGGACGAGGTCTTCGGAAGCCTGATGTCCATGCACCCGCCCGCGTCCACGAAGACCATCGGCCCGGATGCGAACGGGTACATGTGGATCGACGCGGATTACGCCTCCGACGCCTTGGGGCACGATCTACACCGCGGAATCGTCAACCTGGCCGTCGCGACGCAAAAGCCCGTGAGCTACAAGCTATTTGAGTCGAAGCTGAGTGACCCGGCCTGGAAACACAAGCCGGGCGCGTATCTGGTGACGAGCGAGGACCGCATCCTGAGCCCGGAAACGCAGCGCGAACTGGCGCGGCGCGTAGGCGCCCGCACGGAAGAGGTGGCGGCGAGCCACCTCGTGATTCTTTCGCAGCCCGACGCGGTTGCGCGCTTCATTCGTACAAGCGCCGACGGGCTGCACAGTTGACCGGGGAAGCGCGCCGCCGGGTTAATCCGCCGCCAACGCTTCCACCCCCGTCGGCAGCACGGTTTGAGGGAAATAGGCGTTCAGCGCGTACTGCTCCACCATGCGCTGGGTGTTGAAAAACGAGCCGTTCAGCGCAATGGCCGAGCGCATCACCCTTCGCCACTGCTCCGGCTCGTGGTGGAACAGCTGAAGAATCACATTATCCAGCTGGCTGTACAGTGACCCGGCCTCTTCCGCTTCGTCCTCGCGGTCTTCGATTGCCCAACCCGTGACCCCCTCGATCCAGCCTTCAATCCACCAGCCGTCGAGGATGGACAAGGACGGAACGCCGTTGAGCGCGGCCTTCATGCCGCTGGTGCCCGATGCCTCATACGGGCGCTTGGGCGTGTTCAGCCACAGGTCCACGCCCGCGGTCAGCAGGCCTCCCAGCTTCCACTCGTAATTTTCCAGGTAAACAATCTTGAGCAGGCCGTCGGAAAGCTCGTGCGCGAACTCGATCACGCGCTTGATCTTGGCCTTGCCGGGCTCGTCGGCCGGGTGCGCCTTGCCCGCGTACAGCACCTGCAGGCCGCCGTACTTTTTCGCGATCGCGACCAGGCGGCCCGGGTCGGTAAACAGCAGATCCATGCGCTTGTAGGTGGCCGCGCGGCGGGCGAATCCGATGGTGAAAACCTCCGGCGCCAGCGTTTTTCCGGTCCGCTCCTTCACCGCTTCCAACAGCAGCTGCTTGGAAGCCCAGTGCGCTTCAATAATCTCAGTTTCGGGAATGTCGATGGCGTAACGCAACGTCACATTGTCGCGCCGCCAGCGGGGCAGGTGCCGGTCGAAAACCTTCAGAAACGGCGCCGACGTCCAGGTTCCCGCGTGGACGCCGTTGGTGATCGCATCCACGAGGTAATCGGGGAACATCTCCCGCGACACGATGCCGTGCTGCATGGCCACGCCGTTGACAAACCGCGAAAACCTGAGCGCGACATAGGTCATGTTGAGCAGGCCGTCATGGCAGCCGCCCGCGCGCTCCAGCATGCCCACCGCGTCCAGGCCCAGGATGCGCCGCGCCTGTTCGATCGAAAAGCGGTCGTGCCCCGCCGGCACTGGGGTGTGCGTCGTAAACACGCACTGTTCGCGCACCCGCGCAAACTCGGTCTCACCGGCCCGGGCCAGATTGCGCCCCGCCAGGGCGCGGCCCACCAGCGCGACGGTGAGCAGCGCTGCGTGGCCCTCGTTCATGTGATATACGGCCGGCTCTAAACCGAGAGCCAGCAGCAGCCGCGCGCCTCCGACGCCCAGCACGGCTTCCTGGCGCAGGCGGTAGTCGCTGTCGCCCCCGTACAGACGGTCGGTCAGCGTGCGGTCTTCCGGCGCGTTTTCATCGAGGTCGGTGTCCAGCAAGTACACCGGAACCACGTGGCCGGTGACGCCGTAAATGGGGTGGCACAGGGCGCGCACGTGCACCTGGCGGCCGTCCAGTTCCACCACTACCCGCGGCGCTTCCTCTTCTGTGTACTCGGCTACGGGCCAGGGCTGCTCTTCCTCGGTTTGCATCCCGTTCGCATCGAGCAGCTGGCGAAAGTACCCGCGGCGGTGCGCCAGCGTTACGGCGACCAGCGGGATGCCGAGATCGGCGGCGGCCCGGAGCGTGTCACCGGCCAGCACGCCCAACCCGCCGGAGTAGGTATTCATCTCCGGCTCAATGGCTATCTCCATGGAAAAGTACGCCACCGGCGTGCGGTTGTCGTTGGTGGCGAGAGGGTACAAGGTGTTGCTGTGTGTTCGCATAAAAGGCCGCTGATTTCCCGTCTTGATATTGGTGCAAGTTTAGCAAGGCTTCTCAGGAAAATTGAAAGCTTAACTACGGCCCTGTCCCGTTTCGGGTACGAAAGGGCTCCTTGTCCCGATCCGGAACAGCGATGTTTCAGCAGCTCATTGCGCTTTGCAATTCGTTGTTCCCAGAGCAACCGGAGCGGAGTACACTTCTCGCCCATGAGCGCCTTTTCCCGCCCGATCGCCTGCTTGTGTGTTGCCGTCGCAACGGCCGCGCCCGCGTACAGTCGCATGCAAGGGCAGGAGTGGGCGCGCGCCCGTCTGGACAGCTCACCGCGCCACCACGAGTACGTCTCCGTGAAGAGCGGCGCGCGCACGGTGCAGGTTTTCGTCGACTACCCTGAGGTGAAAGGGAAGGCCCCGGTCGTGTTGATGATTCACGAGATTTTCGGGCTGACCGACTGGGCCAAGGAGATGGCCGATGAGGTCGCGGCGCAGGGCTATATCGTGGTCGAGCCCGATCTTTTAAGCGGCATGGGCCCCGGCGGCGGAGGCACTGCGAGCTTCAGCGGGCAGGACGCCGCGGTGGCGGCCGTTTCCGCGCTCGACCCCGCTCAGGTGACCGCTGACCTGAACGCCGCGGCGGATTACGGCGAGAAACTGCCAGCCGCGAGCGGCAAACTGGCCGTGGCCGGGTTCTGCTGGGGCGGCGGGAAAAGTTTTCTGTTCGCGACCGAAAGGCCCGATCTGGCCGCGGCTTTCGTGTTTTACGGCCCCCCGCCGCCGGACTCGGCCCTGGCCGGGATCCATGCCCCGGTGTATGGGTTTTATGCCGGAAACGACGCGCGGATCACTTCGACCGTGCCTGCGACCGTGGCGGCGATGAAAGCGGCCGGGAAACGATACGAGCCGGTGACCTACGACGGCGCGGGCCACGGTTTTATGCGCGCCGGCGAAGCGCCGGACGCAAGCCCCGACAACAAAAAAGCGCGCGAGCAAGCGTTCGCCCGGCTCACGAAGCTGCTGAAGAGGCTTGAGTAGCGCCCATTCCTGCCAAAACCCCGCGCATGTACGCGAAACTCTCGATCACCCCGGGCATCGGATCGTCCGGGTGGATTTCGTATTCCAGGTCCACATACCCCGGGTACCCGATCGCCATCAGCGCCTCAAAAATCTCCCGCACCGGCAGAATGCCTCGGCCCACCGCGACTTGGCTCTCCTTGCGGCTCGCGTCCGTCAGGTCCTTCATATGGACGTTAAACAGCCGCGGTCCCGCCTCGCGAATCGCCTGGACCACGTCTGTTCCGGCGCGCGCCGTATGGCCCACGTCGATGCAGCAGCCCAGCCGCGGGTCCATCCCCTTGACCGCGCGCAGGACGTCCAGCGGCGAGTGCCACAGCTTGTCCTCGGGGCCGTGATTGTGGATGGCGATGCGCATATCGTACTGCCGCGCGAACTCGGCGACCCTCGGCAGGATCTCAGGCGCGGGGTCGCCCGCTACAATCACGGGAACTCCCGCCCGCTTGGCGTACTCGAACTTCGCGCGCAGGTCGGCCTCGTCACCGCTGCTGAACGACACCGCGCCTACGGCATGAAGCGCAATGCCCGCGGCCGTGTAGGCCTGGACGGCCTCCGCCTCGGCCTGCGGCTCGGCGGGCAGCTGGTCTTTCACGTCCTTCGCGTTCAGCGCGGTGACCTCGAGCTGCCGCATGAAGCCGATCATCTGCGCGCGCGAGAAGTTGCGAAAGGTGTAGCCGGCCAGACCCAGGCGGATGGGCGAACGCGCTGCCGATGCGTTTTGCGGGAGCGCGGAAACGGCGCCCGCGGCTGCTGCGAGCGCGCCGGTAGCCAAAAGTCGGCGGCGGGAAACGTTCATCGCTTGCACCGTTTACACATGCGGCGCCCAGCCCTTCTCGTACTCGCGCCCCCACAGCTTCATCGCTTCCGGGTCCTTCTGGACCTTCCCATCAGCCGTATCGAGCGCCAGCTCCCGGTTGACGATCCAGGCGATGTTGGAAAGCTGCAGCATGGTCACCGCCACATTGCCGACCGCCACGGGCGCGTGCAGTTTCTCGCCCTTTTGGATACCCGCGATGAAGTTCCGGAAGTGCGCGGCGGTCATTTGATCCGCCCCGACCAGGTCCGTGGAGGAGGTCTTCTCGCCGGTCTTGTACTCGCTGGTTTTGTTGCCCTTCCAGTCGTAAATCTCATACCCATCACGATCCACCAGAACGGTGCCGGTGGTGCCCATGATGGTCGAGCCCCGGTCCCGGTTGTAGAGCTTCATGCCCTGGCAGCTCTTGCCCTCCCACGAGATCATCTGGTCCGGATAAGTAAAGCTGGTGTTCAGGGTGTCGTAGAACTGCCAGTCGTCCTTGTACTGGTAGCGTCCGCCGGACGCGGTCACGCGCTGGGGGAAATCGGCGCCCAACGCCCACCGGCACACGTCCACCTCGTGCGTGCCGTTGTTGAGCGTTTCGCCGGTGCCGAAAAAGCGGAACCAGTGCCAGTTGTAGGGGTGGTAGTTGCTGTTGTACGGCCGCCGCGGCACAGGCCCCTGCCACAGGTCCCAGTCGAGCGTGGGCGGCACGGGGATCTCCTTGCCGTAGCCGATGGACTTGCGCACATTGCTGTACCAGGCCTTGGCGTAATACGGCCGGCCGATCAGCCCATTGTGAATCTTGTCGACGATCTCGATGGTGTGCGCGGAGGAGCGCTGCTGGGTGCCCATCTGCACCAGCTTGCCGTACCGGCGCTGCGCCTCGACCAGCATCACGCCCTCTGCCGGGTTGTGGCTGCATGGCTTTTCCACGTACACGTGCTTGCCCGCCTGCAGCGCGAGGATGGCCATGGGCGTGTGCCAGTGGTCCGGGGTCGCGATCGTGATAGCGTCAATCTCCTTGAGCGCGAGCACCCGGCGAAAGTCCTGTTCCGGCGTCACGGGCTCGCCCATCGCTTGCCGGGCGGCGGCTGCGTATTTCGCCAGAATGACCTTGTCCACGTCGCATACGTGCGAAATGCGCGCCGAATCCTTGTTCGCCTTCAGCGCGGCCAGGTGCGCGTAGGCACGGCTGTTCAGGCCCATGACGGCGAAGTTCAGGCGGTCGTTCGCGCCCAGGATTTGCGAATAGCTTTTCGCGGTGGAGGCAAGGGCCGCGCCGGCGGCCATGGTTCCCAGCAGTTCACGTCGTGTCAGCATCGTTTCCTTGTGCGTTCGGGGTTAGGCGATCGATTTGGGAGGGTTCAGGCCGGCTTCGGTGAGCACTTTTTTGAGCCCCGCCATGCTCACCCGGGTGGAGGCTTCCGGGGTTCCCGCGCCGCGCCAGTGCGTTTCCAGGCTTACGGAATAGTGATAGCCGTCGCGCTTCAGCGCTTCGATTTGGCCCACCCAGTCCACCACGCCCACATTCACAGGCTCCCACTCGTACTTGCCGCCCGGCTGGCGCTCCACGTTCTTCGCGTGGCAGTGGCCGATGCGATGAAACGGCAGCTTGTCAAACCCGGTGGGATAGGGCGTACTGCCGATCGCGGCGGCGTTGCCGGGGTCCCAGTTCAGCATGAAGTTCCGGTTCGGAATCGCCGCGAGCACCGCGGCCGACTCCGCCCCGGTGGCCGTGTTGCACGACATTTCGTTCTCGAGCAGCAGGATCACGTTGCTCTTAGCGCAGCGCTCGGACGCGTCGCGCAGCTTGGCATTGATGGCCGCGCGGTAGGGCTTTTGGTCGTCGAGCCGCCAGTAATCGAAGCACCGAATGCGATCCGTGCCGAAGCTCTTGCACAAACCGATGCAGTGCTCCAGCAGCTTTTCCTGCTCGTTCGCATCGAAGCTGGCGTGGAACTGGTCGCGGCGCTCGCTGTTTTTTGAGAGCGGCGCGCCGGGCCAGTCGGTTTTAAACAGCGGGCTCGCGATGTCGGTCACCCGCAGCTTGTGCTCGGCCAGAATCTTGCGCGCGTCCTCGATCTCCTTCGGGTTGAGCGCGGTCACGTTCTTGTTCCACATCGCGCGCAGCTCGATATATTGCAGCCCGAAGTCGTGGGAAGCCACCTTACAAGCCAGCTCGAAGTCCTGCGAAATCTCATCGTTGATGACGGCCAGGTGGAAGGGCATGGCACTGTCCGCGCGCAGTCCCCGCGGCATTGCCGCCCCCAGTGCCGCGATGCCAAGCCCTGAGAGAACCTCGCGTCGTGTGTGTCGGCTCATATCTGCAAAATCTCCTGCCTGCAAGAGTACGACTTGCCGGCGACTAAAAGGTAAGGGTTCCCGCGAATTGCAGGACCCGGGCTGCCGAGTTGGCCGTCGACAACACCTGCCCGAAGCTCGCGCTGGTGCGGTCGACGGTGGGATTAGAGAAAGCGGGATGGTTGAGCGCATTGAACGCATCGGCGCGCAGCTGCAGCGCCAGCCGTTCGTGCAGAGGGATCGTGCGCGAAAGGGTGCTGTCGAAGGTGACGAAGCCCGGGCCGCTGTAGACGTTTTTGCCCAGGTTGCCGAGCACGGGTCCCGCCGGCGCCGCGAACGAGGCTCTATCAAACCACTGCCGCCCGGTGCCGATGCCGTGCAGCCGATGGAACGGCGCGACCAGATTGGGCACCTGGGTGTTGCCGGGCGCGTTGAGCCGGCTGGCGCTGGCCGTGATGAACAGCGGCGTCCCCGTATCGGCCGAAAGCACACCGCTGATCTGCCAGCCGCCCAGGATCGCGCCCGCGGGGCCGCTCTGGAGGTAGCGCTTGCCGTGCCCGAGCGGCGTTTTGTATACGAAGCTTTGAGTAAAGGTATGGGTGCGGTTCCAGTTCAGCGGTGAGTAGTCCCGCGCGGGGTCGAGATAGAAATTAAAGCTGCCCAGGCCGGTGGTGGTCGACACAAAGCCCATCGCTTTCTGGTAAGCATAGCCGGAGGTGGCCGAGAGCCCATTGTTGAACCGGTGCGACAGGCGCGCCTGCAGGCTGTTGTAGTTGCTGTTCGTGCCCTTGCCCATCAGGTTGGTAATCGCGGTCCGTCCGAAGGTGGCGTACTCGGGCTGGCCCGCCGCGCCCGCGCCCGGGACCAGACCCGCGTTCAGGTTGTAATACGCAGGTATCTGCCGGCCTGCGTTGCCGACATACGCGACGTTGCCGACCCAGCCGCCTCCTAAATCTTCTTCCACGGTCAGGTTGTACGACAAGATAGTCGGGTCTTTGTAACGCGGGTTCACTTCCACCCACTGCGAGGCAACCGGCGCGTTCCTGATGACGCCGTCTGCGGGGATGTTTGCCACGGGCGCCGCCGGGAAGCCTGTTTCGAGGTTTGCAGGAGCGGCTGTATAACTGCTGGTGCTGTTAAACGAGATATTCTGCCGTACGGGATAGTTGAAGGCGTAGTTGTTATCCTGAAACGGCGTATTGCTGATGCCGAAGCCCGCCCGCACCACCGTGCGCGCGCCGGCCCTGTAGGCCGCGCCGATCCGCGGCTGGAAATTGCGGTAATTCACGCGCAGCCCCAGGTCCCTGGGGATCGCGCCGTAACCCGCCACGTCGAGCAAGTTCGCAGCCGGATCGTACTGCGAAAAACCTCCGCTGCTTCTCGGCGTCGCCGGCGGGTAGAACTCCCAGCGCAGTCCGTAGGTCAGGGTAAGATCCCGCGTAGCCTGCAAGGTATCCTGGATATAGCCGAAATACAGAGTCTGCCTCCACGACGCATCGTTCACGTTCACATCGCGGCCAACTGTGCTGGGTGCATCCAGCAAGAAGCTGGCAAAGTCGTTGCCGAACGCAGTTGTCGCTCCGGGAGTGCTGGTTTGCCCATCGGCGTAGGTGTACGTGCCCCGCGGCCCATAGGTCTGCCCCTGGATCAGGTCGTCGCGGACCCTCCGCACCTCCACGCCGAACTTAAGCGAATGGTTGCCCAGGATACGCGTCCAGTTATTCGCGAAATCTACGTTGCTCTCGCCGCGATCCCACGGGTAGGAAGCGCTGTAACCAACGACGGGCGCGGAATAAGTGTTGATCGTAACGTTTGCGAGTCCGCTGGTAAACGGGCTGACGTTGACGCCCGGTATTCCGGCGTTGGTGGAAGCATTCTTTCCGTAGTCGCTCTGCCGCACACTGTTGCGGTAGTGGTTCACGCCCACGCGCACGTCGGTAAACAGCGTGGGCGAAAACAGGTGCGTGTACTCACCCGCCGTGTTGTAGACGTGATTGGTTCCCGTGCCGCCGCTCGAACCGGGGCCGCCCGCGAACCCGAACGCCGGATCCTGCTGCGTGTTGGTGTGCTGCCAGCTGTAGCGATAACTCAGTTGATCGGACGCGGTTAACTTGTGGTCGAACTTCAGGTCGAAAGTATCGGTATCCTGGCGAAAACCCGTATTGACCTGGTAGTTGTTGGTCGTCGCGGTTCCATTAGTGTTCGGCAGCGGGATCAGCGCCAGGATTGCTTTGGAAACCGGCTGGAACCGGCCGAACGGTATCTGGTTATTCACAAACTGCTGCCGCCCCGTACCGTTCGCTGCCCCGGTGGCCGGGTCGTAGATCGGCTGCGGGCTCGCGCTCAGGTCGCCGTTTCGAAACGCCACGGTCGGCACAGTAAACAGGTTGAACTGGCTTTGGTGATTGGAGTAGCGCAGAAAGTCGCCGAAAAAGAAGGTCCGGTTTCTCAAGATCGGACCGCCCAGCGTGCCGCCGTAATAGTTATTGCTAAAGCGCGGAAACTTGCCCGTTCGATTGAAGTAATTGCGGGCGCCGGTCGCGCTTACTTCGTTGTACTCATAGGCTGACCCGTGAAAGTCGTTGGTACCGGACTTCAAAATGACATTGGTCACGGCGCCGGCTGAGCGCCCGAACTCCGGGGCGTAGTTGCTGGTTTCCACGTCCACGGTCTGGATCGCCGCAGCCGGCGGCACATACACCTGCAGCAGACCCGTGCGCTCGTTGTCGTCGATGCCTTCCAATTGTAGGTTGTTCGCGGTCTCCGCCTGCCCGTTCACGTTGAAGGACTGCGAGTTCTGCGCGTCGAAAAAAGACGAGTGGTCATAGATAGGCGCGCTCACCCCCGGCACCAGCGACTCCAGCGCCTGGAAGTTGCGGCTGTTGCCGACCGGCAGCTCCACGATCTGCTTGCTTTGGATCTGCGCGCTCACGTCGGCCCGGTCGGTTTCGAGCGCGGGCGCTTGGTCCGTCACGGTTACGGTTTGCGATACATCGCCTGTCTTCAGCTGCACGTCCGTGCGCACGGATGTGTTCACCGACACCTGCACATCGCGGGTAAGCGCGGTCTGAAAGCCCGTTTCGGTGACCTTCACCGAGTAGGCCCCGGGCGGCAAAAACGTAAATTCATAGTTGCCGGAGTCGTTGCTCTGGTGCGTGTAGTGCCGGCCGGTGGCTTGCTCGGTGAGCTCGACGGTGGCGCGCGGAACCGAAGCGCCGCTTGCGTCGGTGATCGAGCCGATCAGCGTCGCGGTGGTTGCCTGCGCCCAGGCCGCGCAGACGCTTCCGCACACGCCCAGGAAACACAACGCCGCGGAGCGGGACCATGGAAACGGAAAGGCGGTTTTCGGCATTCGTTGTCTCCCACGCGCTACGAGGACGGTCGGGTGTGTCCCGATTCTGCCAAGAGCGGACACTAGACCGCTCGCCCTTGAAGTGTCAAGGGAAGCGCCCCGCCGCTCGTGCCGGGCGCAAAAGCAGGCCCCGGCGAATTGTGAATCTTCCCCGATCCAAGGGCCGTTTTGGGCTGAGTCGCATCTGTAAGGTGAGACAAGTCGTACAAAGTCGCATAACACTGTGGAGGCTGTGGATGGTCGCTGTGTGCAGGACGCGTGGTTTTGGGGCAGTGGGAGTCTTGGCGATGGCGGCGCTCTCGCTTTCGCCGGCTCAGGCCCAGGTCTCGGCAGCCTTATCCGGGACGGTTAGCGACCGAACCGGCGCGGCCCTTGCCGGCGCGAGCGTGACCGCGAAAAGCGCGGAGCTCGGCCTGGAGCGGAGCGCCTCGACCGATGCAGCCGGGCGCTATGAGGTTCGCTCCCTGCCGATCGGGAACTACGAGATAAGCGTGACGAAGCCGGGCTTTCGCCAGGAGGTTCGCACGGGCGTCCACCTGGTGGTGGGCCAGGACGCGGTGCTCGCGTTCGAGCTTCAGGTAGGCCAGGTGAGCGAGCAGGTGACAGTGCGTGAGGACACGCCGGTGGTCAACGCGTCGACCGCCGACATTACGGGCCTGGTCGGGGCGGAGCAGATCAAGGACCTTCCCCTGAACGGGCGCAGCTTCGACCTGTTGACGACGCTGAACCCGGGCGTGGTGAACTACACCTCGCAGAAGACTGGCGGCATCGGCGTTTCGAACTCCACCGTGGGCAACAACTTCGCCGTATCGGGCCAGCGGCCGCAGCAGAACCTGTTTCTGCTGAACGGGGTTGAGTTTACCGGCGCCGCGGAAAACAACATGCAGCCGGGCGGGGTGAGCGGAGAGCTGCTGGGTGTCGACGCGGTGCGCGAGTTCAACATCCTGCGCGACAACTACGGCGCCGAGTACGGCAAGCGTCCGGGCGCACAAGTGGTCATCGCCACCCAGAACGGCAGCAACCAGCTGCACGGGTCGGCGTATGAGTTCCTGCGAAACAACGCCCTAGACGCGCCTAACTACTATGACCCGGGTTCCGCGCCGGGCTTCCAACGCAACCAGTTCGGCGGCTCGCTCGGCGGCCCGCTGCAACCAGATAAGACATTCGCTTTCGGCAACTACGAAGGGCTGCGGCAGCATTTGCACCAGACCGGCGTGGACCTGGTGCCGGACACGAACGCCCGCAACGGCCTGCTGCCCTGCGCCCTGGTCACTCCCAAGCCCGCGACCTGCCCGGCCTCGGGCCTGGTCCGGGTCGGCGTTTCGTCGCTGATCAATGCGTGGCCGGTTCCCAGCCCCGGCGCTCCGGACTTCGGCGGCATTTCGGAGGCTTTCAACAGCCCGTTGCAAATCATCCGCGACGACTTCGGCACGGCGCGCGTGGACCGCGTTTTCTCGCCCAAGGACTCGGGCTACGCGGTGTACACCATCGACGACAGCGCCGACAACACCCCGACCAGCACCAACGCGTACTCAACCGACGTGGAATCGCTGCGCGAGCAGGTGGCCAGCGTGACGGAAACGCATGTTTTCTCGCCGTCCGTGGTCAACCAGGCGACGGTGGGTTACTCGCGGGCCTCGTACTTCTTTACCGGCGAGCCCACGCCGGGCACGCCCGCGGCCTCGCTTCCGGGTTTCCTCGCCGGAAGAAAAGTCGGCGCGATCGTTGTCGGGGGCGCCGCTACCTCCAACCCCGCGGCGCAACTCGCGCTCGCCGGCAGCAACAACGGCAGCAACCTGGACGTACACCGCAACATTTACACCTACCAGGACCGAGTTTCCGTCACCAAGGGCCGCAACCAGTTCAGCTTCGGGGCCTGGGTCCAGCAGTTCCATTCCAATGAAAACCTGGCCCTCAGCCAGTACGGGCAGGCGACCTTTACCAGCCTGCAAACCCTGCTGCAAGGGGTGGCGAGCGGCGTTTTATACGACCCCACGCCGACGAAGCTGAACTGGCGCTCCCTGTTCGGCGCCTGGTATGCGCAGGACACGGTCCAGCTCACCCCACAGCTGACCGCCACAATCGGCTTTCGGGGCGAATCCAGCTCCGGGTGGAACGAGGCGCACGGGCGCGCGGCCACCTACACCTATCCAAATGGGGTGATCTCCACGCAGCCCCACATTTCCAGCTCGGCTTTTACGACGAATCGCGCGGCGTTCCTGCCGGAGCCGCGGGTGGCCGTTGCATGGAGCTCCACCGGCGGCGGCACGGTGATCCATGCAGGTTTTGGACTGTACAACGACCTGCAGGACGCCCTGGGCTACCGGACCGACCAGAACGCGCCCTTCAACCCGACCTATAACCTGCCGAACGCGCGCATCGCGCAGCTGCAGGCGCAAACCGCCGGCGCGCCGCCCGCGACCGCAAGGCTCGTGCCCGGCGGTGTGCAGCCCGACCTGCAAACCCCGACGCTGATTTCCTGGACCCTGCGCGTGCAGCAGGAGCTCAGCCCGAACACCGTGCTCACGGTCGGCTACGTAGGCTCGCACGGCTATCACGAGCTCATCGGCATCGACGCGAACGAGCCCTTTCCCGTGATGTGCCCGGCCGCGGCCTGCCCGACGGTCTATCCCGCGAGCTTTCCCGCGGGGCTGGCCGGGACCGCGATCCCGGGCGGGACCTTTTACGTGCCCACAGCCACCCGACCCAACCCGGCCATCGCGAACACTTGGACCTATTTTTCGCGCGGCGACAGCAGCTACAACGCCCTGCAGGTAGACCTCAATCGGCGCTTCCACGACGGAATCGCCCTGCGCGGCGCCTACACCTACTCAAAGGCGCTCGACGACGGCGACTCGCTCAACGCGACCACCTCCGGCGGCGAGCCCGCCACGGCTTCCAACCCTTTCAATTTGCGCTCCGACTGGGGGCCGGCGGACTACGACGTCCGGAATGTGTTTGTTCTCAGCGAGCTCTACGCGCTGCCGTTCGGGCCGGGGCGGCATTTCGGCAGCCATATGACCGGCGCAGCCCGCGTGCTGGCCGGCGGATGGAACGCCGACTCGATCGTGACCATCCAGGGCGGGTTCCCGTTCACGCCCCAGCTCAGCTACAACCCGTCGAACAACGGCGACACCCGCAACCCCGTGCGCCCGTTTATCAACCCGAACTTTCACGGCCACATCGTCACGGGGTCGGCCACACAGTGGTTCAACCCCGCCGCCTTCCTCGCCCCGCCTAATAACAGCGGCTTTTATGGAAACCTGGGCCGGAATACGCTTTACGGCCCGGGGCTGGGCACCTGGGATCTTGCCTTTCTTAAGGATACCCAGCTTCGCGAACGGCTCGCGCTCCAGTTTCGTTCGGAGCTGTTCAATATCCTGAACCGCGCCAACTTCAACTCGCCCAACGCGGTTACGTTTACGCCCACCGGAGTTTCACCCACCGCGGGCCTGATCACCAGCACCTCGACCTCGTCGCGGCAGGTCCAGTTCGGCTTGAAGCTGCTCTGGTAGGCTTAGACGCCCCTTGCGTCGCGCGAACCGGCGATCAGGATGTCCGCGATGCGGCGGGCGCTCGGCTCCCACCCGGGCAGAGCCATGGTGTGGAACACGCCCACCAGAGCACGCACGAAATCGTTGGGTTCCGTATCCGAACGGAGCTCACCGCTTTCGATCGCACGTTGAACCAGAGTGAGAAATGTGCCGTGAATGGGGCCGCGCGCGCCTTCCATCAGGCGCTCGGAGCCGCCCGCGACGCTTTCCATGGCCGGGAGAATCAGCAGTTTGCCGGCTACATGGTCGATAAGAAGGAGCATCCAGGCCCGAAGCGCTTCGAGCGGCGTCATCACGGCGCTGAACCGATGCCCGGCCGCCGTCAGTTTCTCGACTTCACTCCGGTAAACGGCTTCGATCAGGGCATCGCGACTCGGAAAGTGCCGGTAGAGTGTGCCGGACCCGACACCCGACTGTCGGGCGATCTCGTCCATCGCAGCCTCGGCTCCATATCGGGTGAAAGCGAGCTTGGCAACTTCCAGAATGCGCTCACGATTGCGCCGCGCATCGGCGCGGGGTCTGCGGCCGACTGAGGTGGAAGGGGATGGAGTGTTCGTATCGGCAATCATCGGAATTCGTGCAACCGGAGACTGTCCCCGTTTATCTAAGAATTCGGAGACTGTCCCCGTTTTACGCGGCGGGGACCACGACGTCAATTCGGGCGATCGCGCCCGTACACACAGCAGGAGGTTAAGGAAATGCGAGTTTTTGTGACAGGAGCCACAGGATTTATTGGGACGGAGCTGGTGAAGGAGCTGATCGAGGTAGGGCACCAGGTGCGCGGGCTGGCTCGCAGCGATGCCGGCGCGGAGCAGTTAAAAATGGCAGGCGCCGAGGTGCACCGCGGCGATCTCGAGGACTTGAATAGCCTGCGCAACGGAGCGAGGGGCATGGATGCCGTCGTGAACCTTGCGTTCGACCATGATTTCTCGAAGTTCGCCCAGAATGGGGAAAACGAGCGCCGCGCGATCGAGGCGCTGGGTTCGGTCCTGGAACCGGGCAAGCTGCTGGTGGTCACGTCCGGGACGGGCCTGGCCAGCGGCGAATCGGGGCATGTACGCACGGAGCACGATCCGTCGGCCAGCTCGGCTGCCATACCGCGGCAACCGGAAGAGACCGCAAGAGCCGCAGGGGAGCGGGGTGTGCGTGTGGCCATCGTGCGTCTTCCGCAGGTACACGACACGCGCAAGCAGGGACTGGTGCAGGTGCTGGTGCAGTTGGCGCGCGAGAAGGGCGTTTCGGCCTACGTCGGCGATGGCGCGAACCGCTGGGCCGCGGCTCCGCTCAAAGATGTAGCTCATCTGTACCGTCTTGTGGTCGAGAAGGACACGCCGGGCGTGTCGGTGTACCACGCGGTGCAGGAAGAGGGCGTATCGTCGCGCGAGATCGCGGAAACCCTCGGCGAAGGGCTCGGGATCCCGGCAGTGTCGATCGATTCTGAAAAAGCGGCTGAGCACTTCGGGTGGTTTGCCCACTTCGCGGGTGTGGATATGCCTGCATCGAGCGAGAGGACGCGCAAAGCGCTCGGTTGGGAGCCGACAGGGCCGGGGCTGATCGAGGACATGAGGAACACTACGTATTTGTGACGAAGCTGCACGGCCCCGGGGCACACCGCGCTGTGAATACGCGTCAGACGGCGAAGCGCCCTCGGGGCCGAACCAGTGATCGTCACCCGTCGCTGACGCTGGAGGCTCAATCCGCCGTCGCGTCGGATATCACGTCTTCCCGCGGGTCGACTTGGGTAGCCTTAATCTTCCTGGGCGTCCAGAGCCATGGCGTCGTGCATGGCTGACCGCGGCTGCAACCGCCGCTCAAGCCTCTTCTAACCTTCGTTACAACTCGCTCCCGTAAGCTTCGACCTCCCCGGATAGCGCCGGGCGCGTTCTCACCTCGTTCTCAGCCCCTCCCCGCCAGGTTCAGCCTTTGACCTTCTCCGTCCAGGGATGAGCCGCTTTCAGCGCCTTATTCACATTCTCGATGTTCTCTACCCCCTGCGTGTTCAGCCAGTCTGCAAAGGCTTTTTCCCCTTGTTTGGCAAATATGGGCACCCCGTCCGCCCAAGTCGCTCGCCCGCACAGCACTCCATTGAAGCTGGTCCCGCTTTCCGCCGCTAACTCCAAGGTTTCGATGAAAATCGCGTTCGTCACACCGGCTGAAAGATAAATGAACGGCTTGTGAGTGTTGGTCGCCGCGTCCCGGAAATGCCCCAGCGCCTGCTCCCGCGTGTACGCCTGATCGCCCGCGAATGCCCGGGTGCCCGCGACAAACTTCATCTGCACCGGAACTGCGCCCTTCAGTGCGTCGACTCCGTACTTTTCCTTTCCAAACTCGGCCATCGAGCCCGCGACGATCTCCGGCTTGCGCATCGCGTATCCCATGCCTTTCTCGTCCTCGCCGTGCACGTCATAACCTACAAACTCCAGAAAAAAAGGCACGTCCAACGCCCGGCACTCATCGCCGATTCGCTCGATAAACGCGTGTTTTTGGTCGTTTATTTCGCTTTTTTCAAACGGTGTGTAGTAAAGCAGAACTTTGACGCAATCCGCGCCCGCTTCCCTCAGCCGCCGCGCCGACCAGTGGTCTAAAAGGTCCGGCAAGCGCCCTGCTTCCGCCGCGTCATAGCCGGTTTTCTCGTACGCCAGCAGCAGGCCCGCGTCGTGCCGCTTTTTCGCCGCCGGCAGCCCAAACTCCGGGTCCAGCAGGATCGCCGAAGCGTACTGCGTCAGGGTGTCGGTCACCATCGACTTGAAGTCTTCCAGCATCGATGCAGGCACATCCGACACGCCCTTCGCCTTTGCCAACGACTTCTGCAAGGACCCGCGCTGGTCCATCGCCGCCGCCGCGATCACGCTGCGCTCGTTTGAAACCGCCTTCAATCCAGCCAGCTTGCCCGGCGTCAACTCAATTTTCATCGCTTCACTCTCCCCTTCAAACAGTAAGAATCAAACGGTCGGTTTCACGCCGCCCGGAATCTCCACATCGCAGGCGGCAAGCAGCGCTCGTTGCGCCGCGAACAGCTCCTGCAACCCCTTATCGGCAAGATCGAGCATTTCGTTCAGTCGCTCGCGCCCGAATGCTTTCCGCTCCGCCGTGGCCTGCACCTCGACGAGCCCACCCGCCGCGCTCATCACCACATTCGCGTCCACCTCCGCCTGGGAGTCCTCCTCGTAGGCCAGGTCCACGAGCGTCGCACCTTCCACGATCCCCACGCTTACCGCGGCTACCAGCTGCTCCATCGGGTTCGCCTTCAGCGCCCCGGCTCGGACCAGCCGGCCCAGCGCCAGCGCCAGCGCGGCGCAGGCGCCGGTGATCGCCGCGGTCCGCGTGCCGCCATCCGCCTGTAAAACATCGCAGTCCAACGTGACCGTGCGCTCGCCCAGCGCCTCCAGATTCACCCCGGCCCGCAGCGACCGCCCGATCAGTCGCTGAATCTCATGGGTACGGCCGCCCACCTTGCCGCGCTCAGCCTCGCGCGAGCTCCGAGTCAGGGTCGCCCTCGGCAGCATTCCATACTCCGCCGTTACCCACCCCCGACCTTGGCCGCGCAGCCACGGAGGTACCCCGGTCTCAACGGAAGCATTGCAGAGCACCCGCGTCTGCCCCATCGAGATCAGAACTGAGCCCTCCGCAGTACCAACGTAATCAGGAACCAGAGAAAAAGGGCGAAGTTGGAACGAAAATCGGCCGTTTTGGCGGTACAAGGGAGCGGCGGGGGTCGTCATGCCTCCATTCTAAAAGGGCCGGCAGTCCCGGATCGGGAATGCACACGCGAGTTCCATTTCGGAACGGGTGTCGTAACCCTTTGTTGAACAGGCACTTAGCTCAAATAGCCAACCGATCTGTCCCGATTTGGAACTGGAGGGGCGGGGGTTGTAGGAACCGCTGGATTTCTAAGTTGTTCATTACAGTGAGTTTAGAGGCAACACAGGTTTGGAACGGCAAATGCAATAAGGGAGGCTGACGTGCGGGAGCGAAAAGCTCCGGCTCAACGAGGAAACTATGCCAACGATAACCGGCTCCAGTGCACCCGGGTTGAAAATCCTTTCCTTTGTGCGCGCGGCTTCGCCCTCCCTTGCGGAGCAGCCCGCGGATTCAGGGGCCGCGCGGCCGGTTCTGCTTGCAACGAAACCGAAAGCGGCACAGCAGGTTCCGCAAGCGTCCGCTCTTGCGCATGACGTTCGCAATGCCCTTACCGCGCTGCACTTACTCTCCGATCTGCTGTGCGAACCGGGCGTTCTGCAGCCGGATCACGCGCATTTTGCCGGCGATTTGCACACCATAGCCGACACCCTCGGCGGCCTCTTCCGCAACTTTGAAATTGCCGGGATCCCTGTAAGTCCGACCTTGCCAGTGGGAGACGCTCCAGCCAAGGACGTGGGCAAAATGCTGGAGGGCTGGGCGGGTCTGCTTGGGGCAGTCGCCGGTCCTCAGGTTGCGGTTCACGTTTCGGCCGAGAGCGGCCTTCCACCTCTCAGGATCGGCTCGGAGGCGCTCAGTCGAGTGCTGGTGAACCTGGTCAAGAACGCGAGCGAAGCGATGCCCAAAAGCAGGACGGTGCGCGTGACCGCTCGCCGGGCGCTGAGCCTGTCGGCGCCGGCGGTGCTCATCCATGTGTCCGACGACGGCGCAGGCATCCCGGCCTATGCGCTCGGGCAAATCTTCGCGCCCGGTTTCACCTCCAAACAGAGCTGTGGCGAAGCCTGCGGACTGGGCCTGGCTATCGTGCGCGAACTGGTGGAAGCGTCGGGCGGGCAGGTGCGGGTAGCGAGCACACTGAGGCGCGGAACCACCTTCGAGGTTCGGCTGCCCTGCCGCACCTCGAAGCGCTGAATCAAGCTCCGCACTTCCGTAACTAGAGCAATCCGGAGAAAGGCCCTAGAATCAGCCACAACACTCAGGCAGTACCCGAAAAACTATGGCTACGCAGTCGCCAGCGAAGATGCACGTTCTTATCCTGGATGAAGACGCGGCTGTTCGCTCCGCCGTTTGCGAGATTGCAAGCGCCCGGGGCTTTCACCCGCACACCGTCGACACGGTCGACGCAGCCCGCGCGTACCTGCGCGGCAACAGCACCGATGTTCTGCTGCTTGATCTCAAGTCGCCCTCAGGCTATGCGATCGACTTGCTGGATGAGGTGAAATCGGTGCGGCCGGAAACCTCGGTGGTGGTGATGACGGCCTACGCCACCGTGACCTCCGCGGTGGAGGTGATGCGGACCGGCGCGACCGATTACCTGACCAAGCCCTTCGCCATGGACGAGCTTGCGGCGGTGTTGGAGCGCACGGCGGAGCGGCGGCAGCTGGACTCGGAAAGCCGGAGGTTGCGCGAGCGGATGCGGGTGCAGGGAAGCCTCGGCACGATCGTGGGGCAAAGCCCGGAAATGGACCGTATCTACCGCATCCTGTCCAAGGTTTCGCAAAGCAATCACCCGGTGATGATCCTGGGCGAGAGCGGCACGGGCAAGGAGCTGGTGGCGCGCGCGATCCACAGCAACGGGCCCAAGGCGATGAAGCCGTTTCTGCCCGTGGATTGCGGCTCGCTGGTGCAGACTCTGGTGGAAAGCGAGCTGTTCGGCTATGTAAAAGGCGCGTTTACCGGCGCCAATCGCGACAAAGAAGGACTTCTGGTCGCCGCCGCGGACGGTACGGTATTTCTGGACGAGATCGGCGAGCTGCCGCTCGACCTGCAGGCAAAGCTGCTGCGGGCGCTTCAGGAACGGGAGGTTCGCCCGGTGGGGGCGAGCCATCGGGTACCCATGCGGGCCCGCATCCTGGCCGCCACCAACCGCGACCTGAAGCAGATGGTCGAGCAGGGCAAATTCCGCAAGGACCTGTATTACCGGCTCAATGTGGTGAGCCTGCGTCTGCCGCCCCTGCGCGAACGACGCGAGGACATACCGCTCCTAACAGCGCACTTTCTCGAGCGGGTGGGCAAGGAAAACGGCAGGCAGTATGTGCTGAATGACGAAACGCTGCGCATCATGGACGAGTACGAGTGGCCCGGCAACGTGCGGGAGCTTGAAAACGCGCTGGAGCGCGCCTGCTCGATGGCTTCGGACAATTTGGTCCAGTTGGGCGACATGCCGACGGGACTGGTCGACTTTCACATGCAGAAGCGCAGACTCACGATGCCTTTGCGGGAGCAATTGGAAGCCGCGGCGGCCGATATGTCCAACGTCACCTCGTTGGCTGAGATGGAGCGCAATGCCATTGTGGACGCGATCCGGCGCTTGAATGGCGACAAGCTGCAAGCCGCCAAGCTGCTCGGCATCGGGAAAACCACGCTGTACCGCAAGCTCAAGGAGTACAACATCGACGACGCGATGATCGCGGCGTACTGAAAAGCCGTCAAAGAGCGAAAACCGATGGAATTCGCACACTCCAGTGCGAACGGAAATGGCAGCAGAGCCGGGGGGCTGAAACGATGCAAAGCGCACTTCTCATTACAGGCATTACGGGCGCGGAACACTGTGCGGCGAGTCTGTCGAAACAGCTGGGACTTCCGGTGGAAGTGGCCGGGAGCCGACGGGAGGGCATGGCTGCCCTGCGGCGGAGGGAGTATTCGATCGTAGTAGTGGACGAGCCGGTCGCGGAGGCGAGCTCGGAAGGCGCCGAGCTGTTGTGGAAGCAGGCCGGCCTGGCGATCCCGCTGCAGATCAATTTTGCCATTTCCGGCACAAACCGGCTGATCCGCGATGTGAGGGCCGCGCTGCAGAGGAGGGAACTGGAGCAGCACCTGGCTATGCGCGCCGCCACCACGGCGATCGAGAACGAACTGCGGGATACGGTGACCGGCTTGCTGCTCCACTCGCAGCTGGCGCTCGCGGAGCCATTGGTTTCAGCCCCGCTCACCGCGAAGCTGCAAACCGTGGCGGCGCTGGCCGGCAACCTCCGGGTGCGCCTGGAGCGCAGCGCGCAAGCCGGCCCGTCGGTATAGCCACGTCTCGTGCAGCACGCGGGTGGGAAAGCCGGCTTGGATTGCGCGAACGAGGTTCAGGCCGTTATCCGACCGTTTCTCACTCGATCCCCGGACTGCAAAGCATTTGCAACGCGTGGCGTGCGCGGCGCTTCGAGGGCCGGCGAGCAGCATCGCTTCGACCTCCGAACGGACCGACGGCTCGCGCGCGGCGAGCGGGCCCAGGCCTTCGAGCGCAGTGCAGCGTACAAAGTTGCTGCGATGGAAGACGAGGGGACGCAGGAGCCCCGCGGCGCGGCAGCTCGGGCCCGGCGCTACGCATCGTGATATAGGCCGTAGCATTTTTACCAGCCGCGGGCGGGCAAACCATCGCAGCTGTGCCGGGGGCCTGCGAGCAGCCACGGTTCAGATGCGGAGATGAAGGCGAAGCGGGCACCCCGGCAGTCTAGGCGGGAACTCCCGGCAACTCGGATGGAATGCTGCGCGTTTTGTCTAAAGCATTCTCACATCTACTGTGATCTAGCCTAGGCGCTTGCGAAATCAAGCGGCGGCGTTGTCCGGAGTGATCTGTGGGAGCAGCTCGGTGATGGCCTGTTCAAGCGCTTCCCGGGTGCGGGCCTTGGTGGCGCGGAGCAAGGTTTTGAGCTTGGACCAGGCTTTTTCGATGGGGTTCCGGCGGGGTCGAGCGGATCGCGTCGAGGTAGTGCCGGCGCTTTTCGCGGTTCTGCTCCGTGTCGCGCTCCCGGGCGTGGAGCGACTTTTTTTAAGCCGCAGCCCGAGCAGGCGCAGCAGCGCCCACAGCCGTCCGATGCTGAACCGGACATCTTTCTGTTCCAGCAAGCGCTGCTGCAAAGCCACAAGCGTAAGGTCCGAGGTTCGATCCACCTCGGCCCGGATAAAGGCGGCCACTTCGGCGCTCATGCGCGAGCACGGACCGGGCTTGTGCCGCACCCTTTCCGCCTGCCCGGTGCGCTTACTCTGGCGCACCACCTTCTGCGCCCAGCTGTGGCTTACCCCAAACCGGATCGCCAGCTTTCTCAGCCCTGCATCGCCACGCGCCCGAGCTTCCAGCAGCTTCCGACGCAAATCATCATCATAGGCTCGCGCCATCCTTAGTGTGCCGCGGACAATCGCCACGATCAGATTACACCAGCTGTGAAATTGCTTTAATCTAGCGGGGGCGGATCAGTGCGGCATGGCCTTCGTTCAGGGAAAGCCACACTGCCGACAACTTCGGATCATCTAAAACTGCCCCTAGGCGGACTGAGTCTTCCGGTTTTCATTGGCGTATAGTCCGGCGGCGACTACGCCTGCGATCACAACGGCGAGCAATGTGCCTCCGCCGTTGCTCGACTTGGGTGCTGCCGAAGGTTCGGCCTTCTGTGAGCGGGCGACGATGTCGCGCGCCAGCTTGGTGAATTGAGCGTCGCCGGCGCTATTTTCGTCGAGTGTTTTGTCCAGCAAGGCAGCTGCGCGTTTGTTTCCGAGGCTGCGGGCGTAGGCGCGGAGGGTTACGTACTTGGCCAGAAAATAATGGATTGCGACTTGGGCCATCGCGATCTGGATGAGGTCCCGCTCGACCGGATTCGAGGTTTCAGACAGCATCGCGGTGGTTGCTTCGTTGATGCCGGCGATGGATCGCTCATGGCGGGGGCTGGAGACGATCTGCGCCGACGCAACCACCTTTTCCAGGCGCTGGGCCTGTTTGCGATGGACACGCGAGCCGGCGTCGAGCAGGCGCTTCAAGCGGGGGTCAGTCGCGGTGTTTTGCCGGGCGCCGGCTCCCTGCACGGTTTGCTGGTGGGCGCTGAGGACAAAGCGCAGTTCCTTGCTGAACAGGTCGTGCAGGGCGTTGGCAGGCATCGGAGGTAACCTCTTTCTATTACAGGGGCGTTGCTTTCTCTGGCAGGATGTGCCGGAGGTCTGAGTAAGTTGCCTGAAAGCGCAACAGCAGCTCTGGGTGAAGCATTTCCAACCTCCCCGAGCTATCGCAAGTGCGGCGCGCCGTGGAGAAACGTCCCCGGAGGCGAAAGCGATTTTCGAATCGGCGGTGCTTCCATGCTGCGTTTTTCCCCGGCGAAGATCGCGCGGGAGTTGGAAATGATGTAATCGGCGGTTCGGGCAGAGAGCGACTGGATGGTGAGGCCCGGATTGGCGGAGCCTTGGGTGGGCATGACGCTGCCATCCATGATGAACAGGTTTTGGACGTCCCAGGTGCGGCCGAACTTGTCGCAGACACCATCCTCCGGTTTGGCGCTCATGCGTGCGCCGCCGACGAGGTGAGCGTAGCGGGCCTCCTGGACGACCTCGGTTGCGCCGGCCGCGCGCATGATTTCTTCCACTTTCGCAGCGCCGAACTTGATCATCCTCTTGTCATTCTCGTGGAGTGAGAACGTGACGCCGGCAACAGGGAGGCCGAAGCGGTCTTTCTGGTCGGCCCCGGTGGCAAGTTCCACGCGATTATCGGCCCAGGGCAGGATTTCGCCCAGCAACCCGAGGGCAGACCAGTGGTTGTAGTCCATCATCATGCGGCGCAAGCCCCAGCCCCACAGGTCCTTGGAGGCCACGCACTGCTTGGAAAAGGCGATCGGCAAGGGCCCGACGGTCTGCACCGCGAAGCCGCGGGCAAAATCGCGTTTGGGGTCGGTTTCGTAGAACTCCTCTGTGAGCGCGTGCGCGGGCGGCGCTTTGTACATGCGGACCAGCTGGTCGAACCGGCCCAGAACCACGTTGCCGGCCTGCGCCATCAGGTAGCGGCCGAGGGTGCCGGAGGAGTTGGCGAGGCCCTTTTCGTGGCCGGGGCAGGCGGAGTTGAGCAGAAGGCGAGGGGTTTCAACCGCGTAGCCGGAGACGATGACGACCTTGGCTCGCTGAAAGCGCTCGCGGCCTTCCCGGTCGAAATAGTGGACGCCGTTGACGCGACCGTCGCCGCCGAGAGAAACGCGGGAAACCATGCACCGGTCGCGGATTTCCGCGCCGTGTTCGAGCGCGTCGGGCACGTGGGTGATCAGGGTGGAGGCTTTGGCGCCGACCTTGCAGGCCTGGATACAGAAGCCGCGATAGATGCAGTGGGGGCGGTTGCCGCGCGAGGCGGAGAGGATGGCCACGGGTCCGCCGGCGGAGACGCCGATGCCGAGCCGTTCGCAGCCGCGCACCAGGGTGTCGCCCGTGCCGCCGAGGGGGTGGGGGCCGTAGGGGTACCCGTGCGGCTTGCCCCAGGGGTAGTAGGCAGGCCCGGCGACCGGGATCTCCTGCTCCAGCAGGTCGTAGTAGGGCTCGATGTCCGCGTAGTCGATGGGCCAGTCCGCGCCGACGCCGTCCCGGGTGTAGACTTCGAAGTCGGACGGGTGAAAGCGCGGACAAAACGCGGCCCAGTGAACCGAGCCGCCGCCGACGCCCTTGCCGCTGTTGTTTTCGCCGAAGGTGAGCGGGTTCGCGCCGCCGGTGATGCGGAGATCGTTCCAGTACAAGTCACGGGAGCCGGCTTCATCGGAAACCCAGTCGCGCTCAGAGTCCCAGAAAGGGCCCGCTTCAAAGCCGACGACGTTGAAGCCCGCGCGCGACAGCCGCTGCAGCAGTACACCGCCGGCCGAGCCCACCCCGACGATGGCGAAGTCGACCTCGTCCTCGTCGCGGAAGCGTCGGCGGGGAATGGTGATCTGCTGCATGGGGCCGAGCCAATGCTTTGCATCCTGCGGCTCTTCGAATGCGCCCCCAACGGGAGAGTCTTGATGACGCCGGCTCAATGGGTTCCTCCCTGTCCGGGGCGGGTCTGGTGTTCGCCTCCGGAATCTTTCTGCTCACGGTCGGAGAGTGTGTCGATCGGCGCGGCCCACTCGTAGCGGCGCTCTTCGACCTCCCAGGGTTCGGCCTCGCCTTCTTCCAGGCGCATGTAGGCGCGGGGGTAGGCTGGGCCGCCGAAGCCGACCTCGTCCCAGGCCCAAGGGTGGGCGTAGTACACGCCGCAGCAGTCGGCCAGCAGCATGGACCAGAAGCGGGAGATGTTCATGCGCTTCCAGAGTTTTTGCGCGGCTTGGGGCTTGCCGTCGTGAACCTGGGTCAGGATTTCCTCCTGGCTGTGTACGGTGAGTTCGTGGAAGGGCGCGCTGTAGAGCTCCTGAGCCATGGTCTCGAACGCCTCGACACCGATGCGGTAGGCGTCCTGGTCGGAGGGCATGTCCTGGTAGCGGTAGCCGTCGATCTCGTTGCGCTGGAGACGGCGGTCGATGGCGGGCAGCAGCGGGATGCGGCGCGAAGGGACGCGGTCCTCTTGCGGCAGGATGCGTGCGACCACAGCCAGCATGGTGCGCTGCTCGGTGGGGGAGAAGAACTCGAACGGCGGCACGTTTTCGACTCGATCGAGCACGGTGCGGCGGGTGGCGGCGTCCCAGTACGCCTTCTGGCCCAAGGTGGAGAATCCGGGGTAGTAGCCGGGCTGCTCCCGCGGGGGGAGGGGCGAGCCGGTGCGAGGGTCGGTCAGGGGCTTCGATTCGGTGCTCATGCGGTACGCTCCCGGCGCATTAGGTACGCGAGCATGCCCAGCATCCCGCAGGCGGAAAACAGCATGGGCGCGAAGATGGGCGGACCATACAGGGTGTTGTAGAGCGGCTTTTTGAGGCCTCTGGGGCGCCGCATGATGCCGCGAATGTGGTAGATCGTCCCGATGGCACCGTTAAGCATGGCGGCCGCGGAGGCCAGGGGGAGGGCGGTGTTGGCGGCGGTGCGGCTGCCGACCGACGCGAGGGCCGCGCCCGCAAGGATGGGTGTGAGGATGATGGGCGACCACTGGACCCGGTACTTGAAGTTGTCCTTGTAGTGCGAGTACCAGGCTTCGCCGCCCGAGCACAGGGTGCCGATGGCGGTGACAACGCAGAGATGTTTTTGGAACTGGCCAGTTTCAATGTCCTTACGCCAGCTGGTCGTATCTTTGGCGGATTCAGCGGCGTGGGTCTGTTGCGGTGTGCCTGCGTCTTCTTCGCGCTGGAGGTACGATGCGAGAAAGCCCATGTAGGCGCTGGTGCCGGCCAGCAGAGGGGCGAACAGGGGCGGTCCCATCACCACGTTGACAATGGGGATGCGCCATCCGCCGGGCTTGCGGGCGACGCCGCGGATGTGGAAGCCGAAGCCGATCAGGCCGTCGGCGATCATGGCGACGCTGTTCCAGCGCAGAAGTGTTTGCGCCATGCGTCGCGAAAAGAAGCCCGCCGCCGCCGCTGCCGTGAGGGTTCCCGAGAGGAGGACGGGCGTATACATCACAGGATTTGAGTAGCTGCCGCGGTAGTGCTCATAGCCGACTTCCATCGCGGTCACGGCGCTGGAGGCGCAAACCAGCAGCGCCATGGAGCGCTGAAAGGTGCCCTGCTGGATGTATCGGAGCGCGACTTCTGCGGGCTTGCGCACGATGCCGGGGAGCGCCTGAACCATGGCCGCGGGCGTGGTATCAGGCATGGTGTCGCTCCGTGCTTGCTTTACGTTCGAGCGCCAGGAGTCCGGTGAGTTCGGCTGGAATCGCGGTGCGGAGCTCAGGCGCGGGGCGGTCACCGTCCAGGTCGCCCTTGTCCCACACGATGGCGCGCACCCAAGCGCCGCTCGCGTTGGCGACAAGAATGGGGAATGCGGCGAAAAAGCGGCGGCGGCCGTCGAGCAGCGCGTCGGGGATGTGAATGTCTTCCATCAGGAGTTTATGATGCCGGAGCAGTTCGCGGTGCGCGTTGCCCACTATGTGTTTGTCGCCGTAACCGCCGGTCGAAAGCGTATCGATGCCGATGCCTTTGACGCCGCGTTCGACCAGGTAGCGCGCGCCCTCGCCGTTGACGTAGGGCCACTCGGTGAGGAACTCTTTCGTATTGCCACGGCGATCGCCCCAGCCTGTTTTAAGCAGCACGAAGACGCCCTCGGTGAGGAGGGATTCATGCGGCCGGAGATCGTCCGCGCCGATGGGATGACAGGGTTTGAGCGGGCGCAGGTCGACTGCGATGCAGGGACCGTAAAAGTGCGACAGCGGCATTTCGCTGATCGAGGGCAGCTCAGGCAGGAAGTGAAACGGCGCGTCGACGTGCGAGCCGGAGTGGGTCATAAGTTGGACTTGCTCAACCGTGTCCTGCTGGATGGCGGCGTGGGAGTGAAATACCAGAGAGTCGGCGGGATGGCTGGGGTAGTGCGGTCCGTCGTTGTAAAGCGGCTGGCTGAGGTCGTAAATCATGGCCCGTCCGTGATGGAAGAAGCGAAGGCCGCCGTGGGAGGCGGCCCTGATAGCGGTTAAACGACCTGACGCACCTTGTCGTGGGCGATGGTCAAGCCGATGCGGAGGGGTTTCGGTTCTCCGCGCAGGAGCGCCATGGAGAACTTCTCTGCCTGGTCGAAATCGATCTTGGCGGGCAGCATCGCGGCAAACTGGTCAACCACCGCCTCAATGAGTACCGGCCCCGGCATCGCGAGTGCCTTGTCGAGCAGCTCTCCGCAGCGTGCGGGGTCGTCGATGCGTACGCCCTCGGCCCCGACGGCGCGGGCCAGCGCGACGAAGTCGATCGGGTATAGTTCGCATTGGTACTCGGGATTCCCCTGGAACACCATTTGCTCCCACTTGATCTGGCCGAGGGTGTTGTTCTTGATGATGACTATTTTGATGGGCAGCTTGTAGGCGACCGCGGTGATGATCTCGCCCATCAGCATGGTGAAGCCGCCGTCGCCGACCACTGCGATGACCTGGCGCTCCGGGTAGGCGATCTGCGCGGCGATGGCATAGGGCATGCCGCAGGCCATCGTGGCCAAATTGCCGGAACAGGACTCCATCTGCCCGCGCCGTGAAGGCATGTAGCGCGCCCACACGGTCGTGTTGGTGCCTGAGTCCGAGCAGATGATGGCGTTTTCTCGCGTACGCTTGCCTAGCTCCCAACCGACGACCTGCGGGCGCATCGGCATGGCCGGATTGTTACCTTCTTTTTCCAGACCTTCGTTCCACTTCTTCATGCGCTTCTGCGCGTCTTTCAGGAACGAGCGATTCTCGTTGCGTTTGAGCAGCGGCAGCAGCTCCTGAAGGCACTTTTTCGAGTCGCCCACCAGGCCCACGTCGACCGGGTAGCGAAGGCTGATGCGCTGCGCGTTGGAGTCAATCTGCACGCACTTGGCCTGCCCGACCTTGGGCATGAACTCAATGTACGGGTAGGAAGTGCCGACCATGATCAGCGTGTCGCACGCCTCAAATACATCTTGGGAAGGCGCGGTTCCGAGCAGGCCGATTTGGCCCATCGAATAGGGGGAGTCGTCAGGCACAGCGGCTTTGCCGAGCAGCGCTTTGACGATGGGGGCGCCTAATTTTTCGGCCAGTTCCAGCAGCTCGTCCGTTGCTTGCAGCGCGCCGGCGCCGGCGAAAATCGCAACTTTCTTGCCCTTGCCGATCAGGCTGGCGGCTTCGTGCAGATCGCCCTGCACCGGGTAGTTTCCGGTGATGGCGTACTTTGTCGAAGTGTGATTGGGGACGTTGCGCTTGGAGCGGTCGCGCTTGCCGACGGTTTGCGATTGCACGTCGATGGGAATGGTAATGTGCGCTACCTGGCGTTTGTCGATGGCCGACCGGATTGCCAGTTCCGCGACCGCTTCCATGTGCGGCGCGCTCATCACGCGCTCGTTGTAACAGGCCACATCCATGAACAGTTTGTCGAGCTCGACATCCTGCTGCGAGAAGGTTCCGGTGATGTCCTGGAACTGCATGCCGGTGATGGCGAGCACCGGCTGCTGGTCCATCTTGGCGTCGTACAGGCCGTTGAGCAGGTGAATGCCGCCGGGGCCCGAGGTGGCGAGACACACACCCAAACGACCCGTGAACTTGGCGTAGGCGCAGGCCATAAATGCCGCCGATTCTTCGTGCCGCACGTGGATGAAACGAATCTTGTCCTGTGCTTTGCGCAGCGACTCCATCACACCGTTAATGCCGTCGCCGGGCAGGCCGAAGATAGTATCCACGCCCCACTCGATCAGCTTTTCCACCAACATATCTCCAGCAGTCATCACCATTCTCCCCTTCTATGTGAGTTGCACACGATCACTTAGGTTGCACGTTCGCGAGCGAACAAACAAGCGCTTCACTTCAGGCGTACAGGCTGTGCGTCCACCTTGATGCGAAATAAGTGGTAGGGCTTCTGCCGCAGGTCCTGCCCGTTGTGCATCGTGGGCTGGCGCTCGAGCTGGTTCGCGTTGAAATATAAGTAGCCGTCGTCCGCGAGGCTCATTGTGTCGGGCCACAGGATGCGTGGGTCATGGACCAACGTTTCAATCAGCCCGGTTTTCGGGTCGAACCGTTGGATCGAGTCAGTCACCGGATCGCTCAGATACACGCGGCCCTCGGCGTCGGATTCGAGCCCATCGGAAGGCATCTTGCCGGTGGCAATGCGCACTGTGGCTTCGGCTTGCGCGTCGGATTTGCTCTTATCCCGCAGCGCTTCGGCTGAGACCGCGTACAGTTTGGTCGAGTTGATCGGGCAGTAGTACAGCTCGCTGCCATCGGCGGAGATCGCAATGCCGTCCACCGCGAACACATCCGGCTTGGGCGGTTTGCCGGGCTCTGTCTGGTACACGGGCTGCCCTTCGGCGAACATCAGGAAACCGGGCTCGGCCTGCGTGCTGATGTGCTGGTTGAGCCGCCGCATCGCCTTGCCGGTCGCGAGGTCGACCACAATGATCGCATTGGGGCCCTGGCTCGAAGAGTCGGTGATGTAGGCGGTTCCGCGGATGTCGTCAGTCTGGCCCGGCATGGGCTTGCCCGGCGAGCGCGCGGCGTTGGGGTGCGAAGGGTCGGGCGGCGGCGCGTTCGGGTTCGGTGCCGCTCGCGACCCGATCTCCGTCTGCGGATCCTGCGGGCCTGTGTCTCCGACGCGCAGGTCGAACCGCACATCGTTCATGTAGCTGCTCTCGCCCGCTGCTACCGGCGGCAGTAGGATGGTGCGGATGACCTTGTTGGTTGCGAGGTCGATGCACACCAGCTTGGGGCCGCCGGGCACGATATTTTTGAGCTTGGGCGCGCCCGTATCGAGCACCCATAGGCGGTCGTCCGGGTCGACGACCACTGATTGCACATTGACGAAATGGGTCTGGTCGGCCTGCTCGTCGGTAAATGCGTTCGGGTTCGGGAGCTTGCGGCCGGGCCAGTCGTTGATCTCCTCATTCGGATAAGCGACGGCCTTGCCCTTCACCAGCTCGGCAACGGTGAACGGCCCCTCGTCCCCCCCGCGCGGAAAGTTGACGAAGAAGCCATGCGAGTGGGAAACCGTAATCCCGGTCGGCATGGGCCCGTTGTAGGTCGCGACGGTTTCCAGGCGGCCGACGGGCTGGTCCGTAGCCGCCTGCTGGGCGAGCGCGGGGGCGGCGAGCAGAGAGGTGCTGAGCAGGAGAACCGTGCCGGCTATCATGCTCCATTGGATGCCGCCCCTGCGTCCTGCTTGCGGAGGTACAGCCGTTGCACCGCGACGATCGCCGCCGCTGTGGCGGGCGCCGCGATCGCGACCGCGAGCACGCCGCCGAAATCCCAGAAAAACAACTGAGTCAGAATGGTAAGCGCGGGAGGCAGGCGTACGGCTTTTTTCTGCACCAGAGGAGTCAGGATATAGCCCTCCAGCAGGTGAAACAGGACGTAGAGGACAAAGACTTCCAGCGCCAAACGCCGGCCGCCCTGGAGCGCCATCAGAATGGAGGGGATGCCCGCGATGACCGAGCCGACGTAGGGAATGAATACCATGAGCCCCGTAAACAACCCCAGCGCGAAGGCCAACTTGACCCCCAGCAGCCAGAGCGAAACCATGCTCGCGACCGCAAGAAAACTCATCGGGACCATTTGGCCTAGAATCCACCAGCGCAGCACGACCACAATGCGATCGAGCGTTTCGCCCAGCTCGTCGCGGCGCTGCGGGGGCGCCAGCGCCAGCAGTCCGCGCCGGTACAGCCCCGGATTGACCGCGCCGAAAAAGCCCACCACGAGAATGACGACCAGGTCCGCCAGGCCGGAAAGGAACTTCATGGCGATGCTCGTCAGTTTGGGCCCCGTGCTGGTTCCGCTCGAGGCCTGATGCAGTACCCGCAAAGCAGTGCGGCCCCAGCTTTGCCGCTGAAGATAGGCGGTGGCTTTGTGAATGGAGCCCGGCAAAGAGGCCGCGATCTCGGAGCCCTCGCCGATGGCCCGAGGCGCGATCAACAGGGCGGCCACTACTACGATGGCGCAAATCGCCAGCAGGATGATGGCATAGGAGAGCTTGGGCCCGAATGGCGAGTGACGGGCCAGCCAGATGGCGCAGGCGTGCAGCAGAATCGCCAGCAGCCCCCCGGCGAACACTATGCACACCAGCTCCCACTGGAACCAGACGAAAACAACCAGAATCGCGAACACGGCGATGGAGGCAAGCAGGCGGCGCGCCGTTTGGTATTGCATGAAGCCCCCTCTGCCTTGTGTGGATGCGCGCGCTAGTGCAGAAGGGCCTTGCGCGAAGCCGCGCGGGCGCGCCGTAAGAGGATGCGATGCACGGAAAGCTCTCGTGAGTGGAACGCGGCGGCGGCCTCGGTGAGGTAAAGCAGCCACTTGCGGTAAGACCGGGCGGAGGCGCAGCGCAGCAGGGCGGCGGCGTCCTCTTCAAAGCGACCGATCCAGAGCCGCAGAGTTCGCTCATAGGCTTCGCCGATGTTTTCAACCCGCAGCACGTCGAAGCCGGCCAGCTCCGCGACGGCGAGTTCGCCGGGCAGCGTACCGACCTCCGCCCCGGGAAAGGTATGACCGCTGAGAAGGTAGCTCCCGATGCGTTGCGCGCCGGAGGAGCAGGTGATGCGCTGGGTAAGAAACAGCCCCTCCGGTTGGAGTACCCGCGAAACGGAGCAGAAATATTTCGTGAGAGCGCGGTAGCCGACGTGCTGAAAGATGCTCGCGTCGGCAACTTTGCCGAAGCTGCCGGCGCGGAAGGGCAGCCGGCCCACGCGAAGCTCCGCCGTGCATTGCCGTTCAAAGCCGGCCTGCTGAATGCGCTGCCGCACCGCGCAGGCCTGGGTTTCGTTGGAAGCCAGACCGCGGGCTTCGGCGGCGCCCTGCGCGGCGGCATGGAGCAGCAGGGCGCCCCACTCGCACTCCATGTCGAGCAGGCGGTCGCCCGGGCTCAGGGCCAGGGCGTGGCAGATCTCGCTCAGCTCGGCCGACTGCGCCTGGTCCAGCAGCAGGTGATCTCCGGGGCTCTCGCGCGGGCTGGTCCAGCGGGCGCAGGTGGGGGCCAAGGTGGGGCCGAGCCAGCCGCGAAAAAACTCGATCGACAACTCGCCGGGCTGTGCGAACAGCTCATCGTGGACCGATGGCCGACGCGACGGGCGCAGACGCTGAGGCAGCGTGAGCGCCTTACCGATCTGGTGCGGCAGGCCCCCCACCAGACGTCCGCAGCTCTCAAATACATAACTGCTGACCGGCAAGAGCAGGAGAATGTCGCCTTCAATCCTGAACTCACCGCTGACAAAGGCCCGCGCCAGCGTGGAGTCGGTAGGGTCGGCAATGACCGCGTCCAGGAGCTTGCGGCTACTGAACAGGACAGTCAGCGCGGCGGAGCGCCCCGGCGTGGACGACCAGCGCCACCCGTCGGCGGTGCGCACGGAAACGGCTGGGCCGCGATAATTCTGGAAGAAATCGGTGAATTGGCTGCTTCGGAGCATGTCGCTGGGCAGCGACGGCAGGACGTATACGGGTTGGCGTTCGCTGCCTACGGTCTCGTGGGACATGAAAGCTTCTTCCGGTAACTGACAGTTATGATGCCGCGAGGACGCGCGGATAACGCTCTGCAACCTTCTTTGCGAGAAACCGCTCCCACTGGCAAGTATGCCCCCGAGCCGCGCCGAAAGCCCGACACGCCGCAAGACTTTTATTTTTATCGCAGTGGCAGTGCTTGCGAACAGCTTCGGCAATCTTTTGCTGTCCATCGGCATGGATCGGATGCCGCGATTCAGCTTCGGCGCGCTGCCCCACTATTTCTTGAGCGGCATCACGGACCCGCAGCTGCTCGCCGGCACGTTTTTGACCGCCACCTATTCCTTCGCACAGCTTTCGCTTTTCAGCTGGGCCGATCTCAGCTTCGTGGTGCCGTGCATCGCGAGCTCGTACGTGATTACCGCTCTGCTCAGCGAGTTTATTCTCAACGAGCCGGTGCACCTGGAGCGGTGGGCAGGGGTTCTGCTCATCTCACTCGGAGTGTTTCTGGTGTCGCGCACGCCGCCCGCCACCTCGCCGGCCGATACGCTCGGCAAGCGGGCGCCCGAATGAAGTACGCCATCATTGCGTTTACCGTGATTATGGGCGCTTCGGGCGACATTTTGAACTCGCGCGGCATGTCGACCGCCGGCGAGCTTCACGACTTCGGTCCGTCGGGCATCGCTCGAGCTGTCGGGTTTATCTTCACGCGCAAACTGGTAATTCTGGGCATCTGTTGCGACGCTTTCGCCTTTTTTGCCTTGCTTGGCCTGCTGCGGGTGGAGCAGTTGAGCATCGCGGTACCGGTCACGGCGCTGGGCTTTATCCTGGACACCATCGGAGCCCGATTTCTGTTGAAAGAGCGTGTGCATTGGCGGAGGTGGGTGGGTGTGCTTTGTGTGGCTGCTGGGGTCGCGCTCGCGATGCAGTAGAAGCTAGCTCGGGCCGCCCGAACTTTTGCCCCCGTGTAGGCCCACCAGAACCAGCCCTGCCGTCACCAGCCCCGTGGCGAGCGTTTTTGTAAAGAGGATGCCTCGGGTGAAGTTTTCCTTGAGCAGGCGAGGCCTCCACTTGGTGAGCGCCCACGCGCATAGAAAGATGATGACGTAACGCTCACCGGAGATCGCCTCTACTGTCGCGGGATTGGTGCGGCTGACCGCAAACACTACCAGGAAGGAGCCCACTCCGGCGAGGAATCGATTGACGAAATAACCCACCTTGCTGCGGGGCTTTTTTTCTTCTTGGGTGTCCTTTTGGCGCATGCTGCCGACGATCTCTCGTCGCCAGGCCGGGGGAACAAGCAGGGCGAGCGCGCCGACGGTGGTGCCGATCGTGAAAAACACGTAGCCGTTGATGAAACCGGAGCCGTTGAAGGCCATCTTCTGCAGCACATTGGTGAGGCCGAACAGCCCGGCCGCGAGCGCAACCCGCGGCAGCATCTTCTTGAGCGGCCGCTTTTCGGCGAAAAACATGATGAATCCGCCGGCGACCATCAGGATAAAGCCCGGAAGCTGCCCATCGATCGCGTGCCGCTTGCCGAGCAGGGGAATGGCGATCAGCACTGTGGCAACTGGAGAAAACCCACCCATCGCGGCCAGCTCTTCGCTCGCTTCGCCTTTTTTCAAAGCATCGTAGTAGAAGTAAGTGGCAATCAGGTCACAGATTCCTGCCGCAAACGCCAGACCCGCGATTCGCCAGGGAGGCATCTTGAAACCGAAGAAGATGAGCACCAGCCCGAAGACACTGATCACACCCAGCCAGAAAACGTAGGTCACCAGGCTGCCCATCTGCTTAGAGCCGAGCAGAACCTTATCCCAGACAAGAGAAATGCCGATAAGGAAATGCGCGACGATCGCGAGCACGACTCCATCGCTGCCGATCGCCTTGATGATCCCCATACCTTGATCCTTCGTTCGGCATTCAGTATAGGCGGAAGGACAGCGATAACGCGCTTAACTCCTCCGAGCGTTCCGCCGCTCAAATCTGCGCGGCTGCGGTGGACGGGGGGGGGACTTGCAGCGGTCAGCTCGGGGCGCTTTGCTGAAAAACCCGTTTTAAAACGGGTCTCCCAGCGTTCGCGCCGGAGCCGCACACTCGTTTGCCTGCTCCTGCTTGTTGCCGAGAACAACCAGCCTTACTTGCGGAACATATGATGCATGGGAGAGTACTCGTAAACAGCTGCGAGGATCATCTCCGCCGCGAGCGCAGTTAGAAGGCCTTTCCACTTGTAATCAAGTGGCGCAAAGATGGCCGTCGCCGCCGCCGCCGAACCGATGCCGTAGCGAACCTTCTGTTCCGTTTCGCTCATGCCGACAATATCCTGAAGTGCCATGGTTGTTTCCTTTCGTCGTCCTATCGCTGAGGAAGTTACTAAGTGGATAGGGCGTTTCCTGAAAAATAGGATGCGGGGATTGCGAGCGCAAAGGGTTGCCCACCCCATTTTCGCGGGATGGATTGCGCTTCTTGCGCGACGGCGGTACTCAGAGCCCCGCGAGATGCCGGGCGAGCCGAAGTGAAAGGGCGACAATCATCAGCGTAGGGTTAGCGTGACCCGTGGTCGGGAACGTGGAGCTGCCGGCGATGTAGAGGTTGTCGAGGCCAAACACTTTTCCGTCGGCGTCGACGACCCCGTGGCAAGGGCAGCTCGCCATCCGGGTCGCGCCGGTGGGGTGCGCGGGATCGTGGAACGAGGCCGCATCGGGTCGCTCTTCTCGCACCCAGTCCGTCAGGCGCGGCTGGGGCAGTCCGGCGCGCCCGAGTGCGTCGTGGATGGCGTGGCCCAGGCGAATGGCGGTGCGCCGCTCCCCTTCGCCGATTCTCCAGTCGATGCGGGAAAGCGGGACGCCGAGGGCGTCGCGTCGGTCGGATAAGGTAATGCGGCTGTCGGGGTCGGGCGTTTGCTCGACGATGAGGTCGAGGTCGAGCTTCTTGAAGCGTCGCGGCAGAGGACGGCCGCGGAGCTTGCTCCACGCTCCGGCGATGGCCTGGTGGGAGTTGCGAGCCGCCGTGCCGGCCCGGCGCAGGCGCTCGCGCCCCCGCTCCCGCCGAATCGCGCGCAAAGCCAGCCACAGGTCGTCGTCGGAAACGTGCAAGGTGAGCCAAGCGGCGCAGTTGAGCAGTTTTTCCCGCCGTTGCGCTTCGAAGGACAGGGAAAAACCGCGCTGAAGCCGCGCCCCGGAGCGGTGGCGCACCGGCAGGAACTCCGCCTGGAGCGCCGAGACCGCTTCCGGCGCGAATGTGCCGATGGTGGCCCGCGGGTGATCCATGAGAAAACGCCCGACTTGGTCGTGGGCATTGCCGACCCCGCGCGGGTCGCGGCGGTTGGAAGCAAGCAGCATTCGGGCGTTTTCCAGGCCTCCGCCGCACAGGACGAAGCGACGGCCGGCCACGGTGTGGCGGGTGCCGTCCGGGGCGGCAAGCTCAAGCGTATTCACATGGGCGCCGTTTTCGCTGGTGTTGATGTGAGTCACCGTTGCATGCGTCAGGAGGCGGATGTTGGAGGCCTCAAGCCCGGCGAACCGTGGGCCGAAACGGACGTAATCGCCGGTTTCCGGCATCCGGCTGAACTGCCAGAACGCGGCGCGCAGGTCGGGCTCGTCGGCCCGGTCCAAACGCGGCCGGAGATGCAGCTCCTCAAACAAACCGTCCCCGTACTCCACGGGCACGAGGCCCAGATATTGCGCCGCCATGGTGAAGAACGGTTTAATTCCGGCCGCGTTGATCGGCCAGCCCGGAAACGGCCCCCAATTCCGCGCTTCGTAATCAATGCTGTCGAAAGGCGCGCACCGGCCCGACCAAGTGTGAGACGAGCCGCCCAGAACTCGGTTGCGTACCTTGGTCTGATCCATGACCCGCGGCGCGCCTACGCTTTCGATCTCGTTCAGGGCGGCCGCGAATGGGTGTTCGCCACCCTCGCCGCCGCTCTCGACAACCACAACGTTGAAACGGGTGTCGCGCAGCTCGGTTGCGATGGCAAGGCCGGCCGGGCCGCTGCCCACAATGCAGATATCCGCATGGAACGTGCTGCCTGCGGGAAACGCCCGGAGGCTTTCAATCGGCAAAGGACTACTCCTTCTCAAAGAATACCTGTGAGTCCACGACCGGCTTTCCTGTGTAGCGACCGTATCGAATATCGGGATAGCGGGACCGTTCGGCAGCTTCGTGAGTAACGTTACGTTTTCCCGTTTTGGGCCAAACCAGCCCTTACTAGGCAAGAACGGGAAAGTTCCCGAAAGTGGCGCGACATCGTGGGGGCGTTTCGCCGAATCGCACGTATACTCGCCTTGTCTGAGCACATGTCGTCCTGGCGAGCGCATTCCCGCTCGCGGTTGAGGCCGACTGGAATTACGAGGAAACGATGCAAGCACCGACAGGGACGGTACCTATCGAGGAAGATGAGGCGGCAGCGGTCCGCGCCCTGAGCAGCACCCGCACGGTGGCCAAGAGCGCCCTATGGAACCTGCTGGGCCGGGCCGGGCCGCTGGTCGTCGCGGTCGTGATCACGCCCTATCTGGTGCACGATCTGGGGCCGAGCCGTTGGGGCGTCTTCACGATCGCGCTCAGCCTGGTTGGCATTTTCGCCATTTTCGATTTCGGCATCGGCCGATCGCTGACCCGCACCATTTCCGAGTTGCTGGTCGACAACAACAGGGAAGAAGCCGCGACGCTGGCCCGCAGCGGCATGGCAGCGCTCACGCTGCTGGGGAGCGCGGGCGGCCTCCTCATGGCTGCCTTCGCCCGAACGTGGGTAGACCGCGGGCTCCACATCCCCCCGGCCATTCACGACGAAGTGCTGCACTCGGTTTACGTGCTGTGCTTTTCGGCGCCCGTGGTGATCCTGTGCTCGGCGCTTTGGGGTGTGATCGCCGCGTTTCAGCGGTTTCGGGCCGCCAACCTCGTCAACATTCCGGTCATGGCGATGTACTACATCGGACCTCTGATCGTGCTGCACTTCTTCAACAGCTTGGTCGCGGTGATCGCCGTTCTGGTCGGATGCCGGGTGGTGAACACGCTCGCTTATTGGCAGATTTGCATACGGGCGCTGCCGGAGCTGCAGCATACGCGGGTGCAGCTGGACAAGCTTGGACCCGTGATGCGCATGGGCGGTTGGATGACGGCCTCCAACGTCACCTGGCCCATCCTGACCTATGCCGACCGCTTCATCATCGCGTCTGTATTGACCGCCGCGGACACCGGCTACTACTCCACCCCGTTCGACCTGGTCATGCGGTTCACTCTGGTGCCGGTGGCAATCATGAGCACGGCATATCCGGCCATGGCGGCGAGCTATCGCACCGACCCTGAAAACACCCAAGCGCTGTTTCGCCGCAGCCTGCTTACCGTCGCCGGAGTGCTGTTCCCGGCGTGCCTGCTGTGTGTCGCCCTGAGCCACTGGATCCTTTCGCTGTGGCTGGGCGCGGAGTTCGCGAGTCACGCCTCCGCGGTGCTGCGCTGGCTGGGCGTGGGCATCCTGCTCAGCAGCGTAGACAGCGTGGTGGCGGGCCTGCTCGACGGGGTCGGCAAGGCCAGCGTCAATGCGAAATTCTCTTTTGTGGAGCTGATCCTGTATCTGCCGCTGCTGGCCGTTTTGGTGCGCATGACCGGCATCGAGGGCGCGGCCATCGCGTGGGCGCTCCGTTGCCTGCTGGACTTGTGCATCCGTCTGACGATCGCCCAGCGGCTGTACCGGCCGCTGCGCCCGGCCGTGCGAACCATCGCGCCGCCCATGGCTGGGGCTGCGGCGACGCTGCTCGCGACCGCGCTGCTTCAGGGAACCGAGTTCGCGCCCGCCGTGGCCGGCGTGGGCAGCCTTTTGGTATTCGCGCTGCTGTGGCGCTCGCTCACCGAAGGCGAACGCGGGCGGCTCTCGACTACCGCGGGGCGGATTATCCCGCTTCCGCGCGGGGCGGTGCGGTAGGGCAACTCGGCGGCGATTACCCGCTTTTCGCTCGGGAAGCGCCAGAACCCCACGCAGCCTTTGTCTTCCATCGGAATGGTCAACTCATAGCGGCATCGCCGCGGTCCTGATCCATCCGTCGCACTATGAGCCGGATGTTTGCAGCTCGAATGTCGCGACGACAGCTTGCGTTCCTGCTCGCGATATGCTGCCGTCCGGATGGCTGCCGTCCAAGCGTGTCGTGAACCTTTGGGTAACCATGGAGAGGCAATCCATCCCGAAGGCGCCCTCGGCAGAGGCGGGTCAGCGCTAAGATGAAAGCCATGTTTCGCGCCTCGGCGTTCGCGCTTGCCAGTTGGATTGCTTTGACCCCCGCGCCCGGCACGGCGCAGG
>CAXTRW010000002.1:0-58101 GCA_964246765.1 uncultured Acidobacteriaceae bacterium | reverse complement strand
GTACGCGGCGGCCCGCGGCACCCACCTGTATGACATCAAGAACTACAACGAGCTGGGCGCGGGCAATATCTACCTGGGCGACTCGTTTGCCCCCACCACCAACGCGGATGGAACGCAGACCTATCACTACTCCCGCCCCAACAACCAGTACAGCTCCATCAACAATCGCGGCTCCAACGGCGACTCCTACTACCAGGCGCTCAACGTGAGCTTCCAGGCGACCAACCTGGCCCGCTCCGGGCTGAGCCTGGTAGCCAACTACACCTGGTCGCACTCGATCGACAACGTCAGCTCGACCTTTTCCTCCAGCAACAGCACAGCCAATGGCGTGGGAAACCTCGGCTATCTCAACCCGCTCGACCCGGGCCTGGACAAGGGCGCGTCGGACTACGACATCCGCAACCGGTTCACCATGGCGCCCATCTGGGACACCCCTTGGTTCAAGGGCCAGAGCAACCTCAAGGGCGAGGCGCTGGGCGGCTACCACGTGAGCGCCATCTACACGGTGCGCACGGGGACGCCCTTCAGCTACGTCGACAGCACCAACAGCCTGAACGCTCCGTACCAGCAGGGCATCGTGCGCTACACGCCGGCGGCAAACGGCGGGCCGATCAAGTTCCACGACGCCGGCGCGGTCAGTCAGCTCGCGCCGAACGACTTTCTGCTGGCCAACCTACCCGCGGCCCAGGCGTTCGGCAACCCCGCGTACGGGCCTTCGCCCAACCGCAGCGGCCAGCTCACCGCAGCCCAGGCTGCCGCAACCGGGATCGCCGACTTCGGCCCGTATCCGGCGGGCATGACCCGGCGCAACTCGTTTGTCGGGCCGGGCGCGTGGAACTTTGACCTGGCCGCGAGCAAAAGCTTTCCCATCCGGGAAGGCCTCGCGCTTGAGTTCCGGGCCGAGGGCTTCGACATCCTCAACCACCACAACCTGTACACCCTGGAAACCCTGACCGACGTGGCCCAGACCGGCTACGGCGCCCCGCTGCCCATCCAGGCCAGAAAAGGCGGCTCCGGCTACTACGGCGGCGCCAACGACGAGCGCCGGTTCGGCCAGTTCGCGCTCAAGGTCAACTTCTAGCGCTCCCTGTTCGATCGAGCCGTCCCCGAGGGGACGGCTCTTTTTCTACCGCGCCTGGCCGGTTTGGAAGCCGAGCGCGGCCAGCGCCTCCCGGTAGCGGTAGCCGGCATCGGTGTAGCTGATGTCGGCCTGCGTCTGCGCGAGCTGCGCCTGGCTCAGCTCCACAATGGAGCTCAGGCCCAGGTTGTAGCGAGTCTGCGCCAGGCTCAACGAGGCGTTCGCCTGCCGCAGCAGCTGCGCCGTCACGTTGATCCGCGCGAAGCTGTTATTCGCGTCCAGCCACGCGGTGTGGACGTCGCGCACAATGGTGTCGCGCAGCGCCTGAGCCTGCGCGTCCGTGGCCTGCGCCCGCTCCTCGGTCTCTTTTGCCTGCGCCGAGAACAGGAAGCCGTTGAAGATGGGCACGTTCAGGTTGCCCGCCACCGCCCCATCCCAGCTGGATGGGAAGTACCGCCCGCTGCGCACAGGCGTGCCGCCCACGGTGCCGAAGGCGGACAGCGTCGGCAGCCGCTGGTCGCTCTGAAAGCGGCTGTACTTTTCCTCGGAGTCGCGCGTGTGATCCAGCGCTTGCAAGTCAGGGCGTTGCTTCAGGGCCATTTGCGTCAGCACGTCCACGTCGGGCGGCGGAGGCGGTGGCGCGCCCGGGTCGTCGACCAGCGTGTACGGCTGCGCGTGGTCCAGGCCCAGCACCTCATCCAGCGCGGCCATCGCTGCGTCCGCGTTGTTCTCGGCGTCGAGCGCCAGCAGCTGCGCCTGCGACACATTCACGTCCGCGAAGGACTGGTCGAGCGTCGAGCGCAGATTGTTCCGGGTGAGCTGCCGAATCTGCGTCTGCGTGGCCTGCCGGGTCGCAACCGTCTGCCGCGCGACCCGCAGCACGGCCTGGGCCTCGAGCGCCGCGAAAAACGCCTGATCCGTCACCAGCACCACGTCCTCGCGCGTAGCCTGCTCCGTGGCCTGCCGCGCCTGCACCTCCAGCTTCGACGAGGCGACCAGGGTGTGGGTGCGTCCGAAGTCGGTGATGAGCTGCGACACCAGCACGCCCCCGCCCACGTGCTCGAGCAGGCGCGAGGCGCTGAGCGAGCCGGAAGCCAGGCGCGAACCGTCATACGCCGTCTCCGCGGTGATGCTGCCGTTCACCAGCGGGTACTCGCCGGAGCGGGACTGGCGCACCACCTGCCCCTGCGCCAGCGCGAGCAGGCGGCTGACCGTGATGCGCGGATTGTTGCCGAGGGCCTGGGCCTCGGCCTGCGCGCGGGTCAGCGTGGGGATGTTCGGCACAGGCGGCGGCGCGGGAAGCTGAAGCGGCGGCGGCTGGGGCTGTGCCGCGCTCGGCGCCAAAACGATCTGCGGCTGGGGCGCGGCGGGCGGGGCGGTTTGCGCGCGCGCCCCCGTGCAGCAAAGCGCTGCCAGAAGTACAAGCAATCTACGCATTGGCCACGCCCTCCCGGTCTGCATTGCGTCGGTCCTTGCGCCCGTGTACGACCATGTACACCGCGGGCACCAGGAACACCGTGATCACCACCGACGCCGACAACCCGCCGATCACCGCGCGGGCCAGCGGCGCGTACTGCTCGCTCCCCGCCTCCAGCCCCAGCGCCAGCGGGATCAACCCCAGCAGCGTCGCGAGCGAGGTCATCAGAATCGGCCGCAGGCGAATCTTGCACGACTGCACCACCGCGTTGGCATACGTCATGCCCCCGGCCTGCAGAATGCCCGCGAACTCGACGATCAGGATGGAGTTCGACACCACGATCCCCACCATCATGATCACGCCCATCAGCGACATAATGTTGAGCGTGGACCCCGTGATCACGAGCATCACCACCACCCCGGCGAGCCCCGGCGGCACCGCCATCAGAATGATGAACGGGTCGATAAACGAGGTGAACTGCGCCATCAGGATCAGGTACACGAGCGCCACCGCGAGGATCAGCCCCAGCCCGAAACGCTGGAACGCAACGTTCATGCTTTGCACTGCCCCGTGCATCACGGTGCGCATGCCGTGCGCTGTAGGCACGCCCGCGATGAGCTTTTGCACCTGCCCGTTGACCGCGGTCAGCGACTCGGCGCGCGGCTGCACGTAGACATCGATGACGCGCCGCAGTTGGTAGTGGTCCACCTCGGTCGGCGTGTTGATCTGGTGGATAAACGCGACTGAGCGCAGGGGTGTGTAGCCCGTGCTGTCGTGCCCGCGCAGGGGTATGTTTTGGAACTCCTCCATGCTCATGTGGCCGAGCTTTTGGTTCGAGTACTGCACGGTAAGCATGTAGTTGTTTCCGGTTTTCGGGTCGATCCAGTAGCTCGGCGCGATCACGCCGTCCGAGGTCATGGCGGTGATCACATTGTCGACCACGCCCTTGGGCGAGAGCCCGATCAGCGAGGCCCGCTCGCGGTCGATGTCGAGCGCGAGGCCCGGGTACTTGAGGTCCTGCGGGATGTACACGTCGGAAACGGTCGAGAGCCCGCGCAGCTTCGCGGCCAGCTTCTGCGCCTGCGCAAACGCGGCCTGCTGGTTGTTCGACCCGATCTGGATGTCGATCGGCGCCGGCAGCCCCTGGTTGATCACCGAGTCCACCAGGCCCCCAGCCTGGAAGTACGTGCCCAGCTCCGGCAGCTCAGAGGCCAGCGCCGCGCGCACCTTCGCGATATACGCGTAGCTCCCGACCGCGTGGTCTTCCTGCAGAGAAACCTGCACAAACGCCGTATCCATCGTCGAGTTAGGCGTATAAATCGATGAAAGATCGGGCGTAGTGCCGATGTTGGAGACAATCATGCCCAGGTCGTGCGGCGCGACCACCTGCCGGATCACCCCTTCCACCTTGGCGATGTACTGGTCGCTCACCTCCAGCCGCGTGCCGCTCGGCATCTTAACGTTCACGATGAACTGCCCCGGGTCGGTGCGGGGAAAGTACGCCCGGCCCAGAAACGGCGCGAACACGACCAGCACCACCGCCAGCGCGCTCAGCATGACCCCCGCGGCCAGCCCCGGCCTGCGAATGGTCCGGTACGCCAGCCTCTCGTACCGCTCCAGCATGGCCGCGAACCCCCGGTTGAACAGGCCCACGCCCCGCTGGAACAGCGAAGGCTTTGCGTGGTGTTCGCCATGCCCGCGGATGAACTTCGCGCAGAACAGCGGCACCAGCGTCATCGAAAACGCATACGACGCGAAGATCGAAAACACCACGCCGTACGCCAGATCGGTGAACAGGTACTTGCTCACCCCATCGAGCAGAAACACCGGAAAGAACACCACCGAAGTTGTCACCGTCGCCGCAAGCACCGGCAGCGCGACCTCCGTTCCGCCCTCAGCAGCGGCGACATCGGGCGCGGAGCCTTCTTCCATGAAGCGGAAGATGTTTTCAAGCACGATCACCGAGTTGTCGATCAGGCGCGAAAGCACCAGCGCCAGGCCGCCCAGCAGCATCGTGTTCACCGTCCCGCCCATCGCATTCACCACCAGCAGGCAGGTCAGCACCGCCAGCGGAATCGCGATCAGCGCGGCCACCGTCGCGCGGCCGCTGCCCAGGAAGACCAGGATCATGATCCCGGTCAGCAGCAGCCCGATGCCCGCCTCTTTCAGCAGGTTCCGGATCGCGCCCTTCACAAACACCGACTGATCGAAGACCACCGAGGTTTTCAGCACCGACGGGATATCGACCAGCTTCGCAACCGCCGCCCGCATGCCGTTGACGATCGTAATGGTGTTGCTCTTGCCCGCCTGCTTCAGCACCGGCACATACACCGAGCGCTGCCCGTCGATGCGGACGATGTTGGTCTGGATCGCGCCCGAGTCCTCCGCGTGGCCGATGTCGCCGACCAGCACCGACGCGTTCCCGACCGACTTGAGCGGCATGGAGTTGATCTGCTCCGGCGTGGGCACCTGGGCGTTGGCGTAGATGTTGAAGTCGCGCGTGCCGATGCGCACATCGCCCGCGGGCAGGATCAGGTTCGAGTCATCGACGCTGTTCACCACGTCCATCAGGCTCATGTTGTGGGCTTCCAGCTTGAGCGGGTCCACAAACACCTGAATCTGCCGGTAGCGCCCGCCGAAGGGCTGCGGCACCGACGCGCCGGGCACGTTGGCGATCTGGTTGCGCACCTGGAACTGCGCCAAATCTTTCAGCTGCGTTTCGTTCAGCCCCTTGCCCTTGAGCGTGACCAGGCAAATGGGCTGGCTCGACGCCGTCATGCCCAGCACCACCGGCGGCAGCGTGCCCGGCGGCAGACGGCGCAGGTCAGCCAGCGCCAGCGACGAGATATTGCTCACGGCCGAGTTAGGGTCGGTGCCCGGCCGGAAATACACCTTAATGAGCGAAACGCCGGTGAGCGAGCGCGACTCAATATGGTCGATATTCGCGCCCAGCGTAAAAAACCGCTCAAACGTATCGGTGATATCGGCTTCAATCTGCGCGGGCGGCATGCCGGAATAAAACGTCGCAACCACCACGACCGGGATATCAATGTCGGGGAACAGATCCACCGCCATGGTTCCGGCGTTCACCACGCCGACCACCAGCACCATCAGGCAAAGCATCAGGATAAAAAAGGGATAGCGCAGCGCGAACTTCGGCATCTACTCGCTCCCTTCGCCGGCGGAGGCCTGCGGATCGGTCATGCCGCCTTCTTCGTGCATCTGGTCGCTGGCCGGCTCTGTTTGCAGGCGCGGCACAATGCGCTCCCCGTCGTGGAACTGGGTCGGGTCGCCCAGCACCACGCGGTCGCCCTCCCGCAGGCCGCCGGTCACCTCAACCAGGACCGAACCGCGCAGCCCCAGCTGCACCTCGCGCTGCTCCACCTCGTTGTTCGCGTTCAGCACGGCCACCATGCTGGTGCTGCCCGTTCCCTGCACCGCGGCGATCGGAATGGTCAGCACGTTGTCCACATGCGCCAGCTGCAGATAGGTATTCGCGTACATGCCCGGCGTGATAGCCAGCTTGGGGTTGGGCACGTCCACTTCGGTTTCCATGGTGCGCGTCGCGGGGTCCAGCGAACGGGTAAACCGCACCACCTTGCCCTCAAAGCTCCGGCCCAGCGCATCGACCCGAATCCGCATGGGGTCGCCCTCGTGGATGTAGCGCACCGCGTCCTCCGGCACGGGCACCCGCAGCCGCAACAGATCGCTTTCGGAAAGCTTGATCAGCGGCAAGCTTTGCGTGTCGGAGCTGGTGCCCGCCTGGATCAGCGCGCCCGTATCGGCAAAGCGCCAGATCACCACGCCGGTAAGGGGCGCCGTCACCGTGGTGTAAGACTGGAGGGCGCCGACCCGCTCTTGGTCGGCGGTGGCCGAAGCCGCGCCCTGCTTCGCGCCGGACAAAGCGGCCAGCGCGGCGTCGATCTGCGCCTGCGACGCTTCAGCCTGCGACTGCGCATTGTCCAGCTCCTGCGCGGCAATCACGCCCGGCTGCTCCTCGGCGGCCTTCTGCAGCCGGGTGTAGTTCGCCTGGAGCGCCGCGTGGAGCGAGCGAGCCCGCGCCACCTCGCCCTGCGCCGCCGTAATGGCGTCCTCTGAGCGCAGCGCCTCCGACTGTGTGCCCCGGTACTGCGCGTTCAGCTCCGGGATCTCCAGCGTGGCCAGCGTTTGCCCCGCGTGCACGCGGTCGCCGATGTCGACATAAATATGCCGCACGTAGCCGGAAACCTTGGCGTGTACCTCCACCACCTGGTACGGCTGGAACTGCCCGGCGAGCGAAAGGGTGTGGGAAATCGACCCGCGCTGCACCCGCGCAACGGCTGCGGACAGGGGCTGGGCCGGGCCTTGGGCGTTGTTGGCGCGGCCCTGGCAGCCGCCCACCAGCAGGCACACCGGGACAAGGGAAAACACCGTCGGAGTGAACCGCGGTTTTCGCACAGATTTTCGCATAGACAGGACCTACTCCGCGCCGGCATGGGCCGCGCGCTTGCGCTTACAACGTGCAACTCACAATCCGGCAGCAAAGGCCGGAAGCGTTTATGCGAACACGTCGGATACGGGAGGAGGGCGTCTGCGGAGCGCGGGATAGAGCGGCGGAGACGGGGTGAGCGGGCGCGCGAAAGCCGGCCGATCCGCCCGGCGCACTGAAAGGTTCAAAAGGCAGGCCGCGAACAGCAGGAGCGTAAGCCAGGAGGCCGGGGCCGGAACAGCGGTCACGACGCGAACAGCGGCCGCGGCATGATCTCGACTGCTCAGGAGCTTGGCCTTCGCGACTGGAACGCTCGCATGCGCGGTGTGCTTATACAAGGAAACCTTGTCGTGCGAGCCCCAGAACACAACCGCGAAGCCGAGAAACAGAACCGCGAGGCGCACAAGGCGCAAAGCGGCCTCGCTCCATCGGTTTGCGCCCCTGCGCGCCACAGCTCGAACTGGTCCGCCGCTCATTCTAGTTTCCTAGTATATAGGGACGTTTGAAACGGGCCAGGGTTGGCCCAGCCCTTCGCAGAGTGCTCCCCAGGACGAAACCATGACGAATCCAGGACGAATCCATGACGAATCCAGGACGAATCCACACCGATACGTCTGCGTTTCGGGAGTGTTGACCGCATCACAAACAAGGAAGCCGCAAGGGGGCTGGCGTGGCAATCGACCAACAACGACGTGAGGCGATCGTGCGAGCCCTTGAAACGACTCAGCTCGATGCGCTGGTTTGCTTTTCCCCGACCAATGTCCTGCTGTTGAGCGGTTTTTGGCCTGTAATGGCGACCAGCATCGCCGCTGTGTCGGCCAGCGGCGAAGCGATGGTGCTGGTGCCGGAGGACGAGCAGGAGCTCGCCCGAGCGACCTCCGATGCCCGCCTGATGCCGTATCTGCCGGAAACACTGCACCGGCTTACCAGCCCGTCGGAGGCGCTCGCCAAACCGGTCCAGGAGCTCATCTCCGCCCTGCGGCTCGACGGCAAACGGGTCGGGGTCGATCTCCAGGGGGCGAGCGAAGGGGTTTCCTACCAGAGCCAGCACCGCTTCCGCGACTCCGCCGCCGGCCTGCTCGCGGGCGCCCCTTCAGGCATTTCCGTGGTCGCCGCGGACGATCTGCTGGCCGAGCTTCGGTCTCTGAAAACGCCGGTCGAGCTCGACCTGATCCGCCGGGCCTGCGCGCTCGCGGGCGCGGGCTTCGGCGCGGCAGGGCACGCTGTGACTGCCGGAAAACGTGAAGACGAGGCTGCGGCGGCGATTGAAGCCGCCTATGCGCGGGTCGCGCTCGACGGCTTCGAGCGCGGGCGGGGTTACTTCTACTGCATGTCCGGCCCCAACTCGGCCAAAGCCGCCGGGGCCTACGCGCGCACCCGCTCGCGCACCATCGCGGATGGCGACTGCGTCATGATCCACACCAACACCGTGGGCGACGGCTACTGGACCGACATCACCCGCAATTACGTGCCGGGAAAGCGCAGCGACAAGCAAAAGCACATGGCCGACGCGATCTCGGAAGCGCGCCAGGCGGCCTTGGACAAAGTAAAACCAGGCGTGCCCGCAAAGGATGTGGACGCGGCCGCCCGCGGTGTGCTGAAGCAGGCCGGCTTCGGCCCGCAGTTCAAGCACGCCACCGGCCACGGCGTAGGCTTTTCCGCCGCAAACGCCAACGCACTGCCCCGCATTCACCCCGAATCGCCCGACACTCTGGAAGCCGGGATGACCTTCAACATCGAGCCCGCGATCTACTTCGACGGCGAAGGCGGCATGCGCCACTGCGACGTCGTCGCGTGTACCGATCACGGCGCTGAAGTGCTCACAAATTTCTAAACAACCATGAAACCAGACGCGAAAATCACCGGCGGTTCGGTCGAAGTTTACACGGTTCCCACGGATGCCCCGGAAGCCGACGGCACCTTCCGCTGGGACGCGACCACGATGGTGCTGGTCCAGCTCGAAAGCGGGGCTACCCACGCCCTGGGCTACACCTACGCCGACCCCGCGACCGCCGCGGCGGCGAAAAAGCTGCTGGACTCCGCGGTAATGGGCACCGACGCCTTCGACCACGGCGCCACGCTCCAAACCATGCTGCGCCAAATCCGCAACCTGGGCGAAACCGGGATCGCGATGATGGCCGTTTCCGCGCTCGACAACGCCCTGTGGGATCTGCGGGCGCGCCTCGTCGATCTGCCGCTCGTCAGCCTGCTCGGCCAGGTGCGCCCGTCCATTCCGGTCTACGGCAGCGGCGGGTTTACCACCTACTCCGACCAGCAGTTGACCGACCAGCTCGGCGGCTGGGCCGCGCAGGGTTTCGAAAATGTCAAAATGAAGATCGGAACGCACCCCGAGCAGGACCCCGTGCGCGTCCGCATCGCGCGCGCGGCCATCGGCCCCAGCTGCAGCCTGTTTGTGGACGCGAATGGCGCCTACACCGTCACCCAGGCCATCCAGCTGGCCCACGTCTTCGCCGAGCAGGGCGTCCGCTGGTTCGAGGAGCCGGTCAGCTCCGACCACCTCATCGGCCTCAATCAAGTCCGCGAGCGCGCGCCGCTCGGCATGGACATTGCTGCGGGCGAGTACGGCTACACCGCCTGGTACTTCCGGCGCATGCTCGACGCCCAGGCGGTTACGGTCCTGCAGGCCGACTGCACCCGCTCGGGCGGCATCAGCGGCTTTCTCGACGCCGCTGCGCTGTGCTGGGCCCACAACGTCCCGCTTTCCGCCCACTGCGGCCCCAGCATGCACCTGCACGTGTGCTGTTCCGTGCCCAGGGCGGTCCACATGGAGTTCTTCCACGATCACGCCCGCATCGAGCGCATGTTTTTCGATGGCTTCGCGGAACCGGTCGACGGGCGCATGACGCCCGACCTTTCCCGCCCCGGACAAGGCCTGGAACTGAAGCGTCAGGATGCCGAACCGTATCGAGCCTAGCGTCACCATTGGGCAAGGCAGCGTTAAGGCAGTTCTCGTATTGGTGTAGAGGGAGAGTTTTGTAGCAGTGTAGCTTTTCCCGCCGGCAAAGCCACATCCAGCGATGCCGGCCGCTTTACGTGTGTACGAGAACTGCCCTAGCGGGCATACCCAAACTCGTTCACCAATGGCGGTCTTTCGTCGAGCAGGCGGTACCGGCGCAGCAAGGGCAGGCGTTCCAGCGTTTCATTAGGAAGCGGGCTTGCTCCAGGGCTGGGGCTGAGCGCAATCCGGTTCAACCCGGACCATGTAAAGAGGTACATTCGCGGCGAGGTATACCGGCCGCGCACCACCATGGTGTCGCGCACCGCATCGACCACCGCGAAGCCTTGCCAGAGCCGGCCGTCCTCACTGCGGATCGTCAGGTCGAAGTCGTGCCTGCCGACCTGCCGATTGAACCAGACCGAAGCTACCGGCGAACCATCCTTGGTAAGCCACCGCTGCGCCGACGCGGCCGAGGGCAGCACCTGCCAGCCGCCGATGAGCGGCAGCCGCGCGTCGGCTGCCTGGTGGGCGGAGCGGAGCTGCTTGCTCCCGACATACAAAGCTTGGCCCAGCACAAGCAGCAGAAAAACAACTTCGACGATTCCGGTGCTGCGCCGGAAACGAGTTCGCAGCTCGGGCGGCACCCACACCCCCGCGGGCGCGCCCGGCTGGTGCTTCCAGAAAAACCGGACCACCGCGGGCAGGTCGATCAGGATGATCGAGCCCGCTGCAAGCAGCACATGGCCGGTGAAAATGCGCACCGGCATCTGGAAAAACGCCTCAAACGACAGCACCGCGCCCAGCGCGAAAAAGGCGACGAGGGCGCCGAACAACGCGGTGCGGCGCAGCAGCAGCGTGGCGCCGACGACGAGCTCGGCAATGCCGAATGTAATTTGCAGGCCGCGGCTGCTGACCAGCAGCAGCCACACCAGCGCCGCCGGCGGAAGCGCGCCCGCCGGGGTGTTGAGCGCGGCATAGTCGAGCGGAGGCGCTCCGGTCGAGAACACTTCCGCAATGCCGTACTGCAGCAAACAGATGCCCAAAGTGAGTCGGAGCGCGAATCGCAGCCACGCCAGCAGGGTTTGGTACGACTCGCGTCTGCGGTCCAGCAGCGACCACACACACGCCCCGGTCAAGGCGAGCACGACCCAGCAAGCGGTTAAAAGCCCAGCGAGCAAAGTGTCGCTCGAGCCGCGGGAAATCCAGTGGTCCTCGGGCCCGTGCAGCCCGAACAGCACCCTCCCCAGCAGCATGGCCAGGCCGCCGAGGGGATCCCAAAACCACCCTTCCAGCCTGAGGCCCACCACCGGCGCCGCTTTCCACACCGTGGCGTTGCCGTTGAGCGTAATCCAGACCGCGTAGTAGCAGAAGGAGAAACGGAAGCCGAAGCGCTTCCAGCGGTTCCATTGGACCGGGTGGCCTTGCACACCGGCTTTCGCTTGCAACGCGGATGCAGCGCTGCCAAACGCCGTTTGCCGCATCGGCCTCTTCCTTCTACCCGCGCCCATGGTAAACCCGAGCAAGAAAGGCAGGATTACAAGATGTAGCGGCTCAAATCCTGGTCCTTCACGATCCCAGCCACCATCTGCCGCACGTATTCCGGGTCGATCACCACCACGCGCTCATGCCCGGTCGGAATTTCGCGGTCCACCACCGGCAGCGGCGTGGTCGCCGCGCCGTCGGTCGCGGCAACGGACAGGTCAAAGACGCCCTCAGGGTTGCGCGGCGCCTTGAGCAGGTCGGGGGCCAGGAAGCTGATCTCGTCCAGCACCCGCTCCATGATGGTATGGAGCCGGCGCGCGCCGATGTTTTCAGTCTGCTCGTTGACCCGAAAGGCGAAATTCGCCATCTCGGCCAGCGCCTCCGGGGTGAACTCGAGCTTCAGGCCTTCGGTCTCGAGCAGGGCGATCTGCTGCTTGGTCAGCGACGCCTTGGGCTCGGTCAGGATGCGGATAAAGTCGTCCACGGTAAGCGAGTGAAGCTCGACTCGGACAGGGAAACGGCCCTGGAGTTCGGGAATCAGGTCGCTCGGCTTGGTGACGTGGAACGCCCCCGCCGCGATGAACAGGATGTAGTCGGTCCGGACCATGCCGTAGCGGGTGTTCACGGTGGTGCCTTCGACGATGGGCAGGATATCGCGCTGGACGCCTTCGCGCGAAATATCGGGCCCGTGTCCGCCCTCGCGCCCGGCGATTTTGTCGATTTCGTCCAGAAAGACGATGCCCGAGCTTTCCACGCGCTCCACCGCGACGCGCTGCACCTGATCCATGTCGATCAGGCGGCTTTCCTCTTCCTGAACCAGGTAGTCGAACGCCTCGGCGACCTTCATCTTGCGCTTCTTGGTGCGGGGCCCGAACAGCTGCGGCAGGATGTCCTTGAGGCTGCCCTCGGACATCTCGTCCGGCGCGTTGCCGGTCACGATCTCGATCTGGGGCTCCCGGCGCTCGCGCACGTCGATCTCGACCGAGCGCTCGTCCAGCTTGCCCTCGCGAAACTGTTCGCGCATTTTTTCGCGGGCGCGCGCCGTCGCGGTCGGCTCGGCCTCGGCGGAGGCACTGATAGCTTGTCCGCCGGCCTGGCCGCTTCCATCGTTTTCGGTAGGTGGCACTACAGCGACCGCGGCAGGCGCCGGCAGCAGTAGATCGAGCAGCCGGTCCTCGGCGTTCAGCTCGGCCTTGTCCTCCACCTCTTCCAGCTTTTCATCCCGGACCATGTCGATTGCGTTCTCGACCAGATCGCGGATCATCGACTCGACGTCACGCCCCACATAGCCGACCTCTGTAAATTTGGAGGCTTCCACCTTCAAAAATGGAGAGTTGGTCAGCTTGGCCAGCCGCCGCGCGATTTCGGTCTTGCCGACGCCCGTAGGCCCGATCATGATGATGTTCTTGGGCATGATCTCGTCCGCCACTTCGGGCGCGAGCTTTTGCCGGCGGGTCCGGTTGCGCAGCGCGAGCGCCACCGCGCGCTTGGCCGCGCGCTGACCCACCACGTACTTGTCTAGCTCGGCGACGATCTCGCGCGGGGTCAGCTCCTCGAGCGCGAGCTCCTGGTCGTCGGCGGTTCCGGGGAGGTAAATAGCCAAGCGAGTTACTTCCTGTCTGGGGCGGTCAGCTCTTCGACCATCAATGTGTCGTTCGTGTAGATACAGATTTTGCCCGCGATCCGCAGCGATTTCTCGGCGATTTCACGCGCGGACAGCTCTGTGTTGTCGTACAAGGCGCGCGCGGCGGCCAGCGCATACGACCCGCCCGACCCGATGGCGACAATCCCCTCGTCCGGCTCAATTACGTCGCCGGTGCCCGAAATGATAAAGCTCTGGTGCGGGTCGGTGACGATCAGCAAGGCCTCGAGCGAGCGCAACATCTTATCCGTGCGCCAATCCTTCGCGAGCTCAACCGCGGCGCGGCCGATATTACCCGCGTACTGCTCCAGCTTGCCTTCAAACCGGCTGAACAGCGAGAATGCATCGGCGGTGGACCCGGCGAACCCGGCCAACACCTTCTCCTGGTACAGCCGCCGGATCTTCCGCGCGGAGTGCTTCAGGATTGCGTCGCCCAAAGTCACCTGGCCGTCGGCGGCCATGACAACAGACCCTTCACGGCGCACACAAACCACGGTGGTGCTGCGGATGCGGCGGTTGTCTGCAAGGGAAAGGCCGGAGGCGGGAGCGGGTTTGGCCATGGGCAATCTCTTGAGTATAGCCCAGGCTCGCGGGACCGCTATGTGACTTTGGCGTTGCGCTTGCGCGTCGATGGCCCTCCGAAACCGCCCAAACTGCGGTATGCTGCTGCTATCCGACCTCCGTGGAGCGTGTGCAGGTGATCAACGGGCTTATCCTGCGCGATCACCAGATCCTGACGACCATAGCCGCAGCGGCTGCCTGCCTGGGCGGCATCGTCTGGTACAGGGCCACGCGCAAGCGCACCAGCGAGGAAGAGCTCGAGCGCATGCGGCGGCAGGACCTGGTGCTGGGCGGCCGTATTATCGACGGCACCGTGCTCGACGTGTCCGACCGCGACGCCTCGGAAGCCGGACGCCCGGACGGCATGCAGCTGATCCTGTACAAGTACGAGATCGCCGGCGTCGCCTACGAGTGCTCGCAGGACATTACCCATTTAAAGGACCTGATCGACATCGCGGACATCCGCGTCGGCTTCCCGTGCTCGGTGCGCTACGACACCCGCCAGCCCGAGAACTCGATCGTGATCGCCGAAAACTGGATCGGGCTGAGGGATACCGCGAACTCGGTCCCCGTGCGCCGCGCCAGCCCCCGGCGGAGGTGGTCCGCGCCGGTGGGGTAATGCTGATTGTGTAAACCATCCGCTCCGGTGCGCCAAAGGCTCTTACGAGAGACCTATTCGGAGCCGCCGATTGGGTTAGCGGGCCGGTTCTAGCCGGCGCGCTTTAAATACTGTTCCAGCGCTTCTTTTACGATGTGGTTCAGTTTGAGTTGGTGCTGCTCAGCATACAGCGCCGCCCGGCGGTGCAGGTCCACGCCCGTACGTACATTAAAACTCCCGCTGAATGGTTGATCGGGCTTCTTGCCCGCCTCCTTGCAGAACTCCAGATACTCGTCCACCACGGCCTGGAAATTGGCTTCCAGTGATGCGACGTCTGCGCCTTCAAAGGTAATCATGTCGCGAATACCGAGCAGTTTGCCGCACAGGAGCCGATCCGTCGCGCTGTAAGCAACGGAGCCGTTGTACCCTTTGTAGTGCAAAGTTTCGCTCATGGAAGACAGCCCTCATTTCTAAGCAGCTCCACAACCATGCGGATTTGGTATTGCTTCAGGATTCCGCTCGGATGTGGTTCGTGGAGACTCAGCGTGACGCGTGTTTCTTTTTGAACAAACTTTCGGCTGGACCCGCTGCCTCGATGCAAGTCGAACCCGAGACTTCGCATCAGGGTCACAAGCTCTTCCCAATGCAAATCCTTCGGCTCCGATGCAATACGCTTCAGCAGCTTTTCGGCCTTGGCCATGACCTCCAGTCTAGAGGTTGATTCTTCCGAGTGCAACTGTTTTTCAGTTGCAAGAAGGCCTGCCCAACCCCATGGGACAAAAGATTACAGAAGCGGCGGCGCGCATCTCCTACACTTAGAAGTGCATGCACACCCACGCCCACCCAACAGGCAACACCCGAAAAACGCAAACCGTGCTGCAGGTTTCGCTCGCAGCCACGCTGCTCTATGTCGCCGTGTGCTTCGTGGCGGGGTGGCGCGCGCACTCGCTGGCGCTCCTGTCGGAAGCCGGGCACAACGTTTCCGATGCCGCCGCGCTGCTGCTTTCCTTTGTGGCGGTGTGGCTTGGGGGGCGTCCGGCGAACGAGGGCAAGACCTTCGGCTACCAGCGCGCCGGGGTGCTGGCGGCATTTTTTAACGCGCTCGCGCTGGTCGCGGTTTCCACCTGGATCGCCATCGAGGCTGTCGGGCGGCTGCGGCATCCGGAGGCGGTCGCCGCCAAAACCATGATGGCGGTCGCGGCGGCCGGCGTGGTCATGAACGGCCTGATTGCAACCCTGCTGTGGCGCACCAGCTCGAAAGACGTCAATCTGCGGTCGGTGTTCGTCCACATGTTGGGCGACACGCTTTCAACCGCCGCCGTGATCGTGGGCGGCTTTGCGATCCGGGCCACCGGGCTCGACTGGATCGACCCGGCGCTCTCGCTCGCCATCGCCGCGCTGATCCTGTGGTCCTCGATCTCCATCGTGCGCGAAACCCTCAACATCCTGCTCGAAGGCACACCGCAAGGCATGGCGCTTCCTGAAATCCGTATGGTGCTTACCGGGATCGAAGGAGTGGAGGACGTGCACGACCTCCACGTTTGGTCGCTGGGCTCGCAAACCCATGCGCTCGCGACCCACATCCGCATCGCGGACATTCCACCGTCGGAAAGCAATGCAATTCTGGAGCGGGTCAAAACGCTGCTGCGGGAGCGGTTCCGCATCGTGCACACCACCGTGCAGTTTGAAAACAACGTATGCGAAACCGAGCACGGCTGCGTGATGGCCGTGGATGAGTTGGACGTGCACGCCCACCATCACCATCACGGTCACGCGCACTGACGCGGCTTCCCGCGCAAAACCGTGTCTCAGAAGCGAGACATGGGGCACCCGTGTTGCTCGATTCGGACAGCCGAAAGCTCAGGGCTCTACCGGCCTGTCCGGCTGCTCATTGTAAAGCTCTTCCACGCGGGTGACGGTGTCGATCTCCTCCACCGGTTTGTCAGTGCGGATGCGCACAATGCGCGGAAAGCGCAGTGCGAAGCCGCTGGCGTGGCGTGGCGATCGGGTGATGTTGTTGAACGCGACCTCAAACACCGTGTCCGGCACGACAGTTCGATAATGATCGAACTGTTCGATGGTCGTCGAATGAAAGTGCCCCGAAAGCGCGGCCAGCTCTGCGTCGGTGACCCCGGAGTAGGCCTTGCCGACGTTGAGCAGCTCACCCTGCGGTCCGCGCACCGCGAATGTGTAGTCGCTGAGGAACCGCGCCCGGCGCCCAGAGCCGAACTCCGCGCCCGTGACCACGACGTCCAGCGTCGCGAGCTCGCGCTTGAGCTTAAGCCAGGCCAGGCCGCGGCGACCGGGCTGGTACAGGCTGGCGCTTGCCTTCAGCATCACGCCTTCATTGCCGCGCGCGCGGGCTTCGGTGTAGGCCGCGTCCAGCTGCGCGGCGCTGTTGAGGCGCGTCGCGGGCGCGAGCAGCAGGCGTGGGAAAGCAGGGTTTTCGGACTGTGCGGGGTTGAACAGGACTGACTGGCCGGCAGTGAGGGTGTGGCGGCCGTCGGTTTGCGCCGCGTGGTCGCCGAGGTAGCGAGCCAGCCGTTCGCGGCGCGCGGTTAAAGACTGGTCCAATAGCAAGCGCCCGTCCGCGTAAAGGATGTCAAAGGCCATGAACACAACGGGCAAATCGCGGCGCATTTCGGCGGAGACCTGCTTGCGCCGGAGCCGCGTTTGCAGCGAGGAGAAGGGAAGCGCGCGGGCGTCGGCGGGCGCCCAGGCCAGGATTTCCCCGTCAAGAATCGCCGGCTCCGGGAGCGCGGCAAACGCCTCGACCAGCTCGGGAAAAGCGGCGCGCAAGTCTTCACGGTTGCGCGAAAACAGACCCACGCGGCCCGGCTCCTCGGGCGAGCCCGCGTGCAGCTGGGCCCGTATGCCGTCGTACTTGTCTTCTAGCTGGGCTTCGCGCAGCAGCTGCTCCGCGGGCACTTGCTCGATCGGTTCGGCACCGGCCGGCTCGCTTGCCGGTTCCACTCCGGCGTGCTCGGCTTTCACCCCCTCGGCAAAGCGGGCGACCGCCTCTTCCACGCTGTCCACCGGGCTGGCGAGCATAAAGCCGAGCGGGTGAAACAAGCGCATCCGGGCCTCGCCAAGCGTACCCGCGGCGGCGCGCTCGACCACCTCGCCCAGCGAGCCGATCAGCATCCCGGCGTGGCGCACAGCCGCAATTTCACGCCCGTACGCAGCGGCGATCGCGTCCTCCACCAGGCTTTGCTTCACGCCGATGCGCATGTCGCCCGAGATGAGCTTGAAGATGTACTTTGCCTCGAGCCCGGAGCACCGGGCCAGCAGCGGATTCAGCACGCGCAGCTTGGCGGCAGGCCCGCGCGCGGCGGCGGTTTCCTCCAGCGCGGCTTGGAGCTCCGCGAGCGTGGTCGGCGGCCCAGCCCGCGGCGAGGCGATGAGCTCCTCAGCCGCCGCGCCGATGTCGCCGTGGCGGCGGAAGGCGAGCGTCAGCGCTTCCGGTGCGGCACCGCTGCGCGCGGCGAGCGCTCGGGATAAAAGCGCGCCACCCACGCTTAGATTGCGCCCGTCGGCCTCGGCGAACGGCTCGCCCGCGATGTACTGCGCCGCGCGGGCGGCGTCCTCCACGGCCAGCGACTGCAGATACGCGGCAAGGATCGCACGCTTTTCGAGCTTCTTGGTGGTCGCGCCCAGGGCTTCGCAGGTCGCGGCCCAGCGGCTCAGCGCGCCCTCCATTGTGCTTACTTCGGTCATCGCTGAGGATAGATGCAGGCCGCGGCTTGTTTGGTAAACTAACCGAGCATGCGCCTCGCCCTCCACACCGGCGTCCTCCTCTAGCGGCCCCCGCCGCCCTGCGCCCTTGCACCCCTCCCGCAAACCCAATGCCGTCGCACCCTCTTGAGGACCACCCATGTTTGAACGTTTAGATCAAATCGTCGCGCGCTACGAGGACCTGGGCGCGCAGCTTGCCGAGCCCGAGATCATCACGGACCAGCCGCGCTACCAGAAAACCGCCAAGCAGCACCGCGATCTTGAAGCCGTAGTCGACGCTTTCCGCCGCTATCGCACCATCGCCGGCGGCATCGACGAAGCCAAGGCCATGCTCAACGAAGACGACCCCGACATGCGCCTCATGGCCGAGGAAGAGCTTGCGCAGCTCGAAGCGCGCCTGCCCGCGGCCGAGGAAGAGCTCACGCTCCTGCTGCTGCCCAAGGACCCGAACGACGAGAAAAATGTAGTCGTCGAGATCCGCGCGGCCACCGGCGGCGACGAAGCCTCGCTGTTCGCGGCGGAGGTGTACCGCATGTACACCCGCTTCGCCGAGGTGCACCGCTGGAAGGTCGAAATCCTGTCGAGTTCGGAAACCTCGGTCGGCGGCCTCAAGGAAGTGTCCTTTGTGGTTGAGGGCGACAAGGTCTACTCGCAGCTCAAATACGAGAGCGGCGTCCACCGCGTGCAGCGCGTGCCTGAAACGGAAACCCAGGGCCGCGTCCACACCTCCGCGATCACCGTCGCGGTGCTGCCCGAGGCTGAGGAAGTCGACGTCAAAATCGAGCAGAAGGACCTCCGCATCGACACATTTTGCTCATCGGGTCCGGGCGGTCAATCGGTCAATACGACCTACTCGGCCATCCGTATCACGCACCTGCCGACCAATACGGTGGTGAGCTGCCAGGACGAAAAATCGCAGATCAAGAACCGCGAAAAAGCCATGCGCGTCCTGCGCGCGCGCCTCTACGAGGTCGAGCAGGAGCGCCTGCACCAGATCGAAGCCGCCCAGCGCAAAAGCCAGGTCGGCTCCGGCGACCGCAGCGAAAAAATCCGCACCTACAACTTTCCCCAAAACCGCCTCACCGACCACCGCATCGGCCTCACCCTGCACCAGCTGGACCTGATCATGCAGGGCCGCCTGCAGCCGGTTGTGGATGCACTGATCGCGTTCTTCAACGCGGAAAGATTGAAGGCTCAAGCGGAGGCTGCCTGAGGTGGCCGGGGAATATACTGGCAATACGAGGCATGGCGACGTCCGCAGTGCAAGCCGCAGCTACTCGCCCCAGGATGTGCAGCAGGCAATCGACAGCGCAAGAAAGACTGGCCAGGTCGAGTTCCAAATAGGCAAGTACGGGACGCCGCAAAGCGTATACACAGGTACAAACGGCTTGACGGCGGTGTTGGAGACAGCCGGCAGAAACGCGGGTAAGCTGATTACCGCATGGTGGAGGCAGAAATGACGGTTTCGGTAGCGGCAGTGGACGCGATCTTACGAGCCGAAGACATGGAAGGCCTGCTCGCGGTGGGCGCTCCCGAGGACGAGTACTCAGACGAGGCTCGCGAAATTCAGTTCGCATTGGAACAGCTCGGCGACGACCAGCTGACCAGCGAACGAGTCTCAACAGCGGTCATGCATGTCTGGGAGAACTCATTCGGACCTTTTTCCGCGGAAGACGTCCAGAAGAGGCAGCCCGTGCTTCAAGAACTTGTTAATCGCATTCTGGATGAGCGAGTTACGCGAGCCGTGGGCAGTAGCTCCGACGCAGGCAGCGGATTCGTCGCAGGCCCGGGCGGCAAGTATCGTTCGTAGCGGGTTCTTCTCCCGGCGGCTCTGACTGGCAAGCTGATCAGGTGTACGAAGGGCGGCACTGCTATGCGGTTCGGAGTATGCCAGCGGATCCAAACGGCGACATAACCCGCAGTCGCTGCATGTTCGAGCTTGGCAAGCGACCATCGCTTGTTGGAACTGTCCAGTTCAATTGCGAACGTATTGCTAAGCAGGAAATCGACGAGACCTCGGCGGCGGTCATTGTCCGCGTCGACTTGGCGAAAAGCGCCCAGGTGAACCTCGCGCACGCAAGAGAGTTTTTCCCGCCGCGCCCACCTGCAGATAAACTTGGTGAGCAAGGCCGTCCCCGCTCCACGCGGCATTGCACCATGCAAGTTTAGGCAAGCATAGTCGGTCAGTTCGTTTTTTAATCTTCCCAGCAGTGTTTGCTGCTCTGGGTGCATCGGTAAGTTCTCGTGAACAGTAGTTCGTTCCCCATCAGAACCGTATTGCAGGACGCGCGCAACCTTCTCGCCCCTATCTCCAGTTACCCAGGTCACAACGCGGAACTGCTCCTGCGCCACGTTCTCGCGCGCGATCGAGCCTGGCTCCTCGCCAATCCCGATGTTCCGCTCACGGAATCGCAGATGGAGCGCTATCAAGCCTTTCTTGCCCGACGTCTCCAGCACGAGCCCATCCAGTACATCGTCGGCGAACAGGAGTTCTACGGCCTGCGTTTCCGCGTTACGCCCGCAGTGCTGATCCCGCGGCCCGAGACCGAGCACCTGGTCGAAGCGGTGCTTGCGCGTTTGTCGCGAGATCGGCCGCTGCACATTGCGGATGTCGGCACGGGCTCGGGCGCTATTGCATTAGCGCTCGCGCACGAGCGGCCTCTAGCGCGGGTGGACGCGCTCGATATTTCCCCCGATGCGCTCGCGATCGCCGAGGAAAACGCGCGGGCGCTCGGCCTCATCAGCCGTGTGCGCTGCCTCGAGTCGGACCTGCTCGCAGCCGTCAGCAGCGAGCGCTACGACGCGATCGTTTCAAACCCGCCCTACGTCGCGAGCACCGAAAGGCTGGAACCGCAAGTAGCGGAGTGGGAGCCGCACGGCGCGCTTTTTGCCGGGCCGGATGGTTTGGCTGTGTATCGCGCATTCCTGCCGCAAGCGATCGCACACCTCCGCCCCGGCGGCCTGTTCGCCGCGGAGCTAGGCGCGGGCCAGCAAGCGGCGCTGGAGACGCTTTTTGCTCAAGACCCGCGCTGGAGTGCGCCCCTGTTTGTGCCCGACCTGCAGGGCATACCGCGTGTCGCGCTCGTGCATCGCAGGGCGGCAGCTGGGGTGTGCAGCTGGGGTGTGCAGCCGGGGCCGGTGTTTTCGTTCTGAGCGCTGGGGTCAAAGTTTGCGGGCTTAAAACTCTAGAGAAGTCGAACGCTACACCGATTTCGACAGGGTCTTGATTTTTTTTCCCCTACGGGTATATTTTCTTCGCGTCACAAAAAATTGTGACTATCTCATCCATAAGGAGCATCCCTATGCTCATTCGAAAGGAAGTACGGAACCGACCCACAGCGCTCCTCGCAACTGCTTTTGCACTTGGCGTGGCAATGTATCTACCGGCCGCGGTTTCTCAGGAATGTCCCGCCTTCGGCAGTTGCGGGAATGACTGCTTCATCACGAACCAATACTGTCTGGGCCAGGCGTCCTGCGGCGGCTGCGGCGAAGCGTACGCCACCTGTCTCTGTCTCGGGTGCGGAGGCAGCTACACCATAGATACAGGCTGCTGCCTGTGTGCATAAAGGAGAACGAATCATGCGACAGACAATTCTTTTGTTCGCTGCGCTCGCTCTATCTGGAAGTGCGTACGCGCAATGGCTCCCGATCACCTCGGACTACAAGGAAACTCAGAGTATCGTGTACAGCAATGGGACCAAAGAGCGCCATGAGCTTACCGGTAAGTTCTACCGAAGCTCGGACGGCTCGACACTGCTCACCTACACCGACACAATTCAGGGAGGCACACAGAAGCACGCGGGCCGTCTCATGAGTATGTCCGGCAAGGCTTTCTACTTTTTGAATTACGATAGCGGAACAGCCGTCCAAGGGCGCACACTTAGTCCGCCTCCATCTCCTAAGGAGATGACCGTTCCCGCTTCCCTCGTACTTGCGGAAGCCACGATCGACGGCTACCCTTGCCAAATCCTTCCAATGAAGGACAGCAAGGGAAACGTGATCGGCCGCATTTGGCATCCGACCGGCTTGCAGATGCCGGAGATTCGAGAAGAAACAGACCTTCCGCCGACGGCCGAGATGAAAGCGCACGTGAGCCGGGAGTGGACAAACATCAAGACCGGGCAGGAACCCGACCCGTCGATGTTTCAAACTTACAAACGAATGAAACTGCTTGCACCCGCGCCGAAGGCGCAGTGAACAGCGCTGATGCAGAGGCCCGCGGGAAGGCCTGTGGTCGGCCTTCCCGCTTCTGATCGCAGGGAGCCTGCTTACGCGTGCGCCGCCTGCCGGTTTTCAGTTACAAACTGCAGCCGATTGTTAAGCGGGTCGGCATCCACCAGCACTCGATCTCCGTGCAGCACCTCGCCGTCCAGGATCTTGATCGCCAGCGGGTCCTGCACCAGCTTCTGAATCGCGCGCTTGAGCGGCCGCGCCCCGTACGCCCGATCGTAGCCCGTCAAGATCAGCTGGTTCCGCGCGCCTTCCGTCAGCGTCAGCACGATCTTGCGATCGGCGAGCAGGCGCTGCATGTCAGCGAGCCGAAGCTCGATAATGTGCGTCAATTGCTCCTCACCCAGAGGACGGAACAGCACGATGTCGTCCACGCGATTCAGGAACTCGGGCCGAAAGTGGGCCTTGAGCACGTCCATCACCTCTTCCCGCGCCAGCTCCCAACCGGACTCGCTTTCGAGCGCGTCGCCTTGCAGGATTTGAGCGCCCAGGTTTGATGTCATGATGAGCACGGTGTTTTTGAAATCCACCGTGCGGCCTTTCGAGTCGGTCAGGCGGCCGTCGTCGAGCACCTGCAGCAGCACATTAAACACATCCGGGTGCGCCTTCTCGATCTCGTCGAACAGGATCACCGCGTAGGGCCTGCGCCGCACCGCTTCGGTCAGCTGGCCGCCTTCGTCAAAGCCGACATATCCCGGAGGCGCGCCAATCAGCCGCGCCACCGCGTGCTTTTCCATGTACTCCGACATATCGATCCGCACCATCGCCTGCTCGTCGTCGAACAGAAACTCCGCCAGGGCGCGCGCCGTTTCGGTCTTGCCTACACCGGTCGGCCCAAGGAACAGAAACGAACCGATGGGCCGCTTCGGGTCGCTCAAGCCCGCGCGCGAGCGCCGGATCGCGTTTGCCACCACGGTCAGCGCGTCATCCTGGCCGATCACCCGCTCGCGCAGACGGCCCTCCATCGCGACCAGCTTTTTGACCTCGCCTTCCAGCATCTTCGACACAGGAATCCCGGTCCACTTCGAGACGATTGCCGCGATGTCCTCCTCGTCGACCTCCTCCTTCAGCATGCGGGCCCCGTGCTCCATCGCGTCCTGGAGGCTGTTCAGCTCGCGCAGCTCGGCCTCGAGCCGCGGCAGGTCGCCGTAGCGAATCTGCGCCGCGCGCTCCAGGTTCCCAAGCCGCGTCTGCTCATCGGCTTCGAACCGCAGGGCCTCCACACGCTGCTTCACCTCGCTCAGCCGCGTGATTGCGTCGCGCTCCTTCTGCCAGCGCGCCCGCAGTCCTGTCGCCTTTTCCTTTAACCCGGCGAGTTCCGCCTCTACCGCATGCAGGCGCTCCTGCGAGTTCGCGTCGCTTTCCCGACGCAGCGCCGCTTTTTCGATCTCGAGCGAGGTCATCGACCGCTCCAGCGCGTCGATCTCCTCGGGAACGCTCCCGATCTGTATCGCGAGCGAAGCCGCGGCCTCGTCCACCAGGTCGATGGCTTTGTCCGGCAAAAAGCGGTCCGAAATATACCGGTGCGAAAGCGTCGCCGCCGCCACGATCGCCGAGTCCTTGATCCGGACCTTGTGGTGCGCCTCGTAGCGCTCCTTGAGGCCCCGCAGGATCGCGACCGTGTCCTCCACATTCGGCTCGCCCACGTACACCATCTGGAATCGCCGCTCCAGCGCCGCGTCCTTTTCGATGTACTTGCGGTACTCGTTCAGGGTGGTTGCGCCAATCGCGCGCAGCTCTCCGCGAGCCAGCGCGGGTTTGAGCATGTTCGCCGCGTCGATCGCGCCCTCAGCCGCCCCAGCGCCGACCAGCGTGTGCAGCTCGTCGATAAACAGAATGATTGCCCCGTGCGAGTCCTCGATCTCCTTGAGAATCGCCTTCAGCCGGTCCTCGAACTCGCCCCGGTACTTCGCTCCCGCGAGCATCGAGCCCAGGTCCAGGGACACTACCTTTTTGTCGCGCAGAATTTCTGGGACGTCGCCCGAAACCACGCGCCGCGCCAGCCCTTCCACAATCGCAGTCTTGCCTACACCCGGTTCTCCAATGAGAACCGGGTTATTTTTAGTCCGGCGCGAAAGCACCTGGATTACGCGCCGAATCTCCTCATCCCGCCCGATCACCGGGTCCAGCTTGCCCCGTCGCGCCAGCTCGGTCAGGTCTTTCGCGTATTTCTCTAGCGACTGGTATTTCGCCTCAGGGTTTTGGTCGGTGACCCGCTGCGACCCGCGCACCGCGGTCAGCGCCTTCAGGATCGCGTCATGCGTTGCCCCGAAGCTCGCCAGCAGCAGCCCCGCGCCGTCGTTTTTCGCGTCCGCCAGTGCCAGCAGCAGGTGCTCGGTCGAGACATAATCGTCATGGAAGTTTTCCGCTTCCTTGCTCGCCTGGTCCAGCACGCGCTGCAGCGCCTGGCTCACGCCCGGCTGCGCGCCGCCCTGCACCTTGGGCAGCTTTGCGAGCGCTTCCTTCGCCTTGGCCGCGAGCTGCGCGGTCGGCACGCCGATTTTTTCGAGAACGGGCAAAATTACGCCTTCGCGATCCCCCAGCAGGGCCGAAAGCAGGTGCAGCGGCAGCAGTTCCGGGTTGCCATTGTCGGCGGCAACGCCGTTCGCCGCCTGCGCGGCCTCTTGCGACTTCACAGTGAACTTATCCCAACGAATCGCCATACCTGATACAGCTTCCTTGTTAAGAATGCGGGTAACCACCCTATGTCTTAGACGTGTGTGCTCGGTATTGGATGCACAAAATGTGAGTCTGTTAGTGTCAAGTTAAACTAGCTCTCCACCTCCAGCACCAGACACTTCAGGTACTCTGTCTCCGGAATCGTCAGGATCACCGGGTGGTCCGGCGAAGCCCCGGTTCGCTCCAGCAGGCGAACCCGCCGCCCCGCGTCGCCGGCAGCCGCGGCCACCACGGCCTGAAACTCGTCCAACGGCACGTGATGGGAGCACGAGCAGGTCACCAGCGTCCCGCCTGGGCGCAGCATCTTGAGCGCGCGCAGATTCAGTTCCTTGTAGCCGCGCAAGGCGCTTTCGGCGGCGCGCTTGGTTTTGGCGAACGCAGGGGGGTCCAGCACGATCGTGTTGTACTCGGCACCGGCATCGGACCAGTCGCGCAGCACGGCGAAGGCGTCCCCGCGCACCCAGTCCACCTCGATCCCGCCCAGCGCTTCGCGGTTCAGGGCCAGATTTTGCTCGGCGACCGTGAGCGCGGCCTCGGAGGTGTCGAGCCCCGTGACCGCCCGGCAGGTAGTCGCCAGGTGCAGCGCGAAGCCGCCCTGGTAGGTGCACACGTCCAGCGCGTCCCCGTGCCCGTGCTCGGCGGCGAGCCGGTAGTTCAGGCGCTGGTCGAGGAAAGCGCCCGTTTTCTGGCCTGCATTCGCGTCGTACAGGAAGCGCAGCCCGTTCAGCCGGAACTCGGTCGCGGTACGGGCGCTTTCGAGCGACGCGGAACTGCTCCACAGCGGTCCCAGTGCGGGAGCAGACAGCGCCTCCAGCTCGCGGATGCGCGGGTCGGGCCGCTCCAGCACCGTTTCAATCCCCGCAAGGCCGGTGGAGAGCTCCTCCACCACGGCCGCGCGCACCTCCGGCGTATCCAGCCCGGCGGCGAGCAGCTGAAAGATAGCGAGGCCTGCGTACTTGTCGACCACAAGCCCCGGCAGCTCGTCAGCCTCGGAGAACACCAGGCGGCAGCTGTCGGTACCTTCGTCCAGCAGCCCTTCCCGCCGCGCCAATGCCCGCTGTAGGCGCTCCCTCAGGAGCGGGATCCACGCGTCGGGAGCGAACGCCTCGCAGGAAACCAGGCGCAGCGCGATTTCGGAAGTCGGGCTCCACAACGCCGTGCCCAACAGCCGCCCGGCCTGATCGTGCACTGCCATGAGCCCCGCGGCAGCGCTTTCAGGCTCAATCGCGAGCAGGTCGGAGCGATACACCCAAACATGGCCGGAGCGGAGGCGGTCCGCCGCGCGGCGGGAAACGGTCGCGCTCACGGCGAGCGCAGGAAAGGGGAAATCAGAAACAGGCATCTCTCGATGCTATCTGGAATGGAGGCGAGCCGAAGCCCGGCCGGTCTGCCCTTAAGGCAGTCCTCGTATTGGTGTAGAGGGAGAGTTTGGTGGCAATGGGGCTTTTCCCGCCGGAAAAGCCCCAGCCAGCAATGCCGGCCGCTCTACGTGTGTACGAGAACTGCCCTAGTGGGACAAATCGAGAAGTTCTATCCCAGGGGCGTCGGCAGCAAAGTCGCCTCGGTCTGCGGTCACCAGAGTGCGCCCTGTTGCGAGTGCCGCCGCATAAATGATCGCGTCGGGGAGCTTGAGGCGCATGGACCGCCGTATCTGCACAGCCCGCTCGATAACCTCGTGTTCCATCCCGACAAGTTTAAAGCGGCCCAAAAAGCGCCGGCTTTCCTCTTCTCGCGCGGCCGGAGCGCCAACCATCACCTCCATCCAGGTGATCACGCTGATGGCGGCTGCGGCTGGGCGCGGCTCGAGCAGTGCTGTAGCGGCCCTGCCCTGTCCGCGCTGCAACGCCGAAATCAGGATATTTGTGTCAAAAAGCGCAGCTTTGGCTACCACTCAGCGCGCATCCGCCGCTGGTACTCAACCGGGTCTTCTTTGCAGTTGTTCGCCCACAATCCGAAGTACTCGGAAACGGGCGCGCGTTTTTCAGCCACAAACGCGGCCACCGCGCGGCGTACCAGCTCCGTGCGCGAGGCGCCTTGCTCGCCGGCGAGAGCGTTCAATTCGTGAATCTGAGTTTGAGGTAAGTCGACAAGGATACGCATGGGGAGATGATATCATGTGATGACATCCGATCCAGTCTGACTGTCGGCTCTATTGCGCCTGCGCCGCCCGATACGCCTCCCGGAAGTCATTCACACAGGAAACCCCGGCTTTGCGCTTGGAATCCCCCGTTTTAGTCGTGTAAAAGGGCGAGAAACCGTCCTTTGTGTAAGCCTTCATATGGATCGACGACCCAAAGCTCATCCCGTAGCTGTAGCTGGGCTTGCCGTCGTCGCCCGTCTTCTCTGAGCTTTGTCCGTCGTGATCTGTGCTTTTGTCAAAGCGCAGGGTCAGGTCGGCGTCTTCGGCGTTCTCGGTAAGCTTGAATTGTCCCCAGGCTGCCAGCGCGCTCGCCGCGCCTTTTTCGACGCCGTCGCTGTGCGTGTCATTCACGACGGCGACGGTTTTGGCGTGCAGCGCTTCGGCGGGGAAACGCCTGCCGCTCTGGCCCCAAGCGCCCGCGCCCAGCAACCCCAACACGATCCCTACCGCGAACACTCGCTTCATGCGGCCTCCTTCCAACAGCACGAAGCCTACCAGTGAAAACGAGCGCGAGGAACGCCTTTTTTCAAGCCGTTGGCCATCGCTTTCCCAATTTGGGCATAGACCCGTCTTGGCGGAACCGAAATGGCCCAGTACCATTCCCAGCAATGAGGTTTCCGCTCACCCCGTGCATTTTGGTTTCCCTCGGCCTGCTCGCGGCCGCGCCCGGCTGGACCCAAAACACAGGCGCGCCCTTGGGGGTCACGTCGGCCGGTCCGCCCGTGCCGGCGCCTGTGCAGACTGCGCTTTCACAGCCGCCCGAAAGCGAGCCCGCCCGCTCGGCCCCGACGGTGCCGTTGCACACGGAGGAAGGAGAGCTGCGCGGCTCGTCCTTTCGGATTGACGTGCCCAACGCCACGCCCGAGAGCTGGAACCGCAAGCTGGTGGTGTATTACCACGGCTACCAGTCGGCGCCGCAGCTGTTTCGCATTAACCCCGCGACCCACGCGCCCAACCCTCCATCGCGCCTGCTGGCCCAGCTGCTGCAGAGGGGCTACGCAGTCGCGCAGCCGGGATACAAGACCGGCGGCTGGGCCATCGCGACCGCGACCGGGGACGCGGAAGACCTGCGCCAGTACTTCGCGCGCCACTACGGCCGGCCGGAGGAGGTCTTCGTGGTCGGCCAGAGCATGGGCGGCCTGCTCACGGTGCTTACCCTGGAGCGGCATCCGCGCGACTATGCTGCGGGGCTCTCCCTGTGCGGAGTGCTCACCCCCGCGGACCTGATCATGCAGCGCGCCTTTGCCAATCGGGTGGCGTTTGACGCGTTTTTCCCCGGCGTGCTGCCGGATGTGGAGCACATCCCGACGGGGTTCCGGATGAACGACCCTCAAACGGCGGCGTTGGTGCTCCGGGCGCTCGACGCGCACCCGAACGAGGCGGCGCTGCTGCGCTCGCTCGCCGACATCCACACCAACCGAGGCCTGGCGGATGTGCTGGTGTTCAACACGTTTGTGATCCAGGATTTGCGCGACAAGTCCGGCGGCAACCCGTTTGACAACCGCAACCTGATCTACACCGGCACCACCGACGACAGCGCCCTGAACACGCGCGTCCGACGCTATGCCGCGGACCCGAAGGCACTCGCGTATGTGGCCGAGTTCGGCTCGCCCACGGGCCAGCTAAAGCGGCCGCTGCTGGCGCTACACACGTTGTACGACCCGCTGGTGCCGGCCTCCACTGCCGGCTACTATGACGAGCTGACCCGCCGGCTGGGCGTGGGCGAGCGCTTCGTGCAGCAGTATGTGGACCGCGACGGCCACTGCAATCTTACGCCGGACCAGGTGGGCGAGGCTTTCGACGAGCTCGCCCGCTGGGCCGAGGACGGGGTGCGCCCCGAGCCCGGCAGACTGCCCAGCGTGACAGATCAAAGGCCGGTGCACCAGGCGCCCGCAGCCCGCCCGAGCGCGCCGAAAAACGTCGGCAAGCCGCAATAAGAGCTAGGTGCCGAGCGCGCCGAGGTCCTCAGGGCGATCGATATCGACGGCTGCTTCGGGCATGGGCACCGGAGTGACGATCAGGGAGCGAAGAAGCTCACGCGCGCCCCGGTCGCCGGCCGCGGCGGCAAGGGCGGGGAAGTGTTCCCGGCTGAAAACCGCGGGGACGCCCAGGCGGTTGCCGTACTGGGCCGCGGCAATGCTGCCGGGCGCGGCAAGCAAAGCGCGGAGGTGCTCGGGGCGCAGCAGCGGCTGATCGCACACCAGCAGGAGTACCCTTCCGGCGGTGGGCGCAAAGTCGGCCAACGCCGCCATGCCGAATCGCAGTGAGCTGCCCATGCCCTCCGCGTACTGCGGGTTGGGGACCACGGCTACCGCCAGGTCGAGCAGGGCGTCGCGACAGGCTTGCGCTTCAGCCCCCACCACCGCGATCACCGGGTCGGCGCCGGCTGCCAGGGCGAGCCGGGCGGCCCGGCGCAGCAGCGTCTCGCCCTGATATTCGACCAGCTGTTTGGGCCGGCCCAGGCGGGTAGAGGCCCCGGCGGCCAGCATGATGGCGGCCGTTTCCTCAGCCATGGGCGGCGGCGAGCGGTTCCGGCTCCTCTGCGGTGCGAGCGGCGGTTACAGTTCGGCCGGCCAGGGCAGCCTGCATCTCGGCCACGATCGCGAGCGCGATGGTGGCCGGGTCGCGCGCCCCCAGGTCCAGGCCCACCGGCGCGTGCAGCCGGGCGAAGCACGCGTTCACCGTCCAGCCCAGCTGCGGGGCGATCTCCTCGACCAGCCGCGCGGTCCTGTGGCGTGGCCCCAAGATGCCAAGGTAGAGCAGCTCACGCGGCAAGAGCGCAGCCGCGAGCGCGCGGTCCTGGTCGTAGGAGTGAGTGAGCACCACGGCGAGCTCGCCCGGGGCTGTGCCGGTTTCTACGCTGGGGAGACTGTGCGTCGGCGCAGCGGGGCCGCAGGTCAAGGGAGAGGCCGGGTCACTATAGGCGAGCAATCGGAGTTTGGCCGAGGCAGGAAACCGCCCCGGACGGAGCAGGTGCGAGCGGCCGTCGGCCACCGCGATCCGCCAGCCCAGGGCTTCGGCGAACAGCGCGATCGGAACGGCGTCGTCGCCCGCGCCGAAGATCGTGAGCCGCGGCGGTGGCGCGAGGTACTCTACAAACCAGCCGGACAGGTGCGAGCTTCGGCGCTCGCGCAACGCCTTGGCCGCCGCGGTCCCAAGCCGGTCCGGCAGAGCTTCCAGCGTTGCTCTCGCGGGAACCTCGCTGCCGGCCGGGGCTTCAAGCCGGGAGAGGATCACGGAAGCTTCCCCGCGCTCCACTGAGCGCTCCAACGCCGCAAGAACGTCCGCGGGCTCCTGCTCCAGCAACACCCAAACCGTGCCGCCGCAGCCTAGGCCCCAGGAGGGTCCCCCCTCTCCCGCGTCGTCCTCGTCGAACGAGCTTTGGTACCGCTCTACCACCGGCCCGCGCCCGGACAGCCACCAGCACTTGCGGCTTACCTCAGCCTCCAGGCAGCCGCCGCTGATGGTGCCTGCTCGCTCGCCGCTTTCGGTTACAAGCATGCGCGCGCCCGGCTTGCGATACGATGAGCCCTCCACCCGCGCCACCGTGGCCAGGCATACACGCTCGCCCCGCGCCCGGGCCCGCCGCCACAGAGCCAGGATCTCCTGAGTTTCCCCCATACAGCCCAATAGATGCCCCGGAACCGGGGAAGTAGGCAAACCCGCTTTTAGTGCACGGTCTTCATCTTGCGCTGCATGTAGTCCATCAGCAGGTATTCGCCCAGGGTGTCCGGCGTGGTGAAGTAGGCCTTGCCCCGGCACATCGCAGTTACCTTCTGCACGAACTGCATCAGACCGTAGTCGCTCGCCAGCATAAATGTATTGATCATCACGTTGGAGCGCTTGCAGCGGTTGACCTCTTCGAGGGTTTCGCTGACTACCAGCGGGTCCAGTCCGAAAGCGTTCTTGTAGATGCGGCCGTCGGGCAGGGTGAGAGCCGAGGGCTTACCGTCGGTGATCATGACGATCTGCTTCATGTCCTTGCGTTGCCGCTCTAGGATGCGCCGCGACACCCGCAGGCCTTCGCGGGTGTTGGTATAGTGCGGCCCGACCTTGACCCGGGGCAGCTGCGAAATCGGCAGTTCTTCGGCGGAGTCGTGAAACAGAACCAGCGACAGCGAATCGGCCGGATACTGCGTCCGGATCAGGTGTGACATCGCCATGGCGACGCGCTTGGCCGGGGTAAAGCGGTCCTCGCCGTAGAGGATCATGGAGTGGGAGCAGTCCAGCATGACCACTGTGGCACAGGAGCTTTGGTACTCGGACTGGTGAACGTGGAGGTCGGAGTATTCAAGCTCGAGCGGCATGTGCGCGCCCTGCCGCGCGATGGCCGAGCCCAGAGTGGCGGTCGTGTCCAGGTTCAGCGTGTCGCCGAACTCGTACTGCTTGGACCCGCCGCTGTTCTCGATCCCGGTCGAGTAGTGCGGCGTGTCGTGGCGCCCGGCGCTGGCCTTGCCGAGCGAGCCGAGCAGGTGGCTCAGCGTCTTGAACCCGAGAAAGTCCAGGCTCTTATCCGTGACCTCGAAGCGGGCCTCGGTTTCCCCGCCGCCGCTCTGCCCCTGGCCTGGGTCGGCGGTTGGTTCGCCCTTGCTCCGGATGTAGTTTTCCTGCTCCATCCTATCCATGAGCTGGTCGAGGAACTGGTCAAACTTACCTTCTGCCTGTAACTTTTCTACCTTCTCCTGTGTGGCTTCATCAAATAACTCGCCCGACTCCATCGCCCTGCGCAGCGCTTCTTTCAGATCCTCCATGGTCTGGTCCAGGTCCTGGAATTGGCTCATCGGGTTTTGAAATCCCGAGTCGAGCAGGTAATCGCTCAGGGCTTCGAGCAGATCTTCCATGTCCAGCTCGGCCGCCAGGTCGCCGTTGTATTTGGTGTAACGCACACGCTTCATGGAATTATTTTCCGCTTTTGCACTCCCGGGCGCAACCGCTGCGGTTTGCCGCGGTCAACGCGCTTCTCTCTAGCCCCGGACGTGGGAGCCTACCCGCGGGCCGAGTCACGCGCAGATAGCTCCCTAACCAAACGGTACCGTTACCTTCCCTCAATATCCCCAGGATGGGGAATGTCATATGTTCAGGAACTATGGGTAATATCTTCGAAGCAGGGTCAACATCCAGTCAAAAAGTAATGCTAAGAAATTAACTTTTGCTACCCGGAAATCTTCCGGTACTGTACTCACAGCGAAGGAGCAGAGCAATGGTTTACCGCAGGTATTCACTGAAACGATCGGGTCGCACCGCGGCGCGCGCCGCCAGCATAGGCGCGCTTGCGTTGCCCTGTATTGCAGCGCTTGCACAAAGCAGTCCGGTGGTAAACACCGGCTGGAACTCGAACACATCCACCTCCCTACAGGCCGCGGGCCGCATTCTCAACCAGACCGGCTTCGGCCCCACCTACAACGATGTCTTCAATGTAGAAAATATCGGCGTCAGTGCATATATTGACCGGCAGCTCGCCCAGCCGGCTTACCAAATACCGCTGGCCAACCCTAACCCGGTTTCCTTGGGAGACTGCGGCTCTTTTGAGTGCTCCACCGAGTATTACTGGTGGAACGACATTCTGTTCGGCCAGGACCAGCTGCGCCAGCGGGTAGCTTTCGAGCTGAGTAAGTTGTTTGTGGTCTCGGTCGAGTCGGTCGATCCACGGTACATGCCCAACTTTTTGAATATCCTGTCCAACGACGCTTTCGGCAATTGGTACAACCTCATGCACGATGTGGCGCTGTCGCCCGCGATGGGTACTTATCTGAACATGGCGGACAGTTTCGCTCCGGCGCCGGGGGAGCACGCGGACGAAAACTGGGCCCGCGAACTGATGCAGCTGTTCTCCATCGGACCCACGGCGCTCAACCAAGACGGCAGCCCAAAACTCGACGGCAGCGGCAACCCGGTACCCACATACACCCAGGCCCAGGTGCAGAACTTCGCCCTAGCCTACACAGGCTGGACCTTCGCCAACCCGGACTGCTCGACGCCCTCGCGCGCGAACTACTATTGGTACCCGATGCCGCCGGGCCAGAACTGCCCCATGGTTCCCATGGCCGGGCAGCACAGCACCGTCGCTAAAACTCTGTTGCGCGGCACGGTACTCCCGGCCGGGCAAACGGCGCAACAGGACCTCGACGGCGCCCTCCAGAACATATTCAACGATCCTTCGCTGCCGCCCTTTGTGTCTCGCCGCCTCATCCAGTCCCTGGTACGGAGCAATCCATCTCCCGGCTACATCAGCCGGGTCGCTCAGGTGTTTGTCGATAACGGCTCGGGCGTGCGCGGGGATATGAAGTCCGTGCTGCGCGCCATTCTGCTCGATCCGGAAGCCCGCGCGGCCGACTCGCCCACCGCATCCGACCCGAACGGCGGCAAGCTCCGCGACCCGATACTTTGGTGGGCTTCGGTGATGCGGTCTCTTTCGGCCACATCGGGGGCCTCCGTCCCGAACGTCGGCTTCTATGATGGCGTGTTCGGCACTTTGCTCGCCAATCTGGACGAAGTTCCGCGCGCCGAGCCAAGCGTGTTCAGCTATTACTCGCCTAATTTTCAGCTCCCGAACGGCCTGTATGCGCCGGAGTTCCAAAATGAAAACACGGTTACGATTTCTTGGGCCACTCTGCACCTGCAAGACGCTCTGAACAATAACTTCAGCCTTTCCGCCTCCCGGGCAAACGAGTTTTCACTCGACCTCGGCCCCAAAAGCACGTGGTATCAAATGGCGGCCGGTTCCGGGGCGGCAGGCTTTGTCAATCTAATGGACGCGCTGCTCCTGCACGGCACCATGACCCAGGACATGCAGCAGGCCATCGTGAATTCGGTGCAGCACTTAGACACCGGCACCATGGTGCGCTGCGTCATTTACCTCATCGTTACCTCGCCGCAGTACAGGGTTACTAACTAGGAACTTACGGAGAATCTCATGCAGCGCAGAACTTTCTTGAAATCCGCGTCCTGGGCGGCCCTGGCTCAAATGTCAGGCCTGTCCCCGCTCCGCTCTATGTCGGCGCTGGCTCAGTCCGCCGGCGGCAACGACTACAAGGCCATCGTTTGCCTGTTTATGCGGGGCGGCAACGACAGCAATAACATGCTGGTACCCATCAGCGGGTCGCAGTACAACGCCTACAACCAAGCTCGGGGATCGGGCGGCGTCGGGCAAGGACAGCTGCTTCCCCTGCCGAACACGAACTTCGGCCTCCATCCGGCTTTTATCAACCTCCAGCACGCCTTTACGTCCGGCAATGCGGCCATGGTCGCCAACGTGGGGCCTCTGGTCCAGCCCACCACGGCGGCCCAGTATAAGGCGTCCGCCGCGCAACTGCCCAACCTCCTGTTCGCGCACGACTCCCAGCAGGAAACATGGGAGTCGGGAGGCTACAGCCCTACCCTCACGCAAAGTTGGGCCGGGCTTACCGCGGACGCCCTCAGCTCCTACAACTCCTCGAACCTGCCCATGGTGACGCTGGTCGGCTACGCTTCCAACTTCGGACGGGGCAAATCGGCAGTGCCGTTTCAGGCCAACGACGGCGCGCGGCAGCAAGGCTTCTGGTGTTCGGAAAATATGGCCTGCTACCCTCGCGCGGCCGCGGCGCAACAGCTGCTCAACTTCGATAACAATGTCAGCCTGATCCAGGCCGATGAGCAGATTTATAAGCAGGCTTACCAGTACAACGCGTTTTACAACGGCATCCTGGGGGGCGCGAAGGGGTTTACGACCAACTTCCCTCAGAACAACCCTCTCTCCGCCCAGCTGTACACGGTTGCCACCATGATGCAGCTGCACAACGCCATCGGCGCCCGCCGTCAGATTTTCCTGATCGACGCGCAGGGTTACGACACCCACACAGGCCAGAGCTCCGCACAGGCGCAGCTGTTCCCAATGATGGACCAGTTCTTCGGCACGTTTATGCAGGTGATGCAGGAGATCGGGCTGTACAACAACGTAACCCTGTTCACGGCATCCGATTTTTCGCGCTCCCTGGCGATGAACAGCGCCGGCGGAACCGACCATGCATGGGGAGGGCATCACTTGGTCCTGGGCGGCGCGGTCAAGGGCGGCCGCATCGTCGGCAGTTTCCCGAATCTGCAGATCAACGGGCCGGACGACCTGGACGGCACGGGCCGGTTTGTGCCGACCACCGCTCTTTCCCAGTACATGGCCACGCTGGCCGCTTGGTTCGGCGTGCCGGGCTCGTCGCTCAACGGCATTTTTCCGGGGCTCTCGAACTTCTCCGCCCCAACCCTGGGCTTCGTGTAAGCCTCAGCAGACAGGAGAGGCCCTGCGTGGGCGGGGCCCTCTTGTTGGTCCAAGAGCGTTTTAGTTCAATCCGCCCCGCTTCGAGCGCCGCGTCTGCCACGCCTCGTACGCCTGTTCATCCGCGCCCGCGCCGCGTTCGCGCTCGTTGCGCCGATTGCGGTCGCCCGCGGCAAAGCCCCGCTCCTCGTTGCGGCTCAGGCGGCGGTGCGCCACCATGCCTTCCAGCAGAAACTCCGCCGCCCCCACCACGCGCTCGGGCGCGTCGGTGGCCTTCACCCCCAAGGGCTGCAGCTTCTCGAACAAGCCCTGGATCTGCTTGAGCTCCGAGGCGATCGCGGCGGACGGCTCCGTGTCGTCGATCTTGAGCGAGCCGCCCAGGTTGAACCACTGCTCGATCTGCTGCGTGTTCGTCTCGGCGAAGTAGCCGTCATATACCGAGCCCAGCGCGGTTCGGATGAGCTCGCGCACCACGACGTCGGCGCCTCGCATCTCGCCTTCGTACTCGAGCTCAATCTTGCCGGTGATGCCCGGCATGGCCGTGTACAGGTCGCTGATGCGCGGCAGCACCAGTTCTTCGCCATGCAGCAGCGCCCGGCGCTCGGCGTTTGAGATCACCAGCTCCATGGTCGAAATCGGCAGCCGCTGCGACACGCCGGAGCGCTTATCCACGCGCTTGTCGCCGCGGGCGGTAAACGCGACCTGCTCCACGATTTCGCGCAGGTAGCGCGGAATCTCGATCTCGCCCGCGCCGCGCACGGCCCAGGCTTCCTGCTCGGTGATCGCAATGCCCTCGGCCAAGGTTTCCGGGTAGTGGGTGCGGATTTCCGAGCCGATCCGGTCCTTGAGCGGCGTCACGATCTTGCCGCGGGCCGTGTAGTCCTCCGGGTTGGCGCTGAACACGATCGCGACGTCCAGCTGCAGGCGAACCGGGTAGCCCTTAATCTGCACATCGCCTTCCTGCATGATGTTGAACAGCGCGACCTGGATTTTTCCCGCCAAATCGGGAATCTCGTTGATCGCGAAAATTCCGCGATTAGCGCGCGGAAGCAGCCCGTAGTGCATGGTCAGCTCGTTGGACAGGTCCTGGCCTCCACGGGCTGCCTTGATCGGGTCGAGGTCGCCGACCAGGTCGGCCACAGTCACGTCCGGGGTCGCGAGCTTTTCCACGTAACGCTCGTCACGGCTCATCCAGGCGATCGGTGTGTGATCGCCGTGCGCGGCGAGGAGATCGCGCGAGTGCTTGGCCAGCGGCTTCCATGGGTTGTCGCGGATCTCCGAGCCCGCGATGTACGGCGCCCACTCGTCCAGAAGGTGCGTGAGCGCGCGCAGGATGCGGCTCTTGGCCTGACCGCGCAGCCCCAGCAGGATGAAGTTGTGGCGGCTCAGCACGGCGTTCACGATCTGCGGAACGACTGTATCCTCATAGCCCACAATGCCGGGAAACAGCGGTTCCCGCGACGCGCGCGTTTCCCGCAAACGCGCCAGCAGGTTTTCGCGTAGCTCGTCTTTCACGGAGCGGTCGCGCAGTCGCGCTTCGCCGTACAAAGGGTGGCCGCGCAGCTCCCCAAGCGTTTTCGGAAGGGCTTCGCGCCCCGCGGCCTGCGTCGCAACAGCTTGTGTTTTTGAGGACATCGGGATCAAAGCTCCTAGAAGGGGAAGGGAAGCGTCAAGGCTGAGAACTCTCCATGATCAACCGCGAGGGTAACGACCGCAGGAGGGGGTTCCTTAAGGATAACTGAGGGGGGCCCTCGGGCTACATAATCGGCCCGTGCCCATTGCGGCTTTGCGAACCTGAGCCCATCCGCAGCTTGGGCAGGATCTCCTCGTAAAAGCGGAGCAGCATCGCGGTGCGCTCCCGATCCGACCGGCTCACCAGCAGGGCCTGCTTGAAGCTGAGATCGGCGGGCAGCTCCCACGCCAGTTGGAAGGAAAGCGAGCGGTCGAGCGAAAGCGCGTAGCTCTCGCGCCCGACCCCGGCCAGGGTTAAGACCTCGAGGTGCAGCGCCACACACGCCCCGCGCTCCTGCCGGGTCGAGTCCAGCGGCTCGTCTTCGAAGAATTCCACCTCAGCCTGCAAAAACGATCGGGAATTCTCCAGCTGTTCGATTTCGAACCGGCGCTTGCCCTCGCATAGCAGGTCCATTTGTCCGTCCGGGTAGCGGCGCAGCACGCGCGAGATGACCGCCGTGCAGCCCACGATCGCGAGGCCTTCGCGCTGCGCCCGCACCACGCCAAACTCGAGATTGCCGCCCAGGCACTCGAGCATCATCTCCTTATAGCGCTCCTCAAAAATGTGCAGCGGCAACGGCACGCCGGGGAACAGCACCACATCGAGGGGAAACAACGCGATCTTCATCGCAAATCATGCCTTTCCGTACGCACCCGCCCTCGCTGCCGTCGCCCGGGGCCGAATAGGGCCATGGGGAGTGCCGGGGTCAGCTGTCCAGCTCCAACTCGTCGAGCATGGCCTGCATCTCGCGTTGAGCATGGCTGTTGCCTTCATGCTGCGCGCTCTCAATGCCGAGCTGCAAATGCTGCTTCGCTTCGGATACCCGTCCTGCCCGAGCCAGGGTTTGGGCCGCCATAAAGTACCCGGGCGTGTAGCCGGGATTGTCTTCGAGCAGCCGCGCGAACTCTCGCAAAGCCTGCTCGAAATCATCGCGCCCGGCATACTCCATCGCAAGCCCGTAGCGCGCAAACGCGTCTTTCGGGTTCGCCTCCAGAATCCCGCTCAACATTGCAGCTTTGTCCACCTGCAAACCCTTCCCTTCAGTCCACTGTTCTAGATTCAAACTGCGGGGAAGCAGGAAACCCTCAGTTGCGGAAACACTTGCGAGCGCTGAAACTAGTTCTTTCCATTCTATGCGCGGGCCTTGTCGGCGCGCGGCTCGCAAGTTCGTGACACGAAAGGACCCGCCCATGGCCGCCTCGCCGCCCACTTTTTACGCTGCCTCGCGTCCGGCGCAGGCGTCGCGCTCGGAGATGACCGAACTGGTGCTCCCGAACGACGCCAACATCCTGGGCAACCTGCTGGGCGGACGCCTGATGCACTTCATCGACCTAGTCGCCGCCATGGCCGCCTTCCGCCATGCCCGGTCGCACGTGGTGACCGCGTCGATGGACCACATCGACTTCATCGCCCCGGTCCACGTCGGTGAGCTGCTGATCCTAAAGTCGCACGTCAACCGCGCGTACCGCACCTCCATGGAGGTCGGCGTAAAGGTGTGGGCTGAAAATGCCCTGGAAGGCTCGCGCCGTCACGTCGCTTCCGCGTATCTAACCTTTGTAGCAGTCACCGAGGCCGGCGTTCCCAAGCCCATTCCGCAGCTGTCTGTGGACGACGCGGAGGATCTTCGCCGGTTCGAGGACGCCGGTCGCCGACGCGAACTGCGCCAAGCCGAGCTGTCCCGCAGACGCGCGGCCGGCAAGGTTTCGCCGCTGCCCTGAACCTGTTTTCCCAGAAAGGACCACCCAAAATGGCACATGGAAACACCCCGCAAGGCCCGGTCGCGCTGCCCGGTATCCGCCACATCGTCGCGATCGGTTCGGGCAAGGGGGGCGTGGGGAAAACCACGGTTGCCGCCAATCTCGCCATCGCGCTCGCTGCGTTGGACCAGCGCGTCGGTTTAATCGACGCCGATATTTACGGTCCCAACGTGCCGCTCATGTTCGGCAGTACAGCCCAGCCTCGGGTTGGGACCAACAACCAAATCCAGCCCAACCTGGCCCACGGCGTCAAGCTCATCTCGGTCGGGCTCATCTCGCCGGGCGACAAGCCAATGGTGATGCGCGGCCCCATGCTGCCCCAAATCATCCGCCAGTTTCTGCAGCAGGTCGAGTGGGGCCCCTTGGACTTCCTGCTGGTGGACCTGCCTCCAGGGACTGGCGACGTCGTTATCTCGTTGGTGCAAACCGTCCCGCTCACCGGCGCGGTGGTGGTGTCCACTCCCTCCGACGTCGCGCTCCAGGACGCCCGAAAGGCCATTGAGATGTTCGGCCAGGTCAATGTGGAGGTGTTGGGCGTCATTGAGAACATGAGCCACTTCACCTGCCCGCACTGTCACCACGAGATCGACATTTTCTCGAAAGGGGGTGCGAAACGGACAGCCGAGCAGTTCAAAGTGCCGTTTCTGGGCTCGATCGAGTTGGCGCCGGCAATCCGAGAGGGCGGCGACCGTGGCGCGCCCGTGGCCGCCGGAGGTCCGGACGCGCCGTTTGCGGGCGAGTTTTTCTCACTCGCCCGCGCGGTTGCCGAACGCGCCGCACAACTGGAAGGCCGGGGCGAAGATGTGTTTGAAATCCAGTAGCCGGGCATGGCAAAGCCGGGGCACTCGACCCCGGCTTTTCACGGCTGGAAAGGCTTAAGCAGCAGCCGGAGCGGCCAAGGCCTTCACCCGCGCATTCAGGCGGCTCTTGTACCGCGAGGCTGTGTTCTTGTGCAGGATACCCTTCTGTACGCTCTTATCAAGCGCGGAAACCGTCGCGCGATACTGCTCTGCGGCAGCCGCGGCGTCGCGCTTCTGAAGCGCCTCGCGCAACAAGCGCAGGCTACCGCGAATACGGCTTTTGTTCGCGCGGTTTACCGCGGTTTTACGCTTGGTCTGCCGAACGCGCTTCAGCGCGGATACATGATTTGCCATTCTTTTCGATGTCCTTATCAGCGAAGCCCGGCGCACCGGGCCCGCAAACCTAGAGTGTAGGCGAGCGCCGGGCTGCGGTCAAGCGTTTCACACTGAAGCATTTGCCCGGAGACAGGCGAATCGCCCGCGTAAGAAAGGGTGACCGCTTAGGCCACCCTCCTCTGCCACGGTAATCGACTATGCCGCCGCGCTGGCTGCCTGCGGGTTCATCCGCTGAGAGATCTGGTTCAGCAGTTCGTTTGCGTGCTTTTCCTCGTTCAGCGTCTTCTGGAGCATCTCGGCATGCCGCGGCAGGCTAAGAATGTTGGCCCAATCGCGTGCCGAACCGTATGAGGCTATCTCGAAGTGCTCGATCTTCTGCCCCGCCGCAATCAGCCCCGCATCCCGCACCGGGCCTTCCTTCGATTCGCTGATCAGATTCGCGCCGGCCGCGATCAGCGCCGCCGTCACCGCGCACTTTTTGTCGTCGACTTTGCCGTCCAGGTCGCCGATCATCTGCTCCAGGCGCTGCGCCTGCTGCTGCGTTTCCTGTTGGTGAGACTTAAAGGCCTGCTTGAGCTGGTCGTCCTGCGCGGCCTTGATCATGCTGTTAAGCCCGTCCACGATCTGGTTCTCCGCCGAAAGCAGGTAACGGAGTTGCAGCGTATAAAGCGAGCGAAAATCCTGAACATCGTTCGGTGTCAGAAAACCCATAGGGGAACCTCTTTGCGGCGGTTAGCGACCGCCCTTGTGGAGTAAGAGTGGAGGCGCGGCGCAGATGTTGGCTGCGTTTTCCACAGAGATGCGGCCGCGCAAACCGCCACTTTTCCCCTGTAACACCATCGTCACCGCGATTTCACACGGCACCCATTGACGAGCGCGCATCCCGGCGCTACTCTCCTCGCATCGACCCTCGTTGCAGCCCCGGCCCCGTGTTTCAGCCTGCTCCACAGGCCTCGGGGCCCACGCTGCTCCCACATCCTGAACTTCATCATCCAATCCGTACGGCCGCTGGGACACGGCTGACGGCAGGAGGCCCATTCGCCCATTGATGACCACCAAAGCGCTCGACCTCACGCCCAACCTTGAGCCCCTTTTCGGGACCCGCGATGAAAATCTCAAGCTGATGGAGCGTGAGCTCCAGGTCCGCATCGAGCTCGACCCCGATGCGGTCCACGTCACCGGACTCGAGCCCGCGATCGAGCGGATCCAAGGTATTTTTGCAGACTTTGAGCACCTGCGGCAGCGGGGAGTGCACCCCCACAACGGCGAGCTCAACGCGCTGCTTAAGCTGGTAGTTACTGACCCCTCGGTTACGCTGCGGTCGCTCATCGAGGCCGGCAGCAAACGGTCCGCGGGGGGCGTCAAGCGCATCGTGCAGCCTCGCTCTATCAACCAGCGCTGCTATGTTGAGGCGATCGAGCAGAACGATATGACCTTCGGCATCGGCCCGGCCGGTACCGGCAAAACCTATTTAGCCGTCGCCATGGCCGCTGCCGCCCTGCTCGCGAAAAAGGTCAGCCGCATCATCCTGGTCCGGCCGGCGGTGGAGGCGGGCGAACGGCTCGGGTTCCTGCCCGGCTCGCTCCAGGAGAAGATCGACCCGTACCTGCGGCCGCTGTACGACGCGCTGTACGACCTGCTCGAGCCCGAGCGCGTCGACAAAATGATCGAGAAAAGCATCATCGAAGTCGCGCCGCTCGCGTTTATGCGCGGTCGTACGCTGAACGACGCGTTCATCATCATGGACGAGGCGCAAAACACTACGTCCGAGCAGATGAAGATGTTTTTAACCCGGCTCGGCAACAACTCCAAGGCCGTCATCACCGGTGACGTGACCCAGATCGACTTGCCGAACCCGCGCCGCTCAGGCCTGGTGGAGGCGATCCAGATCCTGTCCGGCACCGACGGTATCCGGTTTATTCACTTTGAGGAGGGCGACGTGGTGCGCCATCACTTGGTGCAGCGCATCATCCGCGCCTACGACCACTTCGGCCGCGCCGAGCAGATGCCGCTCGGCATGAGCGGTGAGCCCGGAGCGGAAGCGCGCCGGAGTACACCGCAATAAGTGAGATATGATGGTGGCGACAGGAGAGCATCGCTCTCCTGTTCGTGTTTGGGAGTAAGGGAGAAGCAAACGGGCCGCGAGTGGGGCCGGCATCATGATTGCGATCGCACCCGAGGTCCGTATAACGCGCGGCGCGCTTCCCAAGCGGGAGCTGGGGCGCTTTTTGCGCGAGGCTTGCGCGGCGATACCGCTGGAGGGCGAAGTTTCGGTCCTGCTCACCACAGACGCAGAAATGCAACAGCTCAACCGTAGCTTCCGGCGCAAAAACAAGCCCACCGATGTGCTTTCCTTCCCCGCGGCCGGGGGCGGGCCAGGGCCGCAGCTGGCGGGCGATCTGGCCGTCTCCGTTGAAATCGCCGGCCGGCAAGCTGGGGAGTTCGGGCACTCTCTGCTCGAAGAGGTAGAAATCCTGCTGCTGCACGGGCTGCTGCACCTGGCCGGGTGGGACCACGAGCAGGATGGTGGCGCGATGGCCCGGCGCGAGCGCCTGCTGCGCGAGCGCTTCGCGCTGCCGCCCGGCCTGATTGACCGCGCCGCGAGCAGACCATCGGCAAAGGCCGCGCCGCGATGAACTGGCTCGCCCCTACGGTTTGCCTGCTGCTGCTCGCAGTGCTTACGCTTGCCTCCTATATCGACCGGCTCTACTCCGAGATGGGCAAGTTTCTTTCGCGCGATTTTCAGGAAAACATCGACGTTTGGGAAGAGCGTATCGAGCCGCGCCTCGGCTTCAGCCGCGACCGCATCGCGCTGTCTTCTGCCGTGCTCTCCCAACTTGCGCTTGCCGGCTTTGCGCTGCTGGTCGCAGTTCTGCTGTTTCGCCAAGGGGCGCCCACCGGCGCTGAGGTCGCCGAGGCGGGATGCGCGGTGGTGCTTGCCATCGTGATCTTCAACCGGCTACTGCCGTACCTGTTTTTTACGCGCACCCGCGGCACATGGCTGCTTGCGTTCGTTTGGCCGCTGCGGTTGCTGTTCTCGGCGTTTCTGCCGGTCACCCTGGTAATCACGTTTCTGCTCTCGATCATTGCCTTTGCGAGCGAGCCCGCCACGCAGGAGGAAGAGGACGCGAACGGGGCCGCCGCGGTGAACGCGCTGATCGAAGCGGGCCAGGAGGAGGGCATTCTGGAGGAAGGAGACCACCAGCTGATCCGCTCCGCTGTGGAGTTCGGCGACAAGGTGGTGCGCGAAGTCATGACCCCGCGCCCGCGCGTCTTCGCGGTCCCTGAGGAGATCACGATCGAGCAACTGCTGAGCATGCTCCACAGCCACCCATTCTCGCGGGTTCCGGTCTTTTCCGGCTCACTCGACGCGATCACCGGCATCGTGCACGCGCACGACACTTTGCAGATCACCGACGTGGAAGCGCAGACCCGCACGGTAGGCTCCATCGCGCGGACCGCGACGTTTACGCCTGAAACCAAGCGCGCCAGCGACGCGTTGCGCGAAATGCAACGGGAAAAGCAGCACATGAACATCGTGATCGACGAGTACGGCGGGGTCGCCGGCCTGGTGACGATCGAGGATCTGGTCGAGGAGATTGTCGGTACCATCGCCGATGAGCATGAAGGCGAGGACCGGGAAGCTGTGCGCGCGGAGGGAACCGGGGTCTGGAGCGTGCCGGGCGACCTGGAAGTGGCCGAGCTCGAGGACCTGCTGGGCGGTCAATGGGAAGCACCCGAGGACTACGAAGCGACCACGGTCGCGGGTCTGGTGAGCGAAACCGCGGGCCGCATTCCCATGCCTGGCGAGGTGGTCGAGGACAACGGGCTGCGGTTCGAAATCCTCGCCTCCACCGACCGCCGCATCGAACGGATGCGCGTGTCGCGCGCCGGCGCCGCTGCTTGAAAGGAAAGTCATAAGTGAAAAGTGGATTTGTCTCCATCCTGGGCCGCCCCAATGCGGGTAAGTCGACGCTTGTAAACGCGCTTACGGGCGAGAAGGTCGCGATTGTCACGAGCAAGCCGCAAACCACGCGCACCCGCATTCACGGCATAGTCGACGTCCCCGCGCGCAAAGGTAAGCACTCCGCCGCGCAGATCGTGTTTGTGGACACGCCCGGCGTACACAAGCCCAGCACCCTGCTCGACAAACAGATGATGCAGGTGGTCTACGATGCGCTGGAAAGCCGGGACGTGGTCATGGTGATGGTGGATGCCTCGCGCCGTTTGGAACTGCCCGCGGCAGAAGCCCGCTCGGCGAAAGACGCGAGCGAGGACGCCTTTGTTTTCGAGCTGATTCGCAAGCTGGATTGCCCGGTGTTTCTGCTGATCAACAAAATCGACTTAGTGCCGCGCGAAAAACTGCTGCCGATGATCTCTGAGTTGACTGCGCTGCACCCGTTCAAGGAAGTGCTCTTGCTGTCCGCGCGCAAACGGGATGGGCTTGAGTTATTGGTCGAAAAGCTGGTCGAGTATCTGCCCCAGGGGGAGCGGCACTTTCCCAAGGACCAGTTCACTGACCAGCCGGAGCGGTTTTTGGCCGCCGAGCTGATCCGCGAGCGCATCCTGATGGAGACCGGCGAAGAGATTCCGTATGCCAGCGCGGTGGTGATTGAACAGTGGGAAGAACCGCCCGCGCCCGCGCGCAAACCGGAGCCGTCGGACAAGCTGCCGCTAACCCGCATCGCCGCCGCCATTTACTGCGAGCGCGAAGGGCAAAAGGCGATCCTGATCGGCAAAGGCGGCACAAAGCTGAAAGCGATCGGCGCCTCCGCCCGCAAGGAAATCGAGCAGCTGCTGGGCACGCGCGTGTTCCTGCAGCTGCACATCATTGTCGAAGAAAACTGGCGCGAGAAACGCGGTTTTCTCGACACGCTCGACTGGCGCAGGCAGCTGGATGAGATCGCCCGCGAGCGTGCTCGTAAGCTGGAGGAGGTCTAATCTTATACGGGAGGAACTATTATGCAGAACACGGAACCCAGGCAGCACGCACACGCAATCATCGATGTAATGAAGCCGGAACAGATCGCAGCGCTAGTTCCCTTGCTTGAAGTAATGCTCGACCCGTTTGAGCGCAGCCTTGCCAATGCGCCGACGGACGATGAACCGACCAGCGAGGAAGAGGAGCGCGCGGCCGCCGAGTCAATTCTCTGGTTGGAGACACATGAACCGATCTCGAACCGAGAGGTACTGGCCGAGTACGGCCTAACCGAGGAAGATTTCGATCGAATGGGACGTGTCCCTCTCGAAAACGGCCAGGAAGTCAGCAGCTGATGGGAGAGATGATTGTCTGGTCGGAAGAAGCAAAGGCAGAGCTTCGCGCGATCGACCAGCTCACCGCGATGCGCATTCTGCGAGCGCTAGCCGATTACCGGCTGACGGGCGAGGGGGATGTAAGCCGATTACAGGCCTTCCATCCTCCCCAATACCGGCTTCGCGTAGGCAGTTACAGGCTGCGCTTTCGCAGAGGCGTCGGCAGGATCGTGGTTATTGCCGTCGGCCACCGGCGCGAAGTTTACCGCTAGGGCAGTTCTCGTACACACGGAGAGCGGCCAGCATCGCTGGAAGTGGCCTTTCCTGCGGGAAAAGCACAATCTCACAAATCTCTCCCTCAAAACTCATACGAGAACTGCCTTAAAACTCAAACCTCATCGCGAACTGCAGTTGCCGTGACGAGCCCGCGTCGCCGACCGCGGTGCGTGTCGACGAGATCTGCCCGAACGTGCTGGTCGCCGCGCCCGTGGCGGTTAGGTTGGGGTTGCCGAAGTTGGTATGGTTGAGCAGGTCGAACGCGTCGAGGCGCAGAACAAGCGCGGTTTGCTCCGCCAGCTTCGTGGTTTTCTCAAGCGACAGGTCCGTGTCCGCGAAACCGGGACCGGTCAGCGCGTTGCGCCGCAGAGAGGCGAAGCCCGCGGGCTGCACATAGAACGTGCAGCCGGCTGCCGGGGTGGCGCAGGCTGACCCTTGGATGAAAGGAACATTGCCATTCGCAAGCGTGGTGCGGCGACCGGTCGAGTACCGACCGACCAGCATAGGGCGGATCGTCCCAGCCGTGCCGTTGTAGGTTGAATTGTTGGTCACAACGTTGAGGGGATTGCCGCTTTGCAACTGGGTGATGTTCGCGAGCAGCCAGCCCTCGGCAAAGCGATTGCCGTGGAATGGCAGGTTCCAAATGCCGGAAAATACAAAGTGATTGCGCGCGTCAAAGTCCGACAAGCCATAGTTGCCGCGCGGGTTGTAGTTATCCTGCAGCACATAGCCGCCCTGTGAGCCGAGCGAGTTGATATCCTGCGACTTAGACCACGTATAACTTGAATTCAGCTCGATGCCATGCGCGAGCGCTTTGCGAACCGTAAACCACAGCGCGTTATAGTTAGAAAACCCGTCGGAGTCGGTATAGGCGATATTGCCGAGTCCGGCGCCGGGGCGGATGCCGCTCGCCGGATTCACCGTCCGGTACGGGCGAACGCCCGCCGCGGGCGCGCCCGCGGGGTGGAGGCGGGGGTTGATGTTTCGGACGAATCGCAGGAGCTTGTTTTCAGAGCCGATATAGCCGATCTCCATTACCGCGCCCGCGCCGAGCTGCTGCTGTAAATTTAAGTTATAGCTTTCGGCGTAGGCGTTGGAAAAGAGCGGGTTGGTCGCCGAGGGCGAAAGCGAAGCCGCTGCGGCGCTTCGATATAAATTGCCCACCGGCAGCGCGCCGGTCTGGGTTACCGGGGCAGCATTGGGTGGGTTGCCCGCAAGCCCGGTGGCCACCCCGATGGACGGCTCATCGGCCAGGATGCCGTAGCCGCCCCGCAGCACGGTTTCCGTGTTGCCGAGCAGGTCCCAGATAAATCCCACACGGGGCTCGTAGTTGTAGTTCTGATTGTAGGGTGCGCTTGTACGAACCAGCGCGGCCGTGCCCTGGTCGAAGTTGACCAACCGTCCGCCACCGTCGGTAGGAGTCCCATTCCACTCAAAGCGGAAGCCGAGCTCCGCCTGAAAGCGCGCAGTGAACTTATAGTTGTCGGAGACAAACCCGCCAGCTGCGTTTTCAAAGATACGGCTGGTCACCTGCGTCGGGGTCACGCTGAAAGCGCTCGCGATGCCGGCAATGAAGTTCGCAGTCGTGCTGAAGGAAAGGGTTCCGGGCGTTTGCGAGAACGAATCGCCGACAAACCGGATAAAGTCGCCGCCGGCCTTGACGGTGTTCTTGCCGCGGTTGATCGAGAGCGTGTCGGAAAAGACGCCGGTGGTGTCATAGCGGCCCTGTGGGAACCCTGCCGGGCCGCCGAAGTTCAGGCCTATGTCCTGTACCGTGATTTGGGGCAGCGCGTTGTTGTAATTTACGCCGTTCTCGATGCCGAAGTTGAGCGGATTTTCCGGGGTGTTCGGGTTGAACCCGATGGTGATGCGATTGAAGCCGAGCCGCGCCTCGTTGACTATGTCAGGTCCGAAGATATGGACCTCGTTGAGGGTGCCAATCTGCCGGTGCGCGGTGCGGTGGTCGCCGAAACCTGAGATGGTATTGCCCTGTAAGTTGGGCTCGGTGCGCGCGTCCTGCTGCCAGGCGTAGTAGGCGTGGAGATTGTCAGCCGCGCTGAAGGTGTGGAACAGGTCGCCCGAGAACTGGTCGGTCTTGACCGGTCCCGGCGCGGAACCCTGGTAGACGGTCCCGGTCGCGTTGTTGCCGGCAGGGATCAGATTCGCCAGTTGCGCGTATCCGGGTCCGGCCGGGCTTGTGGAAAGCGCCAACCGCTGCGCGGGGTTCAGCACCGGCTGGTTGAACAGGATCTCCTGCTGCTGGCGCAGGCCTTCGTAGCTGAGGAAGAAGAAAGTATGATCGCGCCAGATAGGCCCGGAAAACGCGCCTCCGAAGTCGTTGCGAATGAACTTATTTTGCCGCGCGGGTTTGCGGTTGAAGTAATTGCGCGCGTCGAAGTAGTTATTGCGGAGATAGTCGAACGCCTCTCCGTGAAACTCGTTGGCGCCGGAGCGGGTGGCAACATTGACAATCGCGCCCGAAGAGCGTCCGTACTCCGCCGAATAAGTTGAGTTGGAAATCTTAAACTCGGACGTGGTGTTGATCGATGGTTGGAACGTGATCTGGTTCTGGCTCAGATCGTTCAGGTTGATGCCGTTGATCATGAAGTTGACGGTATCTTCCCTTTGGCCGGCGGTGTCGAAGGAGTTAGCGCCCAGGCCGCGGCTGGCCGAGGTGAGCGAGCCGGTAACCGGCGGCACCACGGTGCCTGGAGTCAGGTTGGTCAAGTCAAGAAAGTGGCGCCCGTTGAGCGGAATTTCCTGCACGGTTTTCTGCCCGATCACCTGGCCCACGGTGATGGTTTGCGCGTCGATCACCGGCGCTGCGCCCTGGACCTCAACCTTTTCCCCGGCGGAGGCGAGCCCGAGCTTGATGTTCGCGGTCACGCTCTGGTCGACCTCGAGGGTGACGCTCGCGAGCTTGTAGTCCGCGAATCCGGGCGCGCTGACCAGCACGGTGTAGTTCCCGGGCTGGAGTGAGGGCACGCTGTAGTTTCCCGCTGAATCCGACGTGACCTTGCGGTCGATGCCGGTCGACAGGCCGTGGACCGTGACCTGCGCCTGCGGCACGACCGCGCCGGACGGGTCGGAAACGTTGCCGGAGAGTGTGGCTGTGGACTGAGCGACTGCCGCGGCTGAGCCGGCAGCGACGAAAACAACAGGGAGGGCGAGCGCCCGCATGCGATGGTTCAAAGAGCCTCCAGAAGTGGGGACGCGCCGACAAAAAAGTCGGGAAAAAGAAGCATCCCTTGTGCGAAAAAGCACCAGGCCGGGGCGGCTCTGCGGGCGAGCCGTCTGTTGGAGGTACGTTAGTATCCAATCCGTCCCGTGTCAACGCATCCCGCCGCATACTATCGGGTCGGCGCTGTCTACAATGGTGGAAGTGACTCTTCCGATCAACACCGATGGGGCCATGGAAGCCCTGGATGAGCTTCTGGCCTCGGCAGGGATGGCGCATGGTCGGCGGCAGCTCCTAGGTGCCGGCTATGTGCCCCAGGCGCGGCATCCGAGGCAGGAGATGCGGCCGCCGCAGAGCCGCGAGCCTCGGGATGCGGGAGCCCTTTTCCTGTGGCGATCGCCGGGGCTTGCCGGCCTGTCGCACGGGTTCGCAGGGCGCACCGGCGGGGTCAGCACGGCGTACGGGCCGGGCGAGTTGAACCTGGGTTTCGCAGCGTCGGATACGCGGGAAAACGTGCTCCAAAACCGCGCCCGTCTGCTGCGGAGCGTTTTCGGCGAGACGCGCCCGCTGGTCACTCTGCGCCAAGTTCACTCCTCGCTGGTGCATCGGGTAGGGCGCACGCAATCCGGGGAAGAAGCAGCGCTCACCGGCGATGGAATGATGACCGACGAGCCTGGCCTGGCGCTCGGTATCCAGACCGCAGATTGCGTGCCGGTCCTGGTGGCCGATCCCAAGCGGGGCGCTGTGGCTGCGTTCCACGCGGGCTGGCGCGGGACTCTGCGGCGCATCGTGGAACACGGAATCGGGCGCATGCGCCTGGAATTTGGCTCTCTACCGGAGGACCTCTCGGCGGCGATTGGGCCTGCGATCGGCGCGTGCTGCTACGGGGTGGGCGAGGAGGTCGAGCACGAGTTCCGCTCGCAGTTCCACTATGCCGACGAGCTGTTTTCCGAGGTGTACGACTCCGACCCGGTGCGGAAGAAGTATCCGATGCTGTTCATGACCCGGCGCGCACCCGGCCACAGCGATCTGGGCCCGAGCCTACACCTGGATCTTGCGGAAGCGAATCGACGGCAACTGCTTGCATCCGGCCTGCGGGCCGAGGCGATCGTAGTATCGGGCAAGTGTACAAGCTGCCGAGCCGACCTGTTCTTCTCCCACCGCGCCGAGGGCGGTTTCACCGGGCGCATGCTCGCTGTGATCGGTACTTCCTAAGCCGCGGTTCGGTCGGATGCGGTGGGATTGAGCCGGTCGCGCAGTTCTTTGCTCGGCTTGAAGTAAGGGATGCGCTTCGCGGGGATATCGACTTTAGCCCCGGTTTTAGGATTGCGTCCGACTCGCGGTTTGCGCTCGCGGATGCGAAACGATCCGAAGCCCCGGACTTCGATTTTCTCGCCCTTTTTAATAGCGCCAATGACGGCGTCGAAAACCGTATCGACCAAAATCTCGCAGTCTCTGCGGGTCAGGTCGCCGAGCGAAAGGACCTCCTCGACGAGGTCGGCTTTGGTAATGGTTGCACTCGCGATCGGCATTAGTCCCTGCCCTCCGCGACGACCAGGTCGCCGCGCTCTGCAGCATAGATGCGCGCGACGGGCGATCGGTGGCGAAGGTTACTCCTCATGCAACTTTGCTTATCCGCGGCTGTCAACGTGTTCAGGACGCCAACGCGCTTGGCGGAGCAGACCCGGCAAGCATCCGCAGGGAAACCCCTCGGTCCGGGTTGTGCTCCAGAACCATGGTGGAAGCGCACCGCTCGCACAGCCAGTAGTGCTCGGTGCGCCGGACGCGCTTGCCGTCCGCGCCGGGACGCGAGCCCGGCACCTCGAAAACGAAGATGCGCCCGTCGCGCAGGTAGTGGAGTGGCTCGTTGCACTGAGGGTTGGCGCAGTGGTCGATCATGGGACGAATCTCCTCGACGTAGTTACTGATTCCCGGTGGACGCGCTGCAACCGGCTGGAATAGCTCGGGTGTTGCTCCACTAGTAACTAGGATGCGGACCGCCTGCCTGCGCGTCGCCCTCCGGCGTGCACCGCGCCGCGTTCCATGGAGTGAAGTGGGCCGCTTTGACACGCGTGTTTCGGCTTGCTAGTGTAAGGAGTATCGCGCCTGCCAGGGCGCGTTTCGCGTGTGCGTGTCCCCGTCGTCCAGTGGCCTAGGACACCGCCCTTTCACGGCGGTAACACGGGTTCGAATCCCGTCGGGGACGCCAACAAAATAAAAGACTTAGCGCGATTCTCTGAAATTGCCGGCGGTCCAAAAAGGTCCGATAAGCAGTTTCATTCCGAGAGCGGCACTTTCCCCGAGGAAAATACGAGCCTCGCAATCTTGCTCTGCGCGCTGCGTTTTGTTTCGGTAACCGCCTGCGCGTAGAGGTTGAGTGTGACGCTGCTGTTGGCATGCCGCAGCAACTCCTGTACTGTCTTCACGTCCTCCCCGTGCGACTTCAGGATGGTCGCGTAGGAATGGCGGAACGTGTGCCATCCTACTTTGCCTGTCACCTTCGCGGCTTTGAGAGCGGGCCGGAGATACACGCGAAAAAGCGAGGAGGACCAATAGGGACGCTTGCCTTGGCTCGCAGGGCTGGCGAATAGCCAATCATCATCCATCGGGTATGCCGAGTGCCTGCGCCACATCAGCAACACTTCAGCCAGTTCTGGATCGAGCGGAACCGGCTTCTGTGATGCCTCCGTTTTACACGGGCCGACATGCTGTAGGGAGATGGAACGGGTGACGTGAAGAGAGAGATTCTCAAAGTCCACGTCCGACCATTTCAGCGCCGGCAGTTCGCTCACGCGAAGCCCTGTGAGAATGTCAACGAGCACCGCGGTTTTTGCAGGCTCCTTGAGATGTTCGAGCATTGATTTGATCTGCTCGATGTTCAGCACGACCGGAACTCTTTGCCGCTTGGCGCTTTGACGCACCTGCGTAATCGGGTTCTTGTCGTGCCATTCCCAGCGTAGCCCGTGATTGAAAATCGAATGCATGAGGTTGCGTATCTTTGCCCTGCTGCCATTCGCCAAGGGCAATGACCGGAGCCATTCCTCCACAATCACAGCCTTGACGTCCTTCAAGCGATACGAAGACCAGCGCGGCAGAATCCACCGCTCCAGATAGCCTTCATTCGTTTTGATGGTGGCGACGGTTTTGCCTGCTCCCTCGCACAGTTCTTTTTCGCGATAGTGGCTTGCAAGCGTGCTGAAGCTAATCGCGTCGATCTGTGTACGAGGACTCTCGGCGTTGACGTTTGCTCGAAGCGCGGCAACGGCTCTTTGTGCAGCTGACTCGGATGGAAACTCCTGGATCGTTCCCACCATAGCGCTGCGCCGACGGCGAGTACCGTCGATCTGTGTTTCGTACCAGCGGTACTCCCACACGCGATTGCCATTCGCACGTTCTTCCAACCTGAGTGTGCCTTGCTGATACCGCATCCGCTTCATAGACTTCTCCATTCGGCGGAACGGGTGACCCGACCTAAGAATAAGGCATCGGGGCCTTTGGCCGCCAGTTGAAATCTCTAGCTCGCCAGTTTGGAATCGAGCCAGGCATCGATTGCAGATTTGCGAAATCTCCAGAGCTTTCCGAACTTCACGGCTGGAATCTTCCCGGATCGAGCCCAGCGGTGAAGACTCTTCTCAGACACTTTGCACTGTAACGCCACTTCACGGGTGTCATAGAGCGGTTCAATATCTACGAACCTGCTCTGCACTGCTTGCACCGACTGAACTGGTTTTTTATTCACTTCCACACCCTCCGAAACTGCCAGTCCTGCAGTTCATAATTCGTCGAACCTAAAACGGGATGGGTAACCACCAATGGCAAACCTCCCATTGAAGTCCGTCGCCTACGGCTCGCCGAAGATTACGGCTGAAATGCAACAAGAGTAGGTGCTATATGTATGACGGGCCAGAGTTTCGCCATCTCCGTTATTTCGTTGCAGTCGCCGAAGAGTGCAATTTCGGTCGAGCCGCGCAACGGCTTCATGTCGCGCAGCCATCGTTGAGCGCTCAAATCAAAAAACTTGAAGAGGGCGCATACGCGCGACGCTGTTCCTGAGAGGGAGAGCTGGGGCAGAGCTCACGCCTGCCGGTCGTGCCTTCGCCGGTCGTGCCTTCTTGGAGGAGGCAAAGCGGCTGCTCCAGATGAGAGAACGCGCCGTTCAGGCCACATCCTCATTACACGCAGGGGTAGACCTTCCTCTTCGCTTTGGCTATTCGCCATTCGTTGATCATCACCTGGTGCAAGAAGCCCTGATTGGCTATCGAGAACTCGTGTCAAACGGTCGCATTAATCCGTCCAGCGAGTGTTCCGCACCTCTTGTGAAAATGATTGCGGAAGGTCATCTGGATGCTGCCCTCGTGAGCATGCCGGTCGGCGAGTCGAACCTCTTCGTGCATCGCGTGTGTGTCGAGCGCCTTTTGGTTTGTCTGCGTCGGGACGACCCGCTTGCTCGCGAACAAGCCATCCCTAAAAATCTCGTCGGAGACCGGCTCCGTGTGCTGTTCGCCCGGAGCTATCACCCGTTGTTTTATGACGAATTGATTCGGAAGTTTGCCAAGGCAAAGATTCGCCTTTCTCCCACAGAATTTGTTTCGGCTCCCGCCGACACGCAGTTTTTGGTGAAAATCGGCGCTGGGCTAGGTCTGGTTCGAGAGAGTGCCCCGCTCGATCCAGATCTTACGCGACGCAGTATCGCAGGTGTTTCACTCCAGGTGAAAACGGCTCTAATCTGTCATCCCGCACAACAACGACCTGTGCTGCCGCTACTTACCTATCGTTTGGCGAAGCTGTGCGCGGACGAAGCTGAAATGAAGAACAGAAAGAAGCCGAACGGAGTCGTCAATGTGGATCTGCCAAACCAACTTCCCATTTTCGGCTGAGAACTGAGCTTGTAAGGGGGTGCATAGGCGAGAGCTATGCGTGCATAGCCAAGAAGTATTGGACTTCAACGAAACGCGATCCTAGTCTCAAGCACATCGCGACTGAAGACGGTCGCTGGAGGTGCTAATGTTTTGCAGTCGAATCACCCTCACTGGTAAGCAATCTGAGCGCGTAAGACTGCTTCTATCGCGCGCGGGAGCTTTACTCCTGTGTGTTTGCCTCTTTCCTTTATCGGCACACGCATCGCCGTTCGACAGCGGCATTTCGCAGATGCAAACGCTCTTCACCGGCACCATTGCAAAGGCAGCATCGCTGATTGCCATTGTGATTGGCGGCTACGCTTACGCGCACGGTGAACCGGGAGCGAAAAAGGGCCTTGCCGGGGTAGCAGCTGGAACCGGAATCGCGGTGCTGGCGGGCAATGTCCTTAGCTGGCTCTGGGGTGCGTAACCAGTCGAGCTCAAGCATTCAGACAATAACCAGAGGCAAACACAGGGGCTTATGGCAAACACGCTTCCAGTTCGGCGCAATCGAGTGTTCAAGAGTTTGCATAAGCCTCTCACGTACATGGGCATCGAGCGCACGATCTTCTTTTTCGTGGCGGTGGCCGGAATAGGCACCTTCAACCTTTTCAACTCGCTGCTCGCCGGCATTGTAGTCTTTATCGGCGGCGCGCTTTTCGGCTATTGGGTGACCAATACTGACCCCGCGTTTCTCGCCATTCTGGGCAGGAGCGAGAAATTCAAAGCTCGCTACGACGCGAGCAAGCAAGAACTGCCCAACGTGGAGATTCGCTGATGCTCAACCTTCAGAAGCTCATTAAGCCGTGGCAGGAATCGGGCGCGTTGAGTGCCAACGTGAACCTCTACGGCTTCCTTGACGAGGACGTGTTCCTCACCAAGACCGGCGATCTTGGAGTGGTGCTCAGCGTTCCAGGTGTCGATTACGAAAGCCTCGATACGGACGAGCAGCAACACGCAGTTCGACGGCTGGAAGCGGCTTTCAAAGCGTTCGGTGAAGGCTTTCACGTCTACCAATACCTGCTGAAAACGAACCGGCCGGAAATCCCGTTTGCGAGCTACGGCGACGCGGTGATCGATGCCGCCATCGAGCAGCGCCGCGCCTACTTCGAGGGCAAACGCGACCGGCTTTACCGGGTAGAAATTTTCTATGTCGTTGTTCTGGAAGGTTCCAGGTCGAAGACCGGCGTCATGGCGGCGCTGAAACGCTTCCCGCGAGACCCGGAGGGCGCGATACGCGAACTGAAAGCGCAATTTTCGAGCAGCAAAACCAAGGTTCTGCTCCGTAAGCAGATCGACGCTGACCTCGCATCCCTGCGGCAGCGCGTAGGCAACTTCATCCGCCACCTGGCGGACTTTATGCAGATCGAGGTCGAGAACAACCAGGGCCAGTTTACATTCTTTCGCCGCCTGCTCAATTTCGACGACTGGCGCATTGCCGGAAAGCCCCACGCGACGCAGTTTCTTGACTTCCAGGTCGTAAACAGCAACGTCGAGGCCGAGCGCGACCATCTCCGCGTGGGCGAACACTATGTGCGGCTGCTCACGATGAAGGAGGCTATTGCCGAAACGCGGCCCCTCGTACTCAACCAGCTTCTTAAAGCGCAAGCGAACTTTCATATCGTGACGGAGTGGACCCCGCTTTCGACGGCCAGGGCCCGCAAGGAAGTCAACACGAAGCGCCGCCACTTCAATATGTCGAAGACGGGACTCATTCAATCCGCCAGCGCCGAGAAGTCACCCGAGCGCGACCGGCTGGTCGACGAATCGAAGCAGGCCGACATCGAGAGCCTTGGGGACTGCCTGCGGGCGCTGGGCGACGGGCAGACAATGGGCCAGTTTTCGCTCACCGTGGTGCTTTACGGCAGGGAACTGGAGACCGTGACCCGCGAAACAGGCGAGTTCGCCAGCATATTTACCAATGCGGACGGGGCTCTTTTCATCGAGACCTACAACCAGCTCAACGCCTTGTTTGCCACCGTTCCCGGCAACTATTCCCACAATCTGCGTCGCCTCTACTTGCTCAATTCCAACTACGCGGACCTTTCGTTTCTCTTTACGATCCTCACCGGCGAGCCCGTGAACTCGCATCTTGGGAGCGAATACCTTGCGGTTCTGGAGACCGATAACGCCACGCCCTACTACCTGAACCTCCATAACGGGGAAGTGGCCCACACCTTGATTCTGGGCATGACCGGCAGCGGCAAGAGCTTTTTTCTCAACTTTCTGGAGATGAACGCCCAGAAGTACCAGCCGCTCACCTTCATCTTCGACATTGGAGGCAGCTTCCAGTCGCTCACGGAGATCTTCGGCGGCACGTACCTGAACGCCGGTCAGGAGTCGCGGGACTTCACCATCAACCCGTTCTCGATCGAACCGACCAGAGAAAACCTGCAATTTCTCGCCTCATTCTTCCGCGTATTGATCGAGGGTAGCGACCGGCGATTCAAGCTCGATTTCAAGGAAGAACGGAAGCTCTGGGATGCCATCGAGCGCATGTACACCGTGCCGGTGGAACAGCGCACCGTTTCCACGCTGGCCGACATCATCGGCGAGCTCTCCGAGCGGCTGCACAAATGGACCCGCGCAGGGCAGTACGGTTTTCTTTTCGATAATCGCGAAGACACGCTTACGTTCTCCCGGTTCCAAACCTTCAACTTCGCGGGCTGGGGCGACGCGCCGGGCGTTCTGGAGCCACTGCTGTTCTACGTCCTCCACCGGGCAGCAAACGAGATTGCGAACCCGGCGAAGTTGGCGACGTTCAAGACTTTCCTGCTCGATGAGGCTTGGCTGTTTATTCGGAACGAGGTCATACGCGATTACGTCATCTCCGCGCAGAAGACGTGGCGCAAGCACAATGCGGCCATGATTCTCGCCACGCAGTCCATCAAGGAGCTGGAAGACTCGGGAATGCTGGCGATCGTGGCCGAGAGCTGCCCGACCAAGATTTTCCTTGCCAACCCGGAGATGAATCGCGAGGTTTACGCCGAGGCTTTCCACCTGAACGATACGGAGCTGAACATCATCGCGGACCTCGTACCGCCCGGCGAGATGCTGATTCGTAAGGCGCAGACCAGCAAAAAAGTCCGCCTCAACGTCGATTCCGTTTCGTACTGGATTGCGACCAACAACGCCCGCGACAACCTCAAGAAGCGCGACTCCTTCGCCCGTTACGGCATCGCCGAAGGCATCCGCCGCCTTGCCGAGAACCACCCGTTTCAGCCACGCAGCGCGGCCAGGGCGCTCGCTTCCGCAAAGTCTGTCGCCTCCGTCCGCATCGAGCCGAAAACCCTAACCCTTGTTGCCCGCTAGGAGCTTCGCATGTACTTCCGTGCCGCAGTTGTTTTTCTCGCCCTCTCTGCATCGGCCTCAGCCGCTACCCCGAGGGCTTCGGAGTCAGCAGCTCCGCAGCCAGCCGCTGGCGAATCGGCCCGCACCGTCCAGTACCACTCTCAGGACATTGTGCCGATTCACGCGAAGCTCAAGTACACGACCCTTATCGTGGTGCCGCCGACCGAGAAGATCATGGAAGCCGCGACCGGCGACAAGGATTTCTGGATTGTGGACGTGGTCGGCAACTTCTGCTTTGTCCATCCGGCCAAGCAGGGAATCAGTTCCAATCTCAACCTCATCACCGACAAGGGCAACATCTACAGCTTCACTTTGCAGGACGTGTCCGGTACCCCTACCGCGCCCGACCTGAAGGTGATGATCGAGCCCGCCGACCGCAGCTCCATCGTCCAGTCGAACGGACCTTCCAAGTACGTTCCCGCCGCCCAGGTGCAGGATATTGAGCAGCAACTCGCCGCCGTCCAGAGCCATGTTGGGCAGGCCGTGGACGAGTACAAAGCAGCGTATCCGCTCTCGCTCAAGTTCGACTACACCTACCGGGCGAACGAGGCTCCCTTCGACATTCAATCGATTTACCACGACGACAAGTTCACCTATATCAAGACGAACGCCCCTGAGAAGTTCAGCGTGTATGACATGAAGGACGGCAAACCCAACCTCATCAACTACGAGTTGCGCGAGGGGACCTACATCATCCCCCAGGTGCTCCAGAACGGCTACGTCGAACTGGGCAAGAAGCGTATGGAATTCGCGAGGAAAGGGTAACCGGCCATGATTCCGACGACACCGAACGGCATGACGGAGCCGCCCGCCGAGCCGAAGCTCATCAACCGGAGCCGAATACCCAGGGGAGTGCTCCAGAAGCACTTGAAGTCATACATTTACTTCGGGGCCGTCCTTGTTCTCGTTCTCGCCATGTTCTTCAGCGCGGGGAAAAAGCCGGGAGCGACCGACACGACAAAAGACACGAACCCGACTCCGCAGGTCCAGGACAATACGGCAAACAACGTAGCGGCCCTGCAGGCGCAGCTCGCACAGGAGAAGCAACAGCAGCAGGAAGCGACACTCGCGGTGGCGGCAGCCAATTACGGAACGCCCGCGCAGCAGGCAGCAGCGGCAGGGCTCGGGGCGAACGGCCAGGCGCCTCCGGCTGCTTACGCGGGCGGCAGCGTTCCCCCGAACACCCAAAACAGCGCACAGCCCCAGCTCTCGCCCGAGGAGCAGCAGGCCCAGCAGCTCGCAGCCAAGGAGCGGGAACGGCAGTATGCGTCGCGCTTCGAATCGAA
>CAXTRW010000001.1:50898-70622 GCA_964246765.1 uncultured Acidobacteriaceae bacterium | reverse complement strand
CACCCAGGCCTGCGCCGCCGGGGCTGTTCCGCAACTGGTCGATGTGACCGGCAAGACGAAAATCCGGTTCGACCACCTGTCCGCCCCGCAAAAGAAATACATCCTCGAGTCCATGAGCGGGGGCGTGGTCGTGATTGACTACGACCGGGACGGCTGGCCCGATCTGTACTTCCCCAACGCGCCGACCGTGGACATGGCGCTGAAAGGCCAGGGCGCCCGCAGCGCGCTCTTCCATAACAACCGCGACGGCACCTTTACCGACGTGACCGATAAGGCCGGGGTCGGCTCGCCCGGTTTTGCCATGGGGGGCGCGGTGGGCGACTACAATAACGACGGCTGGCCCGACCTGTACGTCACCACCCTGGGCGGCAACGCGCTGTACCGCAACAATGGCGACGGCACGTTTACCAATGTGGCATCACAGGCGGGCGTCACGGCGGGGCACTGGTCCACCGGCGCGGCCTTCGGCGACTACGACGGCGACGGCCTGCTCGACCTGATGGTCACGGGCTACGTCGACTTCAAGCTGACCGACCTGCCGGCCTTCGGCAGCGCGCCCACGTGCAAGTACCGGGGCATCGCGGTGCAGTGCGGGCCGCGGGGCCTGAAGGGCGGCGGCGATTTCCTGTTCCACAACAACGGCGACGGCACGTTTACCGACGTTTCGGCCAAAGCGGGCGTGAGCGACAAGCCCGGCTACTTCGGCCTGGGCGTCATTTGGTCGGACCTGGGCAACACCGGGCGCCCGGATATCTATATTGCCAACGATTCGACGCCCAACTACCTGTACCGCAACGACGGCCACGGCGCGTTTACTGATGTCAGCTTTGAGTCCGGGACCGCGGTCAGCGGCGACGGTTCGGAACAAGGCTCTATGGGGCTCGCGGTCGCGGATTACAACCACACGGGCCGCTTCTCCATCTACGTGACCAACTTTGCGGACGAAAACAACACCCTATACAAGAACGACGGCAAGTATCAGTTCGACGACGTTTCCTACGATGCCGGCGTGGCCCTCGCCTCGCTGCCGTCTGTGAAGTGGGGAGACGCGTTCGTCGACCTGGACAACGACGGCTGGGAGGACCTGATCGCGGTGAACGGGCAGGTGTACCCGCAGGTGGACGACCTGCCCTCGGGGGCGCGCTATCGGCAACCCGGCAGCCTGTTTATGAACAAGAGCGACAGCACTTTCTGCGATGGGAGCCGGCTCGCGGGCCCCGCTTTGGAGACGCCGCGGGTCGGTCGCGGGCTGGCCGTGGCAGACCTCGACAACGACGGAAACGTCGACGTCGTCGTGGGAGACCTAGACGGCGCCCCGCTCATCCTTCACAATTCGGGCGTCGCCGGCCGTCACTGGGTTTCATTCGAATTGGCCGGAACCAAGAGCAACCGGCTCGCGATCGGCGCGCGCGCGACCCTGTCCGCTGGTGGGATGACCCAGACCGACGAGGTCCGCAGCGGGGGCAGCTACCTGTCGCAAAACGACCTCCGGTTGCACTTCGGGTTGGGCCGGGCGGCGAAGATCGACGATGTGGAGATTCGCTGGCCGTCCGGCCACGTCGACCGGCTGACCGATTTGGCCGCAGATCGCTTTTACTCGGTGCTGGAAGGGTCCGGCGTGGTGGAGCGCGCGGCGATTGTGCCCCGGGCGCCACGGTAGGCGGAGTTTCCCACGGACCGGTCCTGTTTTGGGACGAATTCTCCAGATTTCAGCCCTGAAAGCTCAGTCGGCAAGCATTTAGATGGCTATTTTGATTACTTCCGTATGGATATTCACAATTTCTGTGGACATTGCTTTTCCCGTTCCTGTATACATGCACCGTTACAGGCGCGCTCTGCCCGATGTCGAGCAGCGTATCGCCTGAACGGAGTTTCTCCCCCGATTGGGTCACAGCGTTTTCGGAAGCAGTGCTGTACAGGTAAGAGTTTTTTCGATTGCGGTATCTTTGGAGGCTTCATGAGTAACAGATATTTGCGGCTGATCGCCCCGGTGTGTCTTGCGGGCCTGGCTGCGGCACCCATTTACGCACAGCAAACCGTGGGAGCCATCGCCGGCGTCGTCACCGACACCTCCGGCGCGGCGGTTCCGAACACGCCGGTGGTTATCACCGCCCCCGCCACGGGTTTCGAGCGCACCACCACCACGAACTCCAAGGGCGAATACTCGATGCCGCAGCTGCAGCCGGGCATGTATGTCGTCGCCGTCAACGCCCCAGGCTTCAAAGCTTCGACCACCAACAACATCACGGTGGACGTCGCGACCACCAACACGGTCAACGTGCAGCTTCAGGTCGGTTCTGCCAGCGAGCAGGTCACGGTGCAGGACAGCAACGTCAACGTGCAGACGGATGATGCCTCGCTGGGGCAGGTCATCGACGGGACGCAAGTCAAGCAGCTGCCCTTGAACGGTCGCAGCTTTGTGGAGCTGACGCAGTTGCAGCCCGGCGTTTCGGCCGCCAACAGCTTCGATACCAAGAACAAAGGCCTCCAGGGCGGCGTGGATATGTCGGTGAACGGCAATCCGACGACCAACAACCTGTTCCTGATCGACGGCGTCAACAACAACGACGTCGGCTCGAACCGCACCATCCTGATCTACCCGTCGAACGAGGCCATCGCCGAGTTCAAAATGCTGACCAACAGTTACGGCGCGCAGTACGGCCAGGCTTCCGGCGCGATCATCAGCATCGTCACCCGCAGCGGCACCAACCAGTTTCACGGCAGCGCCTTCTATGACGGCCGCAATGATGCGCTCGACGCGTACACCTATTTCGCCCGCCAGAACGCCAGCCCGACGAAGCCCGAAAGCGGCAAGGATAAGCTGCGCCGCAATGACTGGGGCTACTCGATCGGCGGCCCGGTCAAGAAGGACAAGCTGTTTTTCTTTTTCAGCGAAGAATGGAACCACGAAATTCGCGGACGCACGGTGAGCGCCTGCGTGCCGACCGCGGCCGAGCTGGGCGGCGACTTCTCGAACCCCTCCTGCGCCGCGCCGCTGCCGCAGATCCCGGCGGCCTTGCAAGCCCCCGGCAACCCTTACAAGCTGAACGCGGTGGATCCCGCGGCAGCTACCGTGATGCAGCTGTACCCGGCGCCGACCCGCACCTCGCTCGACAGCCAGGGCCACAACTGGTCGGTTTCCTTGCCGACCGGCCTGTACTGGCGTGAGGAAAACGTCCGCGGCGACTACAATCTGACGCCCCGCAACGTGATCATGGGCCGCTACACCCAGGACACCTGGAGCAATCCGGCCTACAACGCCGGCTACTGGGGAGACGATCCGTTTCCGGCTCTGAACAGCAGCTGGGCCCAGCCGTCGAAGTCCATCATGGGCCGCCTGACCTCGACTATCAGCAACTCGCTGGTCAACAACGCGTCCTTCCAATACTCCAACAATCGCATCGTTATCACCGCCGGGGGCACCAATCCCGGATTGCTGGCCGCCGTCACGAGCGCGGTGCCGAGCCTTTACCCTGAGACCGACAAGCTTTCGAAGACGGGCGTAGCTCAGGTGAACCTCGGCGTGTACGGCAGCGGCAATACAACTTCGCTGATCGCGCCCTGGCAGAACCAGCTCAACCTGTACAGCGCGCAGGATGACGCGACCAAGACCTTCAGCCGCAACACCGTACAGTTCGGCGTACTGCTCGATTGGGACGGCAAGGACGAGGACACGGGCCCGGCCAGCTCGGAGCGCCCGAACATCGGCACAGGCGACTCGTCCGTGGCGCCGGGCGGCGTGAAGACCGGCAACAATCTCGCGAACTTCCTCACGCCCAACAACCTGCTCTACTTCTCGGAAGTGTCGACCAACGTGCGCGCGCAGCTGCGGTGGCGCGATTATGAGGCCTATGTCACCGACACCGTCAAGGTGACGCCGCGCTTCACGGTCAACGCCGGCGTGCGCTACTCCCTGTTGCCTCCCACGTACCAGCCCAGCGGGCAGGAGACCAGCTTCCAGCCATCGCTTTATAACCCGGCGTTGCCGGCCAGCGACGCCTGCAACGGCCTCTGGATCGTCAAGGGAACGGATCCTTGCGGCGCGTCCAACCGCCAGTTCGGCACGGCCTTCAGCTCCGGAGTCGTCGGGCCGAATAAGTACCTCCAAAACGTGAACTATCACCAGTTCGCTCCGCGAGTGGGTCTGAACTACGACCTGTTCGGCAATGGGCAAACCGTGGTCAGCGCGGCCGGCGGCGAGTTCTTCCAGCGTGAGCGCGTTTCGCGTTACACGCTGGTTTCGAACGCGCCGTTCGCCCTCAACCAGAGCAACTATGCGCGCACCGTCGGCGGGGCCACGCCGGCGAGTCTTGCCGGCGGCACAGCCAGCCCCGCGGGCGGCTATGACAGCCGCGATACGGTGCCCTACTCGTGGCAGTGGAACGGGACCGTACAGCAGGCTGTCGGCGCGAACTCCCTGTTCTCGATCAGCTACGTCGGCAACAAGGGGACCCACCTTACCTCGTCGTACGACATCAACCAGATCCCGCAGCAGAACTGGCTTGCCGCCTCCTTCCTCAACGGATCGGCGCAAACCGCCTTGCGGCCTTATTCCAACTACAACACTCTGACCTGGTGGACGCACGACGGGAACTCGAGCTATGAGGCGCTGCAAACCTTGGTCAAGACCCGCATCCGCAACCTGCAATTCCTGGCTGCGTATACCTGGTCCCACAGCATCTCGGACATCATCCTGGACGACTCGGGCGGCGGCCTGGGCGCGCAATCCCGCACTTACTACCCCGATCCGCGGCTGGATCGCGGCAACGGCGACACCAATCGGCCTAACAACTTTGTAGCCAACGCCATCTACGACCTGCCCTCGCTGCGGGGTCACTCTAAGCTGGTCGAAGGCGGCCTGGGAGGCTGGGAGTTGAGCGGCATCACCACCGCGGCGAACGGTAACTCGTTCACGGTCTACCAGGGCGTCTCGGAAAACACCGCAAACGTCGTCAAAAATCCTACCCCGTACATTGTGAACGGAGCTTTGGTGACGCCGACCGCGGGCGCCCTGAATGCGCTGGCGCAGACCGGGTTCACCGCGCCCCAGCGTCCTTTGATGGTTCCCAACCAGAGCTGCACCGACAACCGGCACGGGTCCCAGATCGTCAACCCGAACGCCTTCACCCTAATCGGCTATCAGATCGGCACGATTCCGGGCAACACGGCTCCTCGCGGGTACTGCGGCGGACCGAACTTCGTCAACACCGATTTCTCGGTGGACAAGAACTGGCTGATCAAGGAACGAGTGACGATGCAGTTCCGTCTCGACTTCTTTGACATCTTCAATCACGCCAACTTCAATCCGAGCAGCGGTCAGTTCACCCCGTTCCAGAACGTCAACTGCGGCGCGCCGTCGGCGGCAGGCTACCAACCCTGCAGCGTCAACAATAGCGTGATCACGGCGCAAACCGCACAGGCGAACTTCGGCACCTCCAATGCGCTGATCGGCGGCAATGCATCGCGCCAGATTCAGTACACCCTCCACTTCAACTTCTAACCCAACGCTTCAAACTTCGGACAACACAGGGCTGGCCTCGGCCGGCCCTGTTTGTTTACTCTGTGCCTGTCACTCCACTCGGATATACTCAGTGCCTACTCCCCTCCCATTTCTCCCGCGTCTCAAAAACAAGGCCGGACGCGCCCTGTTTTCCGGCTGCTGCCTCCCGCTCCGAACCACTGCGGCTTGCGTTCTGCTGCTCGCCTCCCAGGCTTCCTTTGCAACCGTCCAGAGCCGCGCGAGCGCTTCGCAGCCGCTCCAAACCCTGGTCGACCGTGAACATGCCGCAGAGGCCTCAGGCGACGCCGCGGCGATGATCGACGCCTGCCGCGGTGTTGTGGCCGAGGCGCTCGCGCAACTGGCGGCGATACGGGCGGCTTCCGGCGACCGCGCCGACTCCATCCAGCTGTACAAGAGCTCGCTCGCCGCCGAGCCCGCGTCCCGGGCGCAGCTGGACTTGGCCGCCGAGCTGATCGCGTCCGGCGACGTCGATTCCGGCAAATCCCTAGCGAGCGAAATCTCGCAAGGGGAGCCGAATAATGCGCGCGCGCGTTCGCTCTCGCTGGGCAGTCTGGCCGCCGAAACTCACGCCGGAACCGGCGCGGAACCGGCTTCGTCGCTGGCCGCCGAAGGAAGGCTGCGCCGCACCCTCGCCACCGCGTACAACGATTGGGGAACCGCGGTCACCCGTCAACAAGGCGACTACCAGGGCGCTTTTCTGCTGTTTCAGGCCGCGAACCACTGGGATCCGACCGTGCCGGGCGCCGTGCGCAACCTGGGTCTCGCCGCTTTCCGGCTCGGCAAATTTGAGGACAGCGCCGACGCGTTCCGCTCGGTCGTCGAGGCAACGCCCGGGGACGCGCAGGCGCATGTGCTCCTGGGGCTATCGCTGTTTTCGCTCAAGCAGTTCCCCCAAGCGGCCGAAGCTTTCGCGCCCGCTGCCGGCGCTGCCATGCAGGACTCCCACGCCGCCTACGCCTGGGCGTTTTCGCTCGCCCACATCCCGGAACCGCAAAAGGCGAACGCAATTCTGGACCAGCTTTCCGAGCGCAAACTGCCGCCTGAGGAGCTGGCGCTGGTCTGCCAGGTCTACGACCAGACCGAAAACTACGAGCACGCGGTCGCGTGTTTGAGGAAGGCCAGTGCGGAGGACCCGGCGCTCGCGAAGGTGCACTTCAGCATCGGGGTGTCGTTGATCCATCTGAGCCGTCCCGCCGAAGCTCTCCCGGAGCTGCGCCGACAGCTGGCCCTCACCCCCGACGACCCGGACGTGCAGTTTGCCTATGCCTACGCTTTGATCGCCACCTCGCAAAAAGCCGAAGCGCAAACCGTTCTCGCCTCGGTGGTCCAGGAGCAGCCTGCCCACGGGCAGGCGCAGTACGAGCTGGGCAAGCTGCTGGCCGAGCAGGGCGACTGGAAAAACGCCATCGCGCACCTCGAATCCGCCGCCCGAGCGGAGCCGGACAAGTACGACATCCACTACCAGCTGCAAAACGCCTACCGCAAGGACGGACAGCCCGCCGAGGCTGCCCGCGAGCTCGCCATCTACAAGGCCATCAAAGCCAACGCTCCTCAGAAGTAAACGACCCGTACGCAGCAGGCTTCTGCGGCGTACTGCTTTCCGGACCCATCTGTGAAGCCCGGGCGGCGAAACCGGGCCGAGCAAAAATTGTGCGGAACTCTGGGTCTATTCTGCTCTAGGTAGAGAGCGAGCAGGCCAGAGATACCGACCAGAAAATTTCCCGACAACGCGATGTTTTTCCATGGAGCCCTGGAGATAATAGTGCTCCAGACGCTCACCTGGCGGCCCATGCACGGCTATGCGCTGGTGCAGCACGTTCAGCAACGCTCGGAGAGCCTGTTGCAGGTCGAGGAGGGCTCGCTCTACCCGGCGCTGCAGCGGCTGCTCAAGGGTGGCTTCGTGGAGGGGGAGTGGGAGCTTTCCCCCGCGCAGCGCCGCATCCGCGTGTACCGCATCACCCCGGCGGGCGAAAAGCGGCTGGAGCAGGAAGCATCGCGCTTTGAGCAGCTGTTGAAAGGACTTCAGCTGTTACTGGCACTGATCAAACCTTATGAGGGACGAATGCGCTGGTTCCGGAAACTCCGCAGTATGGAGCGCGACCTTGCCGACGAGATCGCGCAGCGCCTCGACGAGAAAACAGCCGCTCTGATGGCCGAGGGACTGGGGTCCCGAGAAGGCCCGGCGCGCCGCGCGGGTGGCGTTTGGCAATTCGGTGGTCGCAAACGAGCAAAGCCGCGAGGTGTGGCGAGCGACGCGGCTCAGAAAGCTGGGGGCGAACTTGTGTTTCGCCCTCCGCCGTATCGGGCACTCGCCGGGATTTGCCTGTACCGCTTTCCTCACGCTTGCGCTCGGGATCGGCGCGCTGACCGCGCTGTTCGCCGTGCTGGACGCGGTACTTCTCCGGCCGCCGCCGTTTGCCGCGCCGGACTGACCAAAGTTGGCAAGTGTAACTGGGTCATTCTGCGTCAGTTACTCAGCGGCTTGCCTTTGCGAGTGTCCGATTCCGGCAAACGGTGTTCGTTCTTGGACAGTTCGCAAGCGTGCTTACTCGGCCAAACCTCGGCCGCATCGCCGAATGGGCGAACGCCCGTGCACTTCCATTCAGCTTCCAAGGACTCGTTCTAGAATTGTGGGCAGCGCTCCGTAGCCGAAAGAGGAACCATATTTGCTCGCGTCACGATTCGTTCTGCCCGTCGTTTGCGCCGTTGTTTGCGGAGCCGGCTGCTTCGCGCAGCAGCCCCCCGAGCACTTGCGCAGCCATATTTATATTTACAGCTTGGAAGACGGGAGCTCCCATGAGGTGTTTACCGACGCCTCAGTGTGGGAGGCGCCGAACTGGTCGCCGGATGGCAAGTACCTCATCCTGAACCACGGGGGCGCTATCTACAAGCTCGTCCTGAACGGTTCAGCGAAGGTGACGCCGCAAAAGCTGGCGGTGCCCTCCATGCTCGATTGCAACAACGACAAGTCGCTGTCTCCAGACGGCGCGAGGCTCGCTTTTTCGGCATCGACCCCATCGAGTCACGGGTCGGAGGTGTTTGTGGCCGGGGCCGATGGGGCGAACCCTAAACAGATGACGACCGCAACCCCGAGCTATTTCCATGGCTGGTCGCCCGACGGTAAGACGCTGGCTTTTGTCGCGCAGAGGAACGGGAGCGGTCAGTTCGACATCTATCGCATGCCGGCGGCCGGCGGGGCGGAAACCGAACTCACGGCAGACCCGCACCATGACGACGGTCCCGACTACTCGCCCGATGGCAAGTGGATCTATATCAACTCCGACCGTTCCGGTAAGGAGGCTATCTGGCGCTTTCCCGCGCGCAGCCCGGGCGTGGCCGATAAGCAGGCTGCCATGGTCGTGAGCGACAGCGAAGAAGACTGGTTTCCCCATGTCGCTCCCGATGGCCGAAAGCTGGTCTACATCACGTATCCCGCGGGTACGCGCACCCATGGCCCACGCGACGCGCAGGTGAGCCTGCGCCTGGTCCCTATCGACCATGGCGGCGTTGGCAAAACCCCGAAAACCTTGGCGACGCTCACGGGAGGGCAGGGCACGATAAATGTCAACTCCTGGTCGCCGGACTCCGAGCGCTTCGCCTACGTCAGTTACGAACCGCTGCCTTAGTTTCAAGGAGAAGCCCGCTGTGGGTCGATGGAATGTCACGCTGCTACTGGGCGCCGCCCTGCTGGGCAGCGAGGCGCAAACGCCGCAAGTGCCGGACTGGGCGCTGCCCGGCTCGCTCACGCACAAGCAGACGCCGCCTCCGGACGGCTTTCACCGCAAAACCACAACCGAGTTCGCTTCCCTCGGCGTCTTCGAGGGCCAGTCCGACGTGGGGAGCGCGGTTGTGCCCGGCTCGTCCTCCTACGACCCGAGCACGCGGCAATACACCGTCCGCTCCGCCGGGTACAACATCTGGTACAACCGGGACGAGTTCCGGTTTGTCTGGAAGAAGATGTCGGGCGATATCTCGCTGGCGGCGGACGCCAGTTTCCCGAACCCCGACGGCTACGACGATCGGAAGGCGGTGCTGGTCCTGCGCCAGACGCTGGACGACGATAGCGTGGAAGCGGTGGTCGGCCAGCACGGCGGCGGGTTGATTCATTTAGCTGAGCGCACCCAAACCAACGCGATGATGAGCGACGAACAGTTCCGGTTCGGCGGTATGCTGGCGCGGCTGAAGGCGCGGCGCATCGGGATCGAGAAGCGGGGCGATCAAATTGCTATCTTCATCGCGCTCAAAGACGAGCCTTTGCACCAGTTCGGGCCGCCGATCCACGTCAATTTCACGGGACCCTTTTACGCCGGCATCGGCTTCTGCTCCCATTTGCCGGCGACGGTGGACAGCGTTGTGTTTTCAGACGTGGTTCTTGAGAACGAGGCAGGCAGAGTGCGATAGCGCTTGAAATCGAGCCTGCCGGCGTGGGCGACACATGGACCAGCTTGCTCGGCCGGGCGGCGGGCGCGCGTTTGCGGCCGCAAGGAGCAAGAAGTAGAAAGGCAAGCGGCACCAGCACTGGCGCCGGCAAAACCGTCGTCCTTCCGCGAAGAATCGACTCGTAGCTAATGCTTTTGGAATCAGTGGTGCCGGGAGGGGGGGTCGAACCCCCACGGGCCGGAGCCCGGCGGATTTTGAGTCCGCTGCGTCTGCCAGTTCCGCCATCCCGGCTCAGTTGCGAGGCACCGTAAGTATCTCACAGCTTCGCTGCAACATGCGGGGATCGGATTTACCCGCCGTGGACCAAAGCCCAGGTCTGCTCCGCCGTCGCTTGCGCCTGTGCGCGGGCCGCAGCGGCGACACGCGAGCGGCGCCGCATGTCGAAGAAGTTTCTTCCGATAGCCCGGGCAGCGGCCGGGTCCGGCTGGTACACGAGCGCCCGGCTGCCGCTTGCCTCCAGCGCCCGACGCTCTTGCCCGACCTGCGACTCGGGGCCGGAGGAGCGGCCGAGCGGATCCAGGATGAGCACCCGTTCACAACCGGCGGCCAGCGCGGCATTCGTGGTCGAGCCGATCCCGCCGTCCATCCAGGCGCGGCCGTGCGCGTGGACCAGCGGCAGGGTGCAGGGCATGGCGCAACTCGCCGCCACGGCTACCGGCAGCCCAACGCCCGAACCGCGGTCCCAGCTGAAGAACTCGGCCGTTCGGGCATCGATTACCGTGGCCTGGAAGTCGGTTTCAGATGGCCACGCGGCGCCTTCCGGGTACATGCGTGCGATCATCGCGACCCACTCAGCCTCGCCGGGAACCGCCGCGCGCAGGGCGCTCGCGCCCAGAGACCGGCGGAAACCGTCTGTGCCGCGGGTGAAGAGACGGGCGCGGAAGTAGGCAAAAAGGAAGCGCACCAGCGCCAGCCGGCGAATGTTTGCGGGGCCTGAGGTCTCCGCTTGCTGCTTGGACATCTCTTCGAGCGAGCCGTGCAGGGCGAGCGATGCGCCCAGGATCGCTCCCGCGGAGGTGCCGACGATGCGGCCGGCAAGAAAGGGCGCGAGCGGAGCGGGCGCGCGCGCGACCCACGATTCGGCCCAGCCGAGCAGCATTTCCGCCATCCACACGAGGCCCAGGGGGCCGCCGCCGCCCAGCACCAGCGCGGTCCGGCGCGCGTCAGGCATTGGGCGTGGAGTGGCGGAAGGTAGGTTCGAGCTGGCGCTGCTCTTCGGTGGCGACTGTCTGGTGCACGGATTTGCCTTCCACATGCGGCTTGCTGCCCCGGCCTCCCGCGCCCAGCAGAGTTTGCAGAATCACGTACAGCACCGGGATAAAGAAGAGGTTGAGGATGGTGGACAAGAGCATGCCGCCGACGATGCTGGTCCCGACTGAGTGGCGTCCGTTTTCGCCCGCCCCGTTCGCGAACACCAGCGGCATCACGCCGAGGATAAACGCAAACGAGGTCATCAGAATGGGACGCAGCCGCAGCTCCGCGGACTCAATCGCCGCGTCCACAATGGAGCGTCCGGCGCGCCGCAGCTGCTCGGCGAACTCGACGATCAGGATGGAGTTCTTGGCCGACAACCCGATCAGCATCACGAGGCCGATCTGGCAGTACACATCGTTCGGCAGCCCGCGCATGGACTGCGCCAGCAGCGCGCCCAACACGGCCATGGGCACCGCGAGCAGGATAATAAACGGCAGCGCGAAGCTCTCATACTGCGCCGAAAGCGTGAGATACACGACCAGGATGCCGAGCGCGAAGATGATGATCGTCTTGCCCGCGGACTCGATTTCTTGAAGCGCGAGGCCGGTCCAGCTGTAGCTCATACCCTGCATCATGTTCTGCTGCGCGATGTTCTGCATGGCTTCGAGGCCCTGGCTCGAGCTAAGCCCCGGCGCGGCCGAGCCGTCGATCTCCGCCGAGCGGAACAGGTTGTAGTGAGTGATGACCGAGGGCGCCGAGGTTTGATCGAGCGTCGCGAAGTTCTGCAGCGGAATCAGCTGGCCCGTGGCGGAGCGCACATAGAACTGGCGGATGTCGGCCGCGGTGCGCCGATACTGCTGGTCGGCCTGCGCATACACCCGGTAGGAGCGGTTGTTAAAATCGAAATTATTGATGTACGTCGAGCCCATGTACATGCTCAGGGCGTTTGAGATTTCCGAGAATGGAACCCCGAGCGACTTGGCCTTTTCGCGGTCGATCGAGACCAGAATCTGCGGGTCGTTCGAGCGGAAGGCGGTAAACAGGCCCACCAGCTGCCCGCTCGCGTTGCCTTTCGCAACGATGGTGTGGGCCACGCGGTCGAGGTCCTGGAGCGTGTTTCGGCCCTGGTCCTGCAGCTCAAACTGGAAGCCGCCAAACGAGCCGATGCCCGAGATCGCCGGCGGCTCGAACGGGATCACCAGCGCGCCGGGGATCATGAGGCATTGCGGGCGGATGCGGGCCAGGATCGCGGCCGCGGAGTCGTTGGGGCCGGTACGCTTGGTGATCGGCTGGAGCGGCAGAAATGTCAGCCCGTAGTTCGGGGCGTTGCCGCTGAACGAGAAACCCGACACGGAAAACGACCCGAAAATGTCGTGCTCGTGCGAAAGCGCCTGCGCCAGGCGCGCCTGCACGGATTCTGTGTAGGCAAGCGACGCTCCCTGGGGAGACTGGACCTGGACGATCAGGTAGCCCTGGTCTTCCTGGGGCACAAACGCGGTGGGTACGGCCTGGTACACCAGCACCGTCGCGACCAATCCCGCGATAAACAGCGCAAGCATGACCCAGCGCCAGCGGACCACGCCGGTAATGACCCGCGCGTAGCCGCGGCTGGTTTTGCGGATGCCTGTATCGATCGCCCCCAGGATGCCGTGCTTGTGCTCTTCCTTGCGCAAGAGCAGAGCGGCCAGCGCGGGCGAAAGCGTGAGCGCGTTGAAGGCGGAAATGGCAATCGAAAACGCGATGGTCAGCGAAAACTGCTTGTAGAGCAGACCTGTGGTGCCGGGAAAAAACGACACCGGAATAAATACCGAGATGAGTACCAGCGAAGTGGCGATTACAGCGCTCGTCACCTCGCTCATTGCAATGGAGGTCGCCTCGTGCGCGTCCGCGATGCCCTCTGAAATGTGGCGCTGGACGTTTTCGATGACCACGATTGCGTCGTCGACCACCAGCCCCGTAGCCAGCGTGATGCCGAAAAGCGTAAGGGTATTGATGGAAAAGCCGAAGATCTTAAGGAAGGCAAAGGTGCCGACCAGCGAAACCGGGATCGTGACTGCCGGGATAATGACCGCGCGCCAGTCCTGGAGGAAGAAAAAAATCACTGCGATGACGATCACAACCGCTTCGAGCAGTGTTTGAACTACGTCGTGAATGCCTTGCCCGACCACGGTTGTGGTGTCAAAGGCGACTACATACTTCAGCCCCGGCGGGAAGCTCTTCGCGAGCTCGGCGAGCGCCGCTTTGCCCTGCTTGTCCACCTCCAGCGCGTTCGCGTTTGAAAGCTGCTGCACGCCGAAGCCGATCGCCGAGATGCCGGAAAACTTCAGGTCGGAAGCGTAGGTTTCCGCGCCCAGCTCCGCATGGCCCACATCAGACAAGCGCACGATCCCGTTCGGCGTGCTCTTGACCACAATGTCATCAAACTGCTGCGGCGTGGAGAGACGGCCGATCGCGTTGACGGTGATCTGGAAGGACTGATTAGAGTTGTTCGGCGGCTGCCCCAGCTGACCCGCAGGCACCTCGACGTTCTGCTCCTGCACCGCGTTGAGCACGTCGGTCGCGGTTAGGTTGCGGGCGGCCAGCTTGGGCGGATCTACCCAGATGCGCATCGCGTACTTGCGCTCGCCGAAGATCGTGACGTCGCCCACACCCTGGATGCGCTTGAGCGCGTCCTTCACATACACGTCAAGGTAGTTTGAGATAAACAGGCTGTCGTAGCGGCCGTCTGGCGAATACACCGCGGCGGCGAATACGAAGTTCGAATTTGCCTTGTTGATCGTGATGCCGCCCTGGTTTACCTCCGCCGGCAGCTGGCCCGTGGCGGAAGACACGCGATTCTGCACGTCCACCGCGGCGATGTCCAGGTCATAGCCGGTCTGGAAGGTGGTGGTAATCGCGCTGGTGCCGTCGCTCGCGCTGGTCGAGGAGATGTACTGCATGCCCGGCACGCCGTTGATGGCTTCCTCAAGCGGCCGGGTCACCGCCGACTCGACCACCTGGGAGTTGGCGCCGACGTAATTGCTGGTAACCGTGACCTGGGGCGGCGCGAGCTGCGGGTACTGGGAGATGGGCAGCGTGGGGATGCACACCGCGCCGGCGAGGATGATGAGCAGCGCGCAAACCGAGGCGAACACCGGACGCCGGATAAAAAAGTCAACCACGGAAGTGTCCTTTCACTTGTTCACGCCCCATCTAGCCGAGCGGGTGGACGGGCATGCCGTCCTGCAAAATCGCGAGCCCCGATAGGATTACCTTCTCTCCCGGAGCGAGCCCGCCTTCCACGGCGTAGTTGTCCCCTACAGTGTCGCCGAGCTGGACCGGTTTTTGGTGGGCGATGTATTTGCCCGCGCCCGCGTTCTGCGCGACATAAACAAAAGCCTGGCTGCCCAGACGGGTGACCGCGAGAACCGGCACGGTGGCCATCGATTTGCTCGACCAGGTGACGCGCGCTTTCACCAGTTGCTGGTTGCGCAGCTTGTCCCGGGTCGAGGAGGAAACCGGCGCCTTGACCAGGATTCCCTGCAAGCCGTTGTCCACCTGCGGCGACAGGAAATCCACATGCGTGTTCTCAACCGGGTTGCCGGCCGCGTCCAGGATGCTGACCGGCAGACCCGTCCGCAGCTCGGCGGCGCGCTCGGTCGGGATGTAGATGTAGGCTTCAAGGTCGGTGTTCGCGTCCAAGGTGGTCAGCAGGGTCGTCGCGGACACGTAATCGCCGATGTGAACCGGGATGTCTCCGACGGTCCCGTCGAAGGGCGCGGTGAGGTGGTAGTAGCCCAGCTGGCGCTTTTGCGTGGACGTGGTCGCGACCGTGGATTCGTAGTCGGCTTTGGAGTTGCGGAAGGCCTGCAGCGCCTGGTCATAGGCGTCGCGACTGGTGATGCCGGCCTCGAACAGCTTCCTCTGCCGGTCCACTTCACCCTGGTTGTATTGGTACACCGCCAGCTTCTGCTGCTCGGTCGCGGCTGCCGACTGAAGGGTGGCTTCCTGCTTATTAGGGTCGATTTCCATCAGCGCCTGGCCCTTGGTGACGCGCTGGCCGGAGTGGACCTCGATATTGGTCAGGTTGCCGTCGACCTGCGGGTTGATGTTCGCCGAGCGTCGGCTCTTGATCGTGGCGACGTAGGTATCGCTGAGCGGTACGGGGGAGTCGCCCACGGTTTCGGTTTGCACCGGCAGGCCGCCCGGGGGCAGTGCAAAGCCGCCGCCCGCAGCGGCTTGTTTGCGTGCGCAGGCCGCTAAGGGGACGAGAAGGCTGAGGGCGAGCGCCGAGGACAGCAGAGATCGTGCGGAGAGGGTCACCGGAAACCTTTCAGGCTCGTTCGGGTCTGAAAATTGAATCAAAACCGGCTATAGGATGCTGGGCGGAACAGCAGGCTGCAAATAGTTGCCCGCCCGCGCTGTTTTTTTTGGGGCACCCCCTTATAGAAACGCGACCGACTGCACCCCGGCCACATCGAAGCGCTTGCGGCAGCGGATGTTCTTGCAGGCCGCCAGGTCGTCCTTGCGAACCATGTAGGACTGCGCCTTGGCGAACCGTGCCCGGTCGCGCTCATCGGCGCCGCGGCCCAGTTGGGCTTTTTTGCGTCGCACCAGCCAGCCCAGCTGGTACTCGTCCGGGTTGCCGCAGTGCGGACAGGTGAGCGTATGGGTCCGCTGTTCCGGTTTTTCGTCGAAAAAGTCTCGTTCTTCCATGTTTTTCATCCCTCGCCGCGTTGGAAGCTTCATTATCAAGCATGAGGGCGGGGCGATGAAGAAGCGGACGGGATCGAAAAACCAGAAGCGGCGGTTCAGCGCGGTGCTGTCCGTCAAGCGGAACGCGCGGACGCGCGTCGGGCAGCCGAAATCTTCGCGAGTGATCCCGGATAAACCGCTCGCGCGCGAGAAATACAGGCCCACCTTTGCCCAGCAACTCGGCTCCGAGGAGTGAACCATTTTGGGAATCGGGCTTGGGTCCAGCCCGGAGGCGCGCGGCGGCAGGGTAGGATAAGGGCAGGGACATAACTTCGGCCGGCCTGGCAAACCAGCTGCAACTCCCTCGGAAAGAGGAACAATGCGCTCACAGCTGGTTTATGCGGCAAATTTACAGATGAAAAACCGGTATCTCATGTCGGTTGTCACCATGCTCGCCGTCCGTAAGCTCCACATCGCGTCTACCCGGACGGAAGATACGGCGAACCACGTGCTTTCCGAGCTGGCCGCGGGCCGGGCACTTGATGTCACCATGCCGGAGATCAAGCCGCAGCCGCCGATCGAGCCTCTTCTGATCCCGATCGCTGTTTGAAAAGCCCAAGCCGATTGACGCGGGACCGAAGCATAGCCTAATCTAAAGGTCTTGCGCGGTTCCGCGTCCGCTTGCCGGACGCCCAGGCGATCACGAGCCCGTTCAGCCGACATTTTGGGGTTTTACGCGGTTTCTGAGCGTTTTAAGTTTTTTGCTGCGGTTGGTCCGCGGCATAAGAGGAGAGTTTGAGCATGTCGACGTTTATTCCGAGCGCGCTGGAGATCAACCGCAAGTGGTTTGTGGTGGACGCCAGCGGCGAAACTCTGGGGCGCCTGGCGACCGAAGCGGCCAGCATCCTGGCCGGCAAGCGCAACCCCAAGTACGTGCCCTATATCGATATGGGCGACCACGTCATCGTGCTGAATGCCGAAAAGGTGCGCCTAACGGGATTGAAGTCCGAGAAAAAGGTGTACCGCCGGTACACGGGCTTTCCGGGCGGCCTGCGCGAAGAGTCGTTCCTGCGCCTGATCAAGCGCCGGCCGGAAAAAGTGATTGAGGAAGCCGTGTTCGGGATGCTGCCGAAGACGAAAATGGGCCGCCAGATGGGGACCAAACTCAAGGTATATAAGGGCGACAAGCATCCGCACCAGGCGCAAATGCCCGAGGTGCTCGAAATTGAAACCCGGCTCGGGAAGGGAAGAACGGCATAATGGCAGATTTGGTCCAGTATTACGGAACGGGGCGCCGCAAGTCGGCGATCGCCCGCGTGTTTCTCCGCCCCGGCAATGGCGGCTTCAAGGTTAACGGTAAGGAACACGAAGCTTATTTCGTCACCGAGCAGCAGCGTATTGCGGCCAAGCGGCCCCTGGCACTCACCGAGCTCGGCGGGACCTTTGACGTGCTGACCACCGTCAAGGGCGGCGGCGTGTCCGCCCAGGCTGATGCCGTAAAGATGGGCATTGCCCGCGCCCTGCTCGAGTTCAACGCCGAGCTGCGCGCGACCCTCAAGCCCGAAGGCCTGCTGACCCGCGATGCCCGCATCAAAGAGCGTAAAAAGTACGGGCAAAAGGGCGCTCGCAAGCGCTTCCAGTTCTCCAAGCGCTAAGTGCCTATGCCGCGCATTAACTTTGTCGAACTGCCCGCGAGTGAACTAGAGAATTCGCGGCAGTTCTATGAGCAGGTGTTCGGCTGGGATACGGTGAGCTTCGGCCCAGCGTATGCCTGCACGATGACAGGAGATGTCGACCTCGGGTTGCAGTCTGATGCGAGCGAGGCAACGAAGGCTCCGTTGGCAGTCGTCGTGGTAGATAGCCTCGAAGACGCCAACGATAAGGTACTTGGCGCGGGTGGACGTATCAGCAAGGAAGTTTTCAGCTTCCCGGGCGGACGCCGCTTTCACTTCATAGACCCGAGCGGGAACGAGCTGGCAGTCATGCAGGCAGATTCGGCATAACGCACCACCCGTCGCAAGGCGGCATTTCGGAAGTGATTCTCCCGATAAGGGAATCAATCCTGGACCGGGGTCAAAGGGGTCTGGGATGCAATCTAACAAGGAGGCTGTTTGGCGAACATCACCATGAAGGAGCTGCTTGAGGCCGGCGTCCACTTCGGACACCAGACCAAGCGTTGGGATCCGCGCATGAAGGAGTACATCTTCGGCGAGCGCAATGGGATCTACATCATCGACCTGCAAAAGACGCTGAAAATGTTCAAGGAAGCGTCCAAGTACGTCACCGACCTGACCGCGACCGGCAAGGTCATCCTGTTTGTCGGCACCAAGCGCCAGGCCCAGGACGCTGTCGCCGAGGAAGCGAATCGCTGCGGGATGTTCTACATCAACCAGCGCTGGCTGGGCGGGTTGCTGACCAACTGGATCACAGTGCAGAAGTCGGTAAAGCGGCTCCAGGAACTGGACGAGATGGCCACCGACGGCCGCTACGACCTCCTGACCAAGAAGGAAGTCATCAAGCTCGAGCGCGAGCGCAAGCACCTTCAGGCCAACTTGGCCGGCATCAAGAATATGAAGCGCCTGCCCGACGCGATCTTCGTGGTCGATTCGAACGCCGAAGCCATCGCCGTGAAGGAAGCCCGCAAACTCGGCATCCCGGTGGTCGCGGTCGTCGATACCAATTGCGACCCGACCGTGGTCGACTACGTGATTCCCGGCAACGACGATGCCCTGCGCGCGATTCGGCTGTTCACCTCCAAGATTTCGGACTCCGTGATCGAGGGTGTGCAGATGGCGACCGATAAGCAGTACATGGACGTCGCCGGCGTTGCGCCGGAAGCGCAGTTTACCGCCGCAACCTTCGAGAACGGCAGCCTGGAATCGGGGGCAGATTCCGGCGACGGTGCGGGCGCTGCGTCGCCCGCAGCCGATGCGACCGAAATCGAGGAGGTCGACCTCGAGTCGGCGCTCGGCGGCGGCATCCGCAAGGCGCCGGTAAGCGCCGGCGTCATCACCGAGCCGGAAGCAGTCGAAGGCACCGTCTAAGCAGGGAAGCGTTTCCAGGCGAGGGCGTGGTCCGGTTTCCGGCTCCACGCTTTTTGCCCGTTTAGAGTCAAAAACAGCAGCGCCCGAGCGGCGCAGACGAGGGTAGTGAAGTGGCGGCAGCGGCAGAAAAGATCGATGCAAAGCTGGTAAAAGAACTACGCGAAAAATCAGGCGCGCCCATGGGCGACTGCCTTAAGAGCCTGCAGGAAGCCAGGGGCAACATGGAAGACGCTTTCGTGATCCTGCGCAAGCGCGGCATGGCTTCGGCCGCGAAGAAAGCTTCACGCGGCACCAACGAGGGCGCGGTCGGCACCTACATCCACGCCGGCGGCAAGATCGGCGTGCTGATCGAGGTCAACTGCGAGTCGGACTTCGTCGCCCGCACTGAGGACTTCCAGGACCTGCTTAAGGACATCGCGATGCACATCGCCGCGACCGACCCGCGCTACATCCGGCGCGAAGACGTCACGGAAGCCGATCTGGCGCGCGAAAAGGACATCTACCGCGCCCAGGCCGCGGAAACCGGCAAGCCCGCCCCGGTGATCGAAAAGATCGTCGAAGGCAAGATGACCAAGTTCTATGAAGAAGTCTGCCTGCTGGAGCAGCCCTTTATCAAGGAGCAGTCGCTCTCGATCAAGGACATGATCGCGCAAAAAGTAGGCAAGCTGGGTGAAAATATCACCGTCCGCCGCTTCGCCCGCTTCAAGGTCGGCGACCCCGTCTGGACCGTCGCCCAGGTCAAAGCCGAAGAGATGCCTTCAGCAGCCGAGTAAAAACAAGACCCCCTACGCGGGAGGCGGGCCCAAAGCGGGGGGTTTTTAGTGGTGGGTGGATTTGCGACGAGACGTCGG
>CAXTRW010000001.1:29806-50888 GCA_964246765.1 uncultured Acidobacteriaceae bacterium | reverse complement strand
CCTCCCGTTGGTCGGCGAGAAATCTCGATCCCGACCATCGGGAGGGCCACGCAAAGCCTTATACCCGCCACGAAGTGGCCGCCAGCCGCGCAGGCGGTTTTGCATCTAAAAAACCCATGGCCGCGATTCTCCGAGCCGCGTTCGGCTACTTCCTCCTGGTCTTCATGGTGCGCATCGTCGGCCGCCGCCCCGGCAAGCAGCTCAACCCCTTCGAGTTTGTGCTTATCTTCTTTATCGGCGGCCTTTCCCTTACCTTTATCGTCGCCGATGACCGCTCGCTCACCAATGCCTTCACCCAAATCATAACGATTGGCCTCGCGCATTATTTCCTGGTCGTGCTCCGTCAAAAATACCCGCGTATCGCCAAATTTCTCGACGGCACGCCGCTCATCCTTCTGGCGCACGGCGAATGGCATGAGGAGGCAATGCGCGGCATGCTGATCGACCCGCAAGACGTCATGACCGCGGCCCGCGATAAAGGCATCACTTCTCTCGACGGCGTCGCCTACGCGGTGCTCGAACGCAATGGCGAGATCACAATTTCTCCCGCTTCCGAAGGATAGGCGTGTATGGCCACTGAAACCTCCACCAAGCCCGTCGACGACTCCATTGCGAAGGTCAATGATGACATAGCGGTCGGCGAAGATCTCCAGTTCCAGCGCCGCTGGTGGAAGTTCGAGAAAGCCGTCTGGATCTTTCTCGCTCTGCTTGTCATCCTCGACCTCATCGGCATCTTCGGGCGCGGGCCGCTTTCCAAGGCGCGTACGCAAACCCCCGACGGAGCCTTGGCCATGAACTATGAATGGGTAGAACGATTTGGCACCCCATCCCTGATCACTCTTCATTTCGGTCCTTCCGCCGTCCGCGACGGCGCAATCCGGGTCTGGGTCAGTGATTCTGTCATCACGGCGCTCGGAAATCAGCGCATAAGCCCGCAGCCGTCTACCTCAGTGACCGGCGACGGAGGAGTCGCTTATACCTTCCCGTCCAGCCCCAAACCCAACTCGGTCGCCTTTGCGCTCGAACCCTCAGCCCTGGGCCGATCCCGGTTCACCGTCCGGCTTCTCGGCAGCGGCACCGTCGATCATCCGCAGGACGCCTTGACCGCACACGTTTTCGTCATGCCCTAGGGCTACGCCATGTACACCGTCCTACACGCCATCGCCGGCTACTTCTTTCTCCTCGCGATCGTGCGCCTTCTGTCGCGTCGTCCGGGGGGCCAGCTCACGCCCTTCGAGTTTGTCATCGTCTTCCTTATTGGCGGCCTAATCATCCTGTCCACGGTCGGCGATGACAAATCCGCCACCAACTGCGTCGGGGCTATCCTGACGGTCGGCCTGATGCACCGCCTTACCGCCCGGCTGCGCGCCCGTTCCAAACGCCTGAGCAGGTTTATCGACGGCATGCCCATGGTCCTGCTCAAAGACGGCCAATGGCAGAGTGAAGCAATGCACGGCATGCGTATCGACGACCCTGACGTGATGGCCACCGCTCGCTCCCAAGGCATCCGCGACCTCAGCGGAATCAAGTACGCTGTCATCGAGCGGGTCGGCTCCATCAGCATCATTCCCAAGAACCGGAAGGACGGCCAGTAACCCATGCCCCCAGCGGAGCAAGCGGAAGAGCGCACAGTTGAAACCATGGTGCCGGCCCGGCTCGACCGGCTCCCGTTCAGCCGCTGGCACATCCGCATCGTCATTGCGCTCGGCACCTCTTGGCTGCTCGACGGCCTCCAGGTCACGCTCGCCGGTTCGCTCGCCGGCATCCTCGAGAACAAGCAGGGCCTGGGTCTCACCGCCCCGCAGGTCACCGCCGGGGCTACGACTTATCTCGCCGGTGCCGTGCTTGGGGCGTTGTTTTTCGGCTACCTCACCGACCGCCTCGGACGCCGCAAACTGTTTCTTGTCACGCTCGCGACGTACTCCATCGCCACCCTGCTCACCGCCATTTCCTTCAACTTCTGGAGCTTCGCCCTGTTCCGCGCGCTCACCGGCTTCGGCATCGGCGGCGAGTACGCGGCCATCAACTCCGCGGTCGACGAGCTCATTCCCGGTAAGGTTCGCGGAACGATCGACCTGGTGGTGAACGCGACCTTTTGGCTGGGCGCGATTTTTGGCTCGCTCGCATCGTTCGCGCTGCTCAACACCCACGCCATCGGGACCAACATCGGCTGGCGCGCGGCGTTCTCGGTTGCCGCGGTGCTGGGCGGCGGAGTGCTGATCCTACGGCTCAGGGTCCCGGAAAGCCCCCGCTGGCTCATGCTGCGCGGCCACGAGAAGCAGGCCGAACAGATTGCCTGCGCCATCGAGGACGACGTTCGCAACAGCGGCAAGCAGCTGCCCGAGCCCGAGGGCCAGCCGCTTAAGCTCGCCGTGCGCGATCACACCCCGTGGAGCGACGTGTTCCGCGCCATGCTGGTGGACAATCGCTCGCGCTCGCTCTTGGGGCTCATGCTCATGGTCGCGCAGGCGTTCTTTTTTAACGCGATTTTTTTCACCTACGGGCTCATCGTCAAGCAGTTCTACGGGGTTTCTGACGCGCGTCTGCCCTTGCACCTGCTGCCCTTCGCCGCGGGCAGCTTTCTCGGCCCCATCCTGCTCGGCCACCTGTTCGACCGCATCGGCCGCAAGCCCATGATCGCCGCCACCTACGGGATCGCGGGACTTCTGCTGCTCGCCGTGATCTACCCGTTCGTGCACGGCATGTTTACGGCCACCACGCTCGACATTAGCTTTACCGTGATCTTTTTTGTCGCGTCGTCCGCCGGCAGCGCCGCCTATCTCACCGTCAGCGAGATCTTCCCGCTCGAGATCCGCGCCTTCGCCATCGCGATCTTTTACGCGCTCGGCACCCTCGCCGGAGGAGTCGCCGCCCCGGTGATCTTCGGCGAGCTCATCGCCTCCGGCCACCGCAGCCATGTCGCCTGGGGCTACGCCGTCGGGGCCACGCTGATGCTCCTGGGAGCTGTGTGCGAGCTTGCTATCGGGGTGGAAGCCGCGGGCAAGGGTCTGGAATCCGTCTCAAAACCCATCCAGAGCCGATAAAAGCAAAACCGCCTGCGCGGCTGGCGGCCACTTCGTGGCTTGTTTTCGTTTGTGCTTGCAGTCCATAGGATTGTGGCCCTCCCGTTGGTCGGGATCAGCATCGTCGGTCGCGACCAACGGGAGCGCCAGAACGCTAACCAATACCCGCCACGAAGTGGCCGCCAGCCGCGCAGGCGGTTTTCGCTTCACCAGCGCAGAAGCACCAGCTGCGAGCAGAACCCCGGCCCCATCGCCGCCAGAATCCCATAGCTCCCCGGCGCGGGCCGCCGCTGCTCGATCGTGTCTTCCAGCACGAACAGCACCGAAGCCGACGAAAGATTCCCCACCTTGCGCAGCGACTCCCACGAGAGCGCGCACTCTTCCCGCGACACGCCCGCGCCGTCGGCCATCGCTTCCAGCACCTTGGGGCCGCCCGTGTGCAGCACCCAGCTGGTAATGTCCTCACGCTTCAGGCCGTTGGCCGCGAGAAAGCGCTCGAGATCGACCGGCAGGTGTTCGCGGATGATCGCCGGGACCTCGGGCGAGAGCACGATTTTGAAGCCCTCCTCACCGATGTCCCAACCCATCGCCTCTTCCGTGTTCCGGTAAAAGCTCTGCGCGGACGCGACGATCTCGGGACCGGTCTTTTTAGGCAGCGCAACCTGGTCGCCCGCAACGATTACGGCCGCCGCGCCGTCGCCGAACAGCCCGGTCGCGATAAAGTTCGCGACGGAAAGGTCGCGCCGCTGCCAGGTCAGCGAGCACAGCTCGACCGAGAGCAGCACCGCGATCCGGTCCGGGTAGGCGCGCACGTAATCATCGGCTTGAGCGAGGCCCGAAGCCCCCGCCACGCAGCCGAGGCCGAAGATCGGCGTCCGCCGCACCCCCGCGGGCAGGCCCATGCGGTTGCACAGGTGCGCGTCGAGCGAGGGGCTGGCCACGCCCGTGACCGTGACCGTCAGCAGCGCCCCGATCTGCTCCTTACCCAGGCCCGCGCGGTCCAGCGCCCGGCAAATCGCCTGCTCGCCCAGCTCCTCCGCCACGTCCAGCCACACCGCATTCAGCTGCCCCCAGCGCTCCAGCTTGGCGTACTCCTCCAGCGGCAGCGCGAAATAGCGGCCATCCACTCCGACGCGCTGGTGAAAGCGCTGCAAAAGGGCAGGGGACTCCAGCTGGTCGCCCCAGTGCTTCTGGAGCTGGTCGAAGACTTGCTGCTGGGTGTAGTAGCGCGGGGGCAGGGCAGAAGCAACAGCAGCGATTTGGCTCAAAACTTGGGCTCCAGGACGACGGGTTAGAAACGGATCATCAGCTTCGATGCTACCCGACCCAGAGCAAAGCCGCGAGCCGGCACAGGTACGCGCGCCGCAGCGTGAACCGCCGCCCGGTTGCCGCGAGCGCCGCCCGCAGCTCCGCGCGCGAGTACGCCTGCCGCACCGACACAGGCCCGTCGTGGCGCGACAAGCGGCTTGGGTCCACCAGCGAGAACAGCCGCGCCAGCCCGTAGTGCAGGCGTGTGCGCTGGAGGTCATTGATCAGCACGGCAACCCGCGCCACCCGCAGCGCCTCGCGCAAAAACGCTGCAACCTCATCCGGCGCAAGGTGATGGAGAAACAAACAGCAGCTCACCACATCCACGCTCGCGTCTGGCAAGGGAATCCTCAGCGCATCGCCCGCGAGCAACTGCGGCGCGGGCAGCTCCGGCGGCCACTCCGGCGGCAGGTGCGAAGCTTGGCGGTCCAGCAGAATCGCTTGCATGACAATCCCGCGCCGTCTAAGGGCGACCCCAGCCGAGGCCAGCGCGGTAGCCCGGCCCGCTGCCGCCTCAAGCACCGTGAGCTCCCTCCGCCCCCGCGAGGCTTGCTCTAAAAGCAGCCGATGCACCCGGTCGCCCCCGAACCAGCGGTTCACAAACACGAGCGACCGCAGCGCGCTCGCGACCTCGGCGGGCGAGCCGCGATCCTCATCCAGCCACTCGGCTTCGGATTTGCGCTCAAAAGTCACGCTCGTCCCAAGGTAATGCACCCGCCCGAAAGATGCTTGGGGCCCCGCCGGGGCCGTGCGATACTCGGAGCTAATGTACAAGCGAGTTGTGCTCAAGCTTTCAGGGGAGGCCCTTGCCGCGGGCCGGGGTTTTGGCGTGGACGTCACCCTGGTTCACGAGGTCGCCCGCGAAATCGCCGACGTAGCCGCCGAGGGCGTGGAAGTCGCGGTCGTGGTCGGCGGAGGAAACTTCTTCCGCGGCGTCGCCGAGCAGGCCAAGCACATGGACCGCGTTTCCGCCGACAACATGGGCATGCTCGCGACGGTTATCAATTCGCTTGCCATCCAGGACGCGATTGAAAAAACCGGCATGCACTGCCGGGTGATGTCCGCGATTCAGATGCACCAGGTGTGCGAGCCCTACATCCGCCGCCGCGCCGTGCGCCACCTGGAAAAAGGCCGCATCGTGGTCTTCGCCGCCGGTACCGGCAACCCTTACTTTTCCACCGACACCGCCGCCTCGCTCCGCGCCATGGAGATCAAGGCCGATGTGCTGCTCAAGGCCACCAAGGTCTCAGGCATCTACACCGCCGATCCCGTGCTCGACTCGTCCGCGACAAAATATGATGAGATCACGTACATGGAAATCATGCGGCTCGGGTTAAAGGTGATGGACATGACCGCGGTGAGCCTGTGCAAAGACAACAACATGCCGATGATCATCTTCAACATGAACGAGCCGGGCAACATTCGCCGCGTCATCCTGGGGGAGAAGATCGGGTCGCTCGTGACTTGCTAGCTCAGCCGCCCCTTCTCACGGGCGGCGACGACTCACCCGAAGCGCCGACCCTCGCTGCGAAAAAGACCGCAAGCCGCGACCGCCTCCCCGCGCTCACTGGCCTGCGCGCCTTCGCCGCCGCCAACATCGTCTTCTTTCACTTCTCCAACCCCGCCTGGTTCGGCCCGTTCGCGCCCATCGTCGACAACGGCTACACCTCCGTTTCGTTCTTCCTTCTGCTGTCCGGCTTCATCCTTTCCTACAACTACTCGGGGCGCGCCCAGCGGGGCGAGCTGGTCCAATGGCGCTTTTGGGTCGCGCGGCTTTCGCGCCTGTACCCGGTCTACTTCTTCGCGCTGCTCATCTCGATGGGCATGCTCCGCGATGAGTGGGGCGCGCACACCCACGCCGACTTTTACCTCGGAGTCGGGCTCACGCTGCTGCTGCTCCAGGGCTGGAGTCCGCTGCTCTCGACTTTCTGGAACACCCCGGCCTGGACCATGTCCACCGAGGCCTTCTTTTATCTGGTCTTTCCCTTCGCGGTGCGCTGGCGTCGCCCCCAAAGCAACCCCGGCACCATCGCCTTATTGGCCCTGTTATGGCTCTGCGGCATGACCCTGCCGCTCCTGTACATGCACTTTCACCCCGACGGCGACCCGCACCCGGGCCGCTACACCGACGGCTGGTGGATCCGCGCGCTCAAGTTCAGCCCGCCCCCGCACCTGCCCTCGTTTCTGTTCGGCATGACGCTCGCGGACCTCGACTCCCGCATCCGCCGCGACGGCTGGCCCCGTTTCGCCATTGGGCTCTTCGGCGTCGCCGGCTTGTACACAGTCCTTCGCTTCGGCGCGGCCATCCCGTATGTGCTCATGCACGACGGCCTGCTCATGCCGCTGTTCGCCTGCGCCATTCTGGGTCTGGCCGGGCGCAACCTGCTGGCCCGGTTCTTCGGTTTCGCGCCGTTTCTCGCCCTGGGCCAGGCCAGCTACTGCTTGTACATTCTGCACTTCAACCTGTGGACCCTGATCCACCAGTGCGGTCTGCTCGAGCGCACGGGGCTCATCCGTTTCGACCCGTGGGCCAGCTACGCGCTGCTGGCTGCCGGCGCATGGACGGCGCTGGTGCTCATCGAACGCCCGGCCCAGCGACGCATCCGCAAGCTGCTGGCATAGCTTCAGTGATGGCCAAACGAAAAGGCCCGCGCCGGGTGAGCGCGGGCCGTTCAGTCGTGCCAAGCCGTTTACTGAGCCGTAGTCGTGTTTTGAATGATCGGGTGATTGCCGTGGGAGGTCGCAGCGACGCAGGTAGCCAATCCCGTGCCGTTGTAGTAGGCGCCCTGGGTCGCCGCCAGGCCGCCCGTATTGGGGTCGAGGGTAAAGCCGTTGATGGTCCCGTCGACAAAGTTGGCCGTGTACACAAAGCGTGCCAGCGCCGGCTCCACGATAATGCAGCCGGGTTGCGCTTGAGTGACGCCGCCCCCGGCGGTGGCCAGGGCCGACAGCGCGCCCGTGGAATGATTGATCGCGTAGCCGGACACCGAGCCGCCCGCCCGGTTGGACACATACACATAGTTCCCGCGCGGCTCCACCGTAATACCGGCCGGGCCGGTGCCGGTGGCCACCACAGCGGTCGGCAAGGTGGTCAGCGAGCCCGGCGAGGTGGTCGTGTTGATGCCGTACTGGATCACCTGGTTCTGCGCGCTGTCTGTCACGTACAGGAAGGTGTACGGGTTGGGGCTGGGGGCAATGGCGGACGGGGTAGCCCCGGCGCAGAATGGGCTGTTCGCAATCGGGGTAAGCACGCCCGAAGGCGCGGTTTTTCCGTCGAAATTGACGTTATAACCCTGAACCCCACCCTGGCCTGTGGTGCAAGACCCGGTGCCGCTACCGACCTGGCCGGCCGCAAGGATATCCGTAACGTACACGTACTGCCCGTTCTCGCCGGCAACACTGGTTTGGCCGTTTCCACTGACTGCCACGCCGGTCGGCGTGTTGCCCAAGGGCAGGAACGGGCTCGCAACTCCATTCACAGATTGAGTCACAGGGGTTGAGCTGATGACGCCATTACTGTTGACTGTGTATACAAACAGCGCGCCGGGGCTGGTATTGATGTCCGAGAAGTTCGGCTGCAGGTTGTCGACGACGAATAGCAGACTGCCCAGATACTTGGGAGTGCTCGAATTGTCGTAGTACGACTGAATGGCCAGCGACAGCGGTTCGGTCCCGGGCGTGTTGATGGTGTGCTGCCCGTAGAGCTTCGCGTCGGTGCCGATCCCGAACTGAATGATGGAGTTGTCGTCGCGGTTGGCGACGTACAGGTTTTTGCCCGTCTGGTCGATGACCAGCGCCACCGGGTTGCGCCCGGCGTTGTAGGGCGAATCCGGTATCTGCGTCAGAGCGCCCGACTGCGAGTCCACCCGGTACACATTGATCTGCCCGGGGTTGTTCCTTGCTGAGGTCGCGTACAGGTAATCGATCGTGTTGCTTGTCCCGCAGGAAACCAGACCCCCGCCCACCGCAACCGCGCCTGCCACTGCCAGGGTCGCCTGGCTCCACTGCTTCAACTTCATGGATTCCTTGTGCTCCGCCCGGCGTTTGCCGCCGGGCTGTTGGGTGATAAAGATAAGCCTTACAGGGCGCTGGTGATGCCCACGCACCAGGTCGGCGTTCCGACGGTCGGCACGGTTGCACTGGTGCGAAGAGGCGTCAGCGTGCCGGTATTGGGGTCGATGCGGCGGCCGGTGATGCTGTTATCGAGCGAACCCGCGACATAGATGTACTGGTTCGTCGGGTCTTCAAAGAGACAAACCGGCCCAGAAACGGTGCCCGCGTACGGCGAGTTGGCCGTGGCCGCGTCGAAGTAACCGGTGCCGCCGTTCACCGAAAACCCGCCGATGTCGGAGTTCGCGTTCGAGGTGCCGCCGGTCGGCCCTCCGTTGATCACATACGCGTATTTGCCCGTGGAATCGACCAAAGTTTGGATCGGGCCGCCGGCCTGCGAATTGCTCGCATTGTTGTAGGGCGAGCCCGTGACCGCGTTCAGCGCGCCGCTGCTCCCCACTCCGTACAGGAATATGCGGTTGTGGGGCGTGTCGATCAGATACACGTACCGGCCCGCGTTGTCGCCCGTGATCGCGGTGATACCCGTCGAAGTGGGATCCGCGGTGATCTGAATTTGGTTGGTCTGGGTCGGCGTCAGCTGGCCGGTCCCGGCGAGCGCGTACACGTTCACGGTTTCCCTGTCGTCAGCGTGGATGTTCGCGACCGTCGGCGCGCCCGCGTCCATGGTGTACACAAAGCCGCCCGCGATCCGGAAGTCCACCGGGTTGCAGCCCACGGGAAAGTAGGTCAGGTTCTGCTGGCGCTGGTTCTGCTGCACACCCAGCCGCCCGGTCGAGCCGTCGATCGAGTACACCGTGATGGCGCCGGTCGGGTGGTAGACGCTCGGGTTAGTCGGGTCCTGGCATGGATAGTTGACCGAAGGGCCGGGTTGCGAAATGGCGGCTGCCGTACCGCTCGACTCGCCCACGTTGGCATACTTGTCCAGCACGAACAGATGTGCGCCGGAAGAGTCGGCCAGCACCCGGACGGAGCCGAAGCCCTGGCTGGTGTACTGGAGTTGCGAGGAAAGCTGCCCGTAGCCGCCGATGGTAAACAGCGCGAGGTTGTTGCTGGAGTAACCGGTCACCGCGCCGGTCGAGTCCGTTTGCGCCTGGCCGGCGTTCAGCACATAGGCGAAGCGATTGCCCGCCGGAATAACCATGCGAACGGGATTGAGGCCGCCGCTGCCCAGGGGCGATCCAGCTATGCCGGTCAGCGTTCCATTGTTGTTGTCCTCGCGGAACTCGCCGATCTGCCCTGAAGGCTGGCCATTGGCGGTGCTGCCCAGCACGTACGCGTAGCCTACGGTGTGGTCGTTGGCACAGGAGGTGAGACCAAGTGAAACGCCGGCAACCCCGGCTGCTGCCAGAAGGGTGCGGCTCAGACTGCAGAACTTCATGCGCTTCCTTTATCCTGCCGGCCCACTTACGGGGCAGGAAACGAGTGGTGAATCGGCTCAATTGTAAATGCCGGCGAGTCTTGCACGCTTCCGGCGAAAGTCTGGGTCAACAAAAAAAGGCCGGCGCACTGCCGGCCTTTCTCGGCGTCGTTCGTCGCAGATAGAGCTTACCAGACTCGGCAGGCGTTTGCAGGCATCATGGGCTGGCCCACATGGCAGCCGAATGCCTGGCCGAACTTCGCGAAGTTCTGCACCGTGCCGTTGGTGCGGAACTCGCCCGGCGAGTGGGGGTCGGTTTTCACCGCTACCCGCTCGTACGCGTCGGTCTGGTTCTGGCACCAGATCTGCCCAAACGCGATAAAGAACCGCTGGTCCGGCGTGTACCCGTCGATCTTGCGCGTCCGCTCCGCTGCCGGTTCGCTCGCCATCGCCTTCTGCAATGCCTGGTACGCGATCCGAATCCCGCCGTTGTCCGCCGTGTTCTCGCCCAGGGTCAGCTTGCCGTTCAGCTTCTGCCCCGGCACCGGTTCGAAGTTGCCGTACTCGTTCACCTCGCAGGCGGTCAGCTTGTCGAACTTCGCGCGGTCTTCCGGCGTGAACCAGTTCCGCACGTTGCCCTGCGGGTCGTAGCGCGAGCCCTCGTCGTCGAACCCGTGCGTCATTTCGTGTCCGATCACCACGCCGATGCCGCCGTAGTTCACTGCCGGGTCGGCGGTTTGCGAGTAGAAGGGCGGCTGTAGGATGCCGGCCGGGAAGTTGATGTCGTTCATCGGCGGGTTGTAGTAGGCGTTCACGGTCGGCGGCGTCATGCCCCACTCCCGCTCGTTCACCGGCTTGCCGATGTGGTTGATGCGCCAGTCGTAGTTGAACGTCTGCGCATTGTGCAGGTCCGCGACGAAGTTTGTGGGCGTGACCTCGACAGCCGAGTAGTCGCGCCAGTGCTCCGGGTAGCCGACCTTGTCGCGGAAAGACGCCAGCTTTTTGAGCGCCTCCTGCTTGGTCGGGTCCGACATCCAGGACAGCTGCTGAATGTCGTCGCCGAGCGCAGCCTTCAGGTTCCCGACCAGCTGCTCCATGCTGGCCTTATCCTGCGGCGGGAAGTTCTGCTTCACCCAGTCCTGGCCCACGGCCTCACCGAACTCGCGGTCGGTCAGCGCTGTACACCGCTTCCAGCGCGCCTGCTCCACCGCCTGGCCGCGCAAGTCTTTGTTGAAGAAGCCGAACGCGGCGTCGTCAAAGGGTTTCGACAAGTAGGGCGCCATGCTGTTGGCCGCGTGGAACCGCAGATAGCTCTTGAGCGCCGGCAGCGGCTGCTCATCGATCACGCTCGCCATGGTCTTCACATAGTCCGGCTGCGCGACGTTCACGGTGGTAAAGGCAGGCGGCTTCACGCCCGCGAAGTACGCCGACCAGTTGAAATCGGGCGCCAGCTGCTGCAGCTCCGCCTCCTGCATGGGGTGGTACACCTTGTCCGGGTCGCGCATGTCCACGCGCGGCATCGATCCCTTGGCGAGCGCGGTCTCGATGTCAAGCACGTTTTTGGCCTCGGTGTCGGCCGTCGACGTGTCGTCGCCGATCAGCTTGAAAATCGTCACGAGATAATCGTGGTACTCGGCCCGGACCTTCTGCATCCGCTCGTCGGTAGCCAGATAATAGTCCCGGTCCGGCAGGGTAAGCCCGGCCTGCAGCACCGCCGCAATCTGCTTGGACGAGTCCTTCTGGTCCTGCTCCGGGCCGAAGCGGAAAAGCCCGTCGCCGAGGTACTGCTTGTCGCCCAGAAACGCCGCGATCTGTTTTTTGTCCGCGATCGCGTCGATGGCCTTGAGGCTCGGCTCAATCGGCTGCGCGCCCAGCTTGTCGGCCTGGTCCACATTCATGCAGGCCCCGAAAAACGTTCCGTACTGCCGCTGCATGGCGCTCTTGGGTGCGTCCGCCGCCTGCTTCAGTTCCGTATACAGCAGGTAGTTGTTCCGCTCGCCCAGCTCGTTAAACGTGCCCCACCGCGCCTGGTCGCTCGGGATAGGGTTGTTCTTGCGCCAGTTCCCGCAGGCGTACTGGTAGAAGTTGGTGCAAGGGTCGGCGGACTTGTCGATCGCGGCGGTGTCGAAGCTGCGCAGCGCCTTCGGCTCCACCGGCGCGGCCGTGTTCGCGTCCGGCGCGAACTGCTGCGCGGACAAGGCGAGAGGGGAAACGAGAAAAAGCGCGGCAGCCGGGGCAAAGCTGGATTTGGGCATAGACTCCTTCAGAAAACGGGAAAGGCCGCGCGCGGCCGTTGCTCCTGAAAGTACCACGGCTGTTACGATTGCCGCACGGCTAACCCCCTACCGAGAGAAAAGCTTCGCTACGTCGCGGATAGAAAGAAAGAGGCGATTCTCGTTGTCAAGCAGAGGCACGAAGCCGTATTTAAGATAGAAGTTCCTTGCTCCCAATTTTGCATCCACCACAACAGCCCAGGAAGCTATCTGCTGTGATCCAGCCAAGATGCGCTTGAAAGCGCTCATAAGCAAAACCTCTCCCAATCCTCGGCCCTGTAAGGATGTGCTTACGGCCATTCGGCCCAGCAGCGTTGCCGGGATCGGAAGGCGCGGGAGCTTTTTCGCATAAGCCACAGGTAGATCGGAACCGCTGATCGAGCAAGCTGACACAGCGTAAAAACCGGCGAGGCTCGTTCCGTCGGCAGTTAGGACGAACACTGTTGCGAGGTTCCGGTCGAAGTCCTGCCGGGCCTGCTTTTGAAGATAGTTGTCCAGCGCGGCTACACCGCTGGACAAAGAAGATCGGTCATGTTGCGGTCCTAAAGGTTCAATCCGATAGCTGCGATTCGCGTCTCCCGTCATGCTTCACGGATGATGTCTTCGCGGATAAAATCTTTGTATCGTCTTGAGGCCGCCTTCAACTGCTCGTTGGGCTCCCCTGGGTTGAGCAGGGCACAGGCAAAGGCCTCCATGTCGCGCTCGCTCAAAATCCAAGTCTCATGCTGCTCAATGGTTCGCCCAGCCGCCTCATCGGCGGCTTGCACCATAAAGTCCGAAAAGGAGATTCCCTTGTGGCTGGCCGCCCGCTCAATGCGCCGCTTCTGGACGGGTAACAACCGAACCTCTGCTCTCTGGGTACGCGCCTGTGCTGTTGCCATAAGACCTTCCTGTACGGAAATGTTCCGTACAGGAATAATACACCAGAAAGAGTTGAAAGGTGAATCTGCTTCTCACCAAACCCGGCAGCTCGCCTCCGGCATCATCGGCTGCCCCACATGGCACCCGAACGCCTTGCCGAATTGGTCGAAGTTCTCAACCACCCCATTGGTCCTGAACTCGTCCGGAGAATGCGGGTCCATTTTCAGGTATTTAATCTGCAGATCCGGCTTGATGTTCTCGCACCACACCTGCGCGAATGCTATAAAGAATCGCTGGTCCGGCGTGTAGCCGTCGATCTTGCGCGTCCGCTGCGCTTCCGGCTCCCCGGCTGTCGCCTTTTGCAAGGCCTGGTAGGCGATTCGGATGCCGCCGTTGTCCGCCGTGTTCTCGCCCAGGGTCAGTTTGCCGTTCACGTGCTGGCCGGGCAGCGGCTGGAAGGCGTTGTACTCCTTTACCTCGCAGTCCGTGTTCTGGTCGAACTTGGCGCGGTCCTCGGGCGTAAACCAGTTCCGCTTGTTACCTTTGCCGTCGAAGCGTGAGCCCTCATCGTCAAAGCCGTGCGTCATCTCGTGGCCGATCACCATGCCGATTGCGCCATAGTTCACCGCCGGGTCCACGCTGAACTGGTAAAACGGCGGCTGCAGGATCCCGGCCGGAAAGTTGATGTCATTCATCGGCGGGTTGTAGTACGCGTTCACCGTCGGCGGCGTCATGTCCCACTCCTGCTCGTTCACAGGCTTGCCAATGTGGTCAAGCGAGTACGCGAGGTTGAACACCCCGGCCCGGTGCGCGTCGCCGTACCAGTCGTCCGGCTTGACCACCACTGCGGAATAGTCGCGCCACTTATCCGGGTAGCCGATTTTCTGCCGGAACTCGCTCAGCTTCAGCTCCGCTTCCTTTTTGGTCGCGTCCGACATCCACGGGCGGCTCTCGATATCCGCGGCCAGCGCCGATTTCAGGTTCGCGACCAGGGTTTGCATGTTCTGTTTGGCTTGCGGGGGGAAGTTCTGCTTCACCCAATCCTGCCCCACCGCCTCACCTAGAGCGTTGTCGGTCGCGCCGGTGCAGCGCTTCCACCGCGCCTGCTCCTCGGCCTGGCCGTTCAGCACCCGTCCGTGAAAGCCGAACCAGGCGTCACCGAACGGCGTCGAGAGCCGCTGGGCCACCCCGTCCAGAGTTTGAAAGCGGAGATAGTTCTGCAACGCAGGCAGAGGTTCTTGCTCAATCAGCCCGTTCATCGCCTTGAAAAAGTCAGGCTGCCCCACGTTCAGACGGGCGAACGCAGGAGCGTGCTGGGCCTCGAAAAAGTTCGACCACTCAAACCCGGGCGCGACTGTCTTGAGCTCCGAAACCGGCATCGGGTGATAGATCTTGTCCGGGTCGCGCATCTCCTCCATCGGCATGCTCGCCTTGGCCAGCGCGGTCTCGATCCGCAGCACATCGTCCGCCGTTTTCGCCGCCGCCTCCGAGCTCTCGCCGCCCAATTTCATCAACTGCACGATGTAGTCGTGGTATTTCGCGCGAACCTCCTTGAAGTGCGGGTCCTCGCTCAGGTAGTAGTCGCGGTCGGGCAACGTCAGCCCACCCTGGTACACCGCCGCGATGTAGTGCGACGAGTCCTTCTGGTCCGGCTCGGGCCCAAAGTTCAGGAACCCGCCCACGTCGTAGCGCGTGTCGCCAACCAGGGGCGCGATGCCGTTTTTGTCCTTGAGCGCGTCGATCGCGTCGAGAGAGGGCTTGGCCGGCGCCAGCCCGCGGGCGTCGATCGCCGAGGTATCCATGCAGGCCTCAAAATAGCCGCCGTATTGCTTCTGCAATGGCGTTTTGGGCGCGTCTGCGGCGGTTTTCAGTTCTTTGTACAGAAGGTATTGGTTGCGCTGGTTCAGGATCGCAAAACTGCCCCAGGAGGCCTGATCGGCCGGGATGGGGTTGTTCTTACGAAAGTTCCCGCACGCGTACTGGTAGAAGTTCGTGCAAGGGTCGGCGGCCTTGTCGATCGAGCTCAGATCGAAGCTGTGCATGGGCTTGGGCGGCGTGGGCGCGGCGCCGGTTGTGTCCGGCGCGGAAATGCTTTGACCCAGGGCAGGGAAGGAAAGGACCAGTAAAGCAGCGGGTAGAACACGTCGCATGGGCGCGAAACCTCCGGAAACGATGGAATGAACCTACCACGCGCGCCGCTCACCCGGCGACATTCCTTCGCTTGGGGTACATCTTCCGGCTGTCTGCGCGCTTCCCAACACAGGAAAGAACATTATTCGAGGACGTGAAAAAGTGAGAGAAAACCCCGTCGTAGTGGTCACCGGCGCCTCCGCCGGACTGGGCCGCGCCATCGCCCACGCTTATGCGAAGCGCGGCGCGAAGCTGGGGCTCATTGCCCGCAACCCTGAGGCGCTCGACGCCGCCCGGCAGGAGTGTGAGCAGCTGGGCGGCCGGGCCATCACTCTGCCCACCGACGTTAGCGATGCCGGTGCGGTCGAGGCTGCCGCCGACCGGGTCGAGCGCGAACTGGGTCCCATCGATATTTGGGTCAACGACGCGATGGTCAGCGTGTTTTCGCCCGTCAAGGAGATGGAACCCGCCGACTACCGCCGCGTGACTGAGGTCCTGTATCTCGGCTTCGTCCACGGAACCCTCGCCGCGCTCAAGCGCATGCTTCCCCGAGACCAGGGCACCATCATCCAGATCGGCTCGGCTCTGTCCTACCGCTCCATCCCGCTCCAGTCGGCCTATTGCGCCTGTAAGCACGCCATTAACGGCTTTACCGATTCGCTCCGCTGCGAGCTCCACCACGACAACAGCAATATCCAGCTCACCACCGTGCAAATGCCGGCCATGAACACCATCCAGTTCGACTGGGTGAAGAATCGGATGCCCCACATGACCCAGCCCGTGCCGCCCATCTTCGAGCCCGAAGTCTCGGCCAAAGTGGTGGTGGCCGCGGGCTTCGCCAAAAAGCCCCGCCGCGAGTACTGGGTCGGCTCCCCCACCGTGGCCGCCATCATCGGCCAAAAATTTATCCCCGGTATCCTGGACTGGTACCTAGGCAAGACCGGCTACAAGAGCCAGCAGCTCCAGAGCCAGCCCCAGAATCCGGACGCGCCCAATAACCTGTACAACTACGTCCCCGGCACCTGGAGCGCGCGCGGCAAGTTCTCCGACCGCTCGAAGCGCACCAGCTGGGAGGTCTGGGTGTCGCTCCACCGGCATTGGGTGGTGCTGGGCGCGGCCGGGCTCGCGGCGGCCGGCGTGGCGCTAGCGAAACGTCGGGACTAACCCATGGCGACCCGCTCGGAACTCACAGCGCACACCCTCACCGTCGCGGGCGCATCCATCGCGCTCGCCACGCTCATCCCCGTTGCGCTCTACCAGACCGGGATGATCCAGCGCCTGCCCGACCCGCCCGGCTCCTGGTTCGCCTCCGAGCGCATTACTAGGTCGAAAGGCGCTTACCCGCTCGGCATCCCCGATGCCCTACCCGGCCTAGCCAGTTATAGCGCTACGCTCGCCCTGGCGTTCCTGGCCCCTGGCTACCCGCTTGCGCGCCGTCTGCTCGGCCCCAAGCTGGCGCTCGACGGCGCGGTGGCCGGGTTCAATTTCGCCAAGCAGATCGTTCAGTACCGCAAGCTCTGCTCCTGGTGTAGCGCCACATCGCTCGCCACGGCCCTCACCTGCGCCGCCGGACGCATTTATCTCCGCAACTCGCGATCCTAAGTTCCGCCCGGCATAGTTGGGTTATGATTCCATGTATGGGCTCGAGGCGCTTCAACGGGGTCAGATTTCAGTCGTACTCGCTCGACCACCTGCCGCCTCACGTTCATGGCAGCTCCAATGGGGTCACTCTCCTTCTTGAGCTGCTCGCAAACGGCACTGTGGAAATTTCCGAGCGCTCGGGCGCAGTCACTCCCGGCAACGCTCCAGACAGCGAAGTGCCGGATTCGCCGCATCGCCCTGAAGCGGTATGCCGAGCTGCTGGCGCTCTGGGAGGCAACACATGGCAAAGCTTTCTGATGAAGAAATCGACCGCGAAACGGACCGGCAGCTCGCAGCCTGGCGCGAAAAGTTCGGCAGCCAACCGGAACCACCCCACGCCGAGTTCGTCGAGATCGACCACGAACGCCGTCTCCTGATCCTCAACATGTCGGACAGCCACCGGATCGTCCTTCCCCTGGAAGACATCCAGGGCCTGGCCTTTGCTTCACGCACGCAGCTTGACGAGTTCGAGCTGCTCGGCCGCGGCACCGGCATGGACTGGCCCTCGCTCGGCGTGTCGTTCAGCGTCAGCGGCTTGCTCGAGGACTCCTACGGCAACCGGCTGTGGATGCAGATGCTGCGGCGCCGAGGCGGCGCCTCGAAGTCCGAAGCCAAAGCCGCCGCTGCCCGTGCCAACGGCGCAAGAGGCGGCCGGCCTCGCAAGGAAAATGTGCCCGCATAAATCGAAGAACATGCCCTTCGCCGTGCAAGGAATACGGTGCCTCGCGTCTCGATTCTGAGACGTGGGACCTTCTGAGCGAAAGCTCAGAACCGTCTTTCCTCGCTGCCTAGCTGTTTGGTCCCGGAGTTTGATGGCGCATGCTTGAGGCTTCAGGCGAAGCAGGGTTTATAGGCCAGGGATTGCACTGGTGTGCCTGTACGAGGAGAGGCAGTCTGTCGAGCGGTACAGCACGAGTCAAGAGAGCCGAAGGGCTTTCGCCAAACGCCACAGTGTCAACCCGAAAACCAAATGGCGCAAACGCTGCTCGGTAGCGGACCTGCCGACCGGCCCGAAGCTCCCGCCGGGTAAGAGTTCCTCCACATCGGGTCGTGTGGCCACGCCCGCATCGCTTGCGCCGCGATCCTCCCGGACCAAACCGGCGCCTCGGCTACACGGTTCTTCCACATGGCGCGCGCGCAGTTTTCCCGATTCGGAGTCTCCTACCGCTGCGTGCTGACCGATAACCGCGGTCCACAGAGAACTTGCTCTCTGGGATGGCACCGTACCCTGTTACCGCGACCACTGCTTCCAGAAATTGCTTCGCTCCGAGCGGCTCAAACAACGCTTCACCCGGCCTTATACCGCGTACTAACGGCAAGGCCGAGCGCTTCATCCAGACTGCCCTGCGCGAATGGGCCTACGGGCGCACCTGCCGGCACTCAAGCGAACGCACCGGAGAGCTCGAAGCTTGGCTGCATGACTACAACTTCCATCGTCCTCACAGCAGCCTCGGCCTCAAGACTCCAGCATCCCGCGCAGGCCTGTACCGGAATGACCTGTTGATGCTCCACACCTAGAGCCTGTTATGGCCTTTGAACCTGGTTAGGGACTTTGCTGGAGGCGGTTGGGTATCCAGCATGGAAGCAAGGGGCAGCTCCTCGCGTTCCGGCGCAGCCCTGCAGCTCCGCCGCTTCCCGGCCGTCGCCGCCCAGCAAGTGAAACGGCACAGAATCTCGCGTCAAATTAAAGCCGGTCTCGCACGCGCTCGCGGGAAAGTCAAAATTCTAGGTCGCAAGGTGGTCAATGCGAGTGGGAAGGGAGTATGCCGACTACAGCCAAGAATGGACGTCCACGTTGCAGGTCGATACCAAACGGGATATCGGCTTTCCTCAGGTACTCTTTAACTCTATGTGTCTTGCGAAGAGCTTCCACCATCTGATCATCGCTCTGGCTCTCTTCAGTTCGATCGAGATAGCAGTTGCTTCTGCGCAATCACCAGCCATCAGTGCTCCCATGCGGGGACCGCATGTGCTCAGCGCTGCGGAGCAGGCTGGGGTTGAAGCCATTCTTCAACGAATGACACTCGAAGAAAAGCTGGCCTATATCGGCGGTACGGGTTTTGCTGTGCGCGCCGTGCCGGCGCTGCGCCTGCCCGCTCTGGAGATGTCGGACGGCCCCTACGGTGTCCGCTCCAATACCGGACTACCCTCCACCGCTTACGCAGCAGGCATCGCTCTGGCGGCTACCTGGGATCGGGAGCTGGCGGCCGAAGTCGGCGCGGGCATCGGGCGGGATGACCGGGCGCGGGGCGTGAGTTTCCAACTTGGCCCCGGCGTGAACATTTATAGATCGCCGCGCAACGGACGCAGCTTCGAATATTTCGGGGAGGATCCGTACCTTGCCGGCCAGATCGCCGTGGGGTACATCACCGGCATGCAGCGGCAGGGCGTCAGCGCCACGGTGAAGCACTACGCTGCGAACAACTCCGAGTTCCTGCGGCACGACTCGGATTCGATTGTGGATGAGCGCGCCTTACGCGAGATTTATTTGCCGGCGTTCGAGGCTGCGGTGAAGCAGGCCCATGTGGGCGCCGTGATGGACAGCTACAACCTGATAAACGGCGAGCACGCTACGCAGAATGCATTTCTCAACCTTCAGGTGCTGCGCAAAGAGTGGGGCTTCAAGGCGACGCTGATGTCCGATTGGGGCGCGACCTACGACGCGGTGGGCGCGGCGAATGGCGGCCTCGATCTGGAGATGCCCACGGGCCGGTTTATGAATGCGGCAAAGCTCATGCCGGCGATTAAGGCGGGGACGGTAACCGAGGCGACCATCGACGAGAAGGTCCGCCATATCCTGACCACGGCGATGATGTTCGGCTGGCTCGATCGCCCGCAGCAGGATACAAAGATTTCGCTCGATGACCGGGAAAGCGATAGGATCGCGCTCGAATCCGCTCGCGAATCACCCGTGCTGCTGAAAAATGACGGCAGTACGCTGCCTTTGAACAAGAGACAAATCAAGACGGTGCTTGTGGTGGGTCCTGCTGCGTACCCGGGCGCGCCCGTGGGGGGCGGCAGCGCGGGGGTAATCCCTTTTCGTCAGATAAGTTTGCTGGAGGGTGTATCGAGCGTAGCGTCGGGCGCGACTGTGCTGTACGACCCCGGTCTGCCCACGTTGCGCGAGCTCGCGGAGCATACCGAGTTCACCACCGCCGCAAGCGGAGGGCAGCCTGGGCTTACGCTGGAAGTTTTCAGCGGCAAGGATTTAAGCGGGACGCCGCGTCAGGTTATCGCGAAGCACATCGACAACACCGCCTGGGACAGTATCTCGGGCGATCTTGATGACTTATTGGATTCGCTTTACTCCCATCCGCCGGCGCCGGTCTCTGGACGCTTTACCGGCTACTACAGGGCAACGACCGCGGGGGATTACCTCATCGCCATGGCCGCGGGCAGCGAGGGCACGGGAAACCGCGTGTACATCGACGGCAAGCTGGTGATTGACGACTGGAAATACGCGAAAGCCTATGAGCCGCACCTCACGATGCCGCTCTCGGCGGGCGTACATAAAGTGGTGGTGGAGAGCTGGCAGACAGGGGCGATCGGCGGCAAGCTGCGACTGGCGATTCTGCCGGAAGTGAGCGTTGTGAGCGAGCGCGCGAAGCAGCTTGCCGCAGAGGCCGATGCGGTGATCGTGGCCGCCGGTTTTACGACCTCGCGCGACTACGACAGCGAGGGCGAGGCCGCCGATCGCACTTTCGATCTACCGTACGGCCAGGACGCACTGATCCGCGCCATGGCAGCTGCGAATCCGAAGACGGTGGTCACGGTTACCTCGGGCGGGAATGTAGACTCGACCGGCTGGCTCGACAAGGTTCCGGTGTTGATCGAGGGCTGGTATGGCGGACAGGCCGGCGGACGCGCGATGGCGGAAATCATTTTCGGCGACGTGAATCCGTCGGGGCACTTGCCAGTAACCTTTGAGCGCCGTGCTGAGGATAACCCCACCTTTCATAGCTACTACCCTGAAGGTGACTCGAACCGGATCATTTATAAGGAAGGCATTTTCGTCGGATATCGCGGGTATGAGAAAAACGGGGTCAAACCGCTTTTCCCGTTCGGCTATGGACTCTCGTACACGACATTCCGTTTCACAAATCTAAAAATGAGCCAAGGGTCCGCGCTGGCTACAGTCGAGTTCGACGTGGCTAATACGGGTCAGCGCGCGGGCGCCGAGATCGCCCAAGTGTATGTTTCGGAAATGCGCGCGCCCGTCGCACGGCCAGCGCACGAACTGAAAGGCTTCGAGCGCGTGGAACTTGCTCCAGGAGAGACGAAGCATCTCTCGATTCCACTCGACGCGCGTTCGTTCGCGTATTGGGACGTAAAAGATCATCACTGGACCATCGATCCGGGCACCTTCAAGGTTTCGGTGGGCGATTCGGTTGCATCGCTGCCGCTGCTTGGCTCTGTTG
>CAXTRW010000001.1:0-29706 GCA_964246765.1 uncultured Acidobacteriaceae bacterium | reverse complement strand
TTCAAGGTTTCGGTGGGCGATTCGGTTGCATCGCTGCCGCTGCTTGGCTCTGTTGAGGTCGATCCTGATGCTGCCCGCAATGCGACGTTCTGACAGGTTCAGATTAGACCTGCGGATTGCCCGCTACCACGTATATGTGGCCAAAAACTTTGGCGGCCCAGGCTTGCCATCGATCATTTGCACCCCAACCACCGCTTCAAAATTCGCGGCGCGTGAGGGCAGCAGCTTGCGCTTCTGCAGCTCCGCCATGCTTTGCTCGTCAGACAGCGCCTCTGCTGCCGCAATTGTCCCATTCTCACCGATACCGGCGACCACTACGACAATTTGCTCAGTGGTTGGGTCGTGAAATCGAGCAATCAGTCCGTAATCCTCGCTGATCTTCTTGAGGGGAGCCAAGGTGTACACCGACCATGTGCGCTTTGGGTCGGAGCGGTCTTCAATTTCAAATGTATCGACCGCGGGCCGGACGAGGTGAAAGCGCAATGGGCCGGTCAACCGCATCGTCCACGGATTGTTAAAGCCGGACACAAGAACGATTGGCCCCTTCTGCAGGTCAGAAAACGACGTTTGCGCGGATGATTCGACGTTGATCGTCCTGCTGTGCCCTGAGAGGACTTGCTGTAGTTTCGCGATCGCGATCGTATCGGCCAGAGCAACAGGATCAGAGTGCAGTGCATGTTCGCCCACGGACGCATCGCTTACAGCGGGCGCTGTCGGATTGGTAAGGGCAAGAACAGAACCTACCGAGATCAGAACCGGCTTGTTTGCTTCTAAAACAGGGCGCCAAAATCTAGTCAAAGCGGAACCGCGCATCGATATATTTGCGAAGGTCGCGAGTGCAAGGAGCATGAGGCCGATCACGAGTGCGACTCTTGCGCTATTTTTCTTGTTAGACAGGATTGTTCCATGGCCATCATGGACTTGGCCATGGTAGTTGGCTGCTTGGACTGGCGGCTCCAATAGGAGTGGTTCCGGAATGCTTAGCGAAGCTTGAACGCCGTTCTGTTTTGGAGCCGGCTTGAACTCCGGGATGTACGATCCCGGGCGCAGCTCAATCCGGAGCTCTTCCTGGTGCTCAGGCGCGTAGTAATACTGGGCGAGTCGCTTGCGAACTTCGCCGGCAGTTACCCGTACCACCGGGTCTGCGTTCAGGTCGTATTCGGGCGGCCTACCAAAGACCTCCGTGCCGATCGTTCGCTCCTTCAGGTCTTCACGGCGCCCTTCCAGAGCCTTGCGCACCACATAATTTAAAAAATTCGGGTAACGGCGGCTATGGCTGAAGAGGGGGCTGCTCTCAATCCGTGCAAGCTGCTGCTCGATGAGATTCGCGGCCAGCGCCGGTGGCGGTTCAGTGTCAAGAGGCATATGGAGTACAACGGACTGCGGGGCGTGCTGAGGGGTATTATACCCCTCCATGTAGAGATCGACGTGTTCTGGTAACAAGCCTAAAATCAAGCAGTTGCGCTAGCACGCCCGGCATCGCTACCGTAGCGAACCTAGCCGAGCGTTACAGCTCATGAATACGTTCGGCGGGTATGAGTTGGGAAGAGGCTCTGGCGCCCTAACCGCATAAGCCTCGTGTGCCGCTGGGTCTAGGCGAAATGAAATGGACCTGGATCACGACGCCTGCTCACATCCAAGCCAAGCTGTCAGCCGACAAGGAACAGAGCTCGCGTGAAGCGGCAGGTACTTTTCAGTCTTTTTGAACAATTTCAGGAGGCAACACCATGGCTGTTCATCGCTGTTCCCAAAACGGACGTGCCCGCGCGGCGCGACGCACGGCAGCACTCTCCGCGAGCTTGCTGTTCACCTCTTGCGCTCTTCATGGTCAGGGTACAACCGCCAGCCTGAGCGGCACGGTCACTGACCCGAGCGGCGCGGTCATCCCGAACGCCATCGTCACCCTTAAAAACCAGGACAGCGGAGACACGCGCCCCGGCAAGAGCAACGGCTCCGGCGACTTCACCTTCTCGGCGGTCCCGGTGGGTACTTATGAAATTGACATTACATCGCAGGGCTTTGCGCAGTTCAGACAGGGCGGCATCCACCTGGATCCCGGCGACTCGCGCAATCTCCACGAGCTGAAGCTGGTCACCGGCTCAGAAGCGCAGACCGTCAACGTGCGTGAGGCTTCGCAGTCCATCACGCTCGACTCCGGCGAGCAGAGTTCGTTAATTTCGGCCGAAGACATCAAGCATCTTTCTGTCGAGGGCCGCGACGTTACCGAGCTGCTGAAGATTTTGCCGGGGTTCGCGATTACGGCCGGAGGCAACGCTACGAACACGGCGTATGACCCGTCGCAGGTGCAGGTAACCGGCGCGATCGGCAACTATTCCGGCGAGGGCACGGAAATCAACACCATCGCGCTGTTATCCGATGGCGTCGACATCACGGACCCAGGGAACTATGGCGCGGGACTGCAAAACATCAACTATGACCAGGTCGCCGAGGTGAAGACGCAGACCGCGAGCTTCACCGCGGATGAGGCGCGCGGGCCCATTGTAATCAACGCCGTAGGCAAATCTGGGGGTGATCACTTCCACGGATCGCTCTACACCTACGCGCGCACGAATCAACTGGATTCCTCCGACTGGCTCTCCAACTACACCGGGCAGGCAAAACCGCCCGACCGCCAGGTGTACCCTGGGTTCACCTTCGGCGGCCCGGTTTATGTGCCGGGGCTGGGGTTCAACAAAAGTAAGCGGCTGACATTTTTTGTCGGGGCAGAGGACTACGCCCAGCGCAACGTGTATGCCTATGGCAACGCGAGTTCGGCGATCCTGTCCGCGCTGGTGCCCACCGCGGGCATGCGCGGCGGCGACTTCAGCCAGGCGCAGCTTCAGCAGTATCTCGGGCCTAACCTGACCAGCGGGACCTACGCGAATATCAACTCTGTGCCTGTGACCGGGAAGAACGGCGCCCCGCTCACGAATGGCAACCTTGGGGGGAACATCGACCCGGTAAACCAGGCTCTGCTGAACACGCTGCCGCTGCCGAACGAGGCGCCGACCGCGTCCGGCTTCAACTACGTCACCACAAACCTGATCGACGACGACCTTTGGCAGGCCAAAGGCAGGGTCGATTACGCGATCAGCGACCGGAATAAGCTCTTTGTGGTGTACAGCAAGGAAGCCGGCAAGGCCGGTGTCCCGCAGGCGGAATACTACTCGCCCCGCGGCAACCTGGGCGGTGTGAACATCCCGGGCGGTGGATTGTTGAGCGACATCAATTCAGAGATCGGATCTCTCAACTTCACGACGATCATCAGCCCCACGATCACCAACGAGTTTTTCGGCTCGGGCGCGTGGCTTGATCAGAACTTCACACCCAGGAACTTCGCGGCGACCACGGCAGGCGGGGTGTACACGAATACGGGTCTGTTTAACAACGGCTCCAAGGTCATCCCGGCGTTTCAGGATTACGGCAATGACGGTCTTCCGTTGTCGCTGCTTCCGGATGCGAGCTTCGGCGGCGTGTTTGCGAAGAAGTGGGTACGCACGGCGGGCGATAACCTGACCAAAGTGCTGGGGCCTCACACGATTCGTATCGGCATCTTCGCGCAAATCGACACCAACCATCAGGTCACCCCGTTTGTGCAAACCAACGGTACGATCGACCTCTACTACTTCGGCGAAACCTACACCGATCCCGTTCAAGGCTTGATCCACGACACGGGTGCAGTTGGCAGCGGCAACGGCGGCAACTTCCTTGCCGACTTCCTGGAGGGCGGCGTCTTCCAGTACAGCCAGGCGAACATCCAGCCGGCGCCGAATCTCTACTTCTGGAACATCGACGGGTACGCGCAGGATCACTACCGCATCACTCCGCATTTGACTGTGGACTACGGCGTTCGCTTCGACCACTTCACCCCTTGGAGCGATTCGCACGGCATCGGCATCCCGGTCTGGAATCCAGCTACCTACACCTCCGGGCGGAATCCGCTTGCGCCAGGGTTCTTGTGGCATGCGATCGACCCGCACACCCCGTCTTCCGGTCTCGCAACCCGGTGGGCCTTTGTGGAGCCGCGCGTCGGTTTCGCCTGGGACGCATACGGAACCGGGCAAACCGTGGTTCGCGGCGGCTTCGGCATTTACCGCGCGCACGATTCCTCAAACGACGTAAACCCCGGCGCGAACACTTCGCTGGGACTGCGCTCAGTGAGCCTGAACGGGCCGCTGCTGCTTTCCTCGGTAAGCTCGCAGGCCGCGACGATTACGGCAGGCAACGGCTTTGTGCGCGACAGCTCGATCTCGGGTTTTTTTGCAAACGACGACCAGCAGCCGCAGGTGTATACCTACAATTTCGCAATCGACCAGAAGGCGTTTTTTAACTCGCTTGTCGAAGTCGCGTACATCGGCAATCTCAGCCGACATCTTCTCAATGACAATGCTGGAAATGTGCAGACCGCAAATCTAGACGACATTAACGCCCTGCACGTCGGCGCTCTGTTCGGGCCTGACCCTGTTACCGGAACGACCTACCCCATCGTTGCGCCGAGCGGGCAGACGCAGAGCACACAAGTAAGCAGCCTGACCACGCAGCAGATCGACGACTTTCGTCCGTATAACCATTACAACCATCTCCATGTCGCACAGCATAACCTTTACGGCAATTACAACTCACTGCAGGTGCAGTGGAACAAACAGCAGGGCCGGGCGATCTACGGGGTGAACTACACCTTTTCCAAGGCGCTCGGCGTTCTCGGCGCGAATGCGAATGGGCTTTCGGTCGACCCCTTCAACTATCGCAATGACTACAACCCGGAGTCTTTCGACCGCACGCACATTTTCAACGCGAGCTACTCATACAGCTTTGGAAGCCTGACGAAAAACAGGTATGCGGGCTGGGCTGCTAACGGTTGGGAGCTTTCCGGCATCACCAATCTCCAGAGCGGCGGAACGTTCTACGCGCAGAACAATCCGAACTTCGGGCTCTCCGGCACGCTGGAAACCCTTAATGCCGCAGGCCAGCCCGGTTCGGTACCGGTGAGCAGTATCGGTCTGCTGGGCACGACGGATGTCGAGCTGATGCCGAGGATCACCTGCGACCCGAGCCTTCATACGCGCCCGCACGAGTATGTTCGCTCGGATTGCTTTGCGCTGCCTTCAGCTCCCGGAGTGAACGGGGACTACCGGATTCCATACACTAAGGGACCGGCCTACAGCGAAACGGACCTGACGGCTGCGAAAGACTTTCGCGCGGGCGAGGGTCGGGATGTGCAGTTCCGGTTCGAAGCCTTCAACTTCATCAACCACGCGAATACGACGTTCACCACCTCCGTGCAGCCTCAAAATCTCATCTTGAACTACAACAACGGCAACACGGCTGCGACGGCGCAGCCTCTCGGGACCGTGCTGGCCACGGCTCCAAACACGAATGCCGGCGTGTTTGGACAAACCTCCTTGCGCACCGGAAGGCGGGTTGTGGAGTTGGCGTTGAAGTTCAACTTTTAGGCGAAGCACAGCGACGTTCCGGCGTGGAACCTGGTCATTCGAGAATTGAGGTGAGCGCCGGATGAGACGGAGATTGCTGTTGAAGAGTTTGGGCGCGTCCGCGATCGCGTGGAGCGAGCGGTCCCGCGCCCTGGTTTTTCCCGAGATCCCACCTTCGCCGACTTCCGTGGCCAGCTATAACCAGCTCGGCTTTTTGCCGAACGGGCCAAAAGCAGCATCGCTGCAAGCAGATAAGGTGCGCGGAGACAATCGCTTCCGTATTGTCTCGACGCATGACCGGGTAGTCCACTTTCAAGGTGAGATGAGCGTCCCGTCTCAAGATAAAAACTCCGGTGAGCTTTTGCGGCAAGCCTGCTTCTGCGATCTCCGGACAGCAGGCATGTACCGGCTTGAGGCCGCCGGCATTCATACTGAGCCATTTGCGATCGACTCGCAAGCGTATGCCGGAGCCCTACGGCTGGTCATGCGCGCGTTCTACGGCCAGCGTTGCGGCTGCGCGGTCAATCTGGGCGGCGGCTATCGGCATCCGGCTTGCCATCTCAAGGGAGCTTACCATCAGAGCTCCGGACGCTCCGGCCCTGCCCCAAGCCAAGGCGGCTGGCACGATGCCGGCGACTACGGCCGCTACGTCGTGAACTCAGGCATCTCAACGGCAACCCTGCTTTGGGCTTGGGAGATGTATGAAGACGTCTTGCGCAATCTCTCGCTGAACATCCCGGAGTCGGGCGGCAAAGCGCCTGATTTCCTCGCTGAAATTCGTTGGAATCTTAACTGGATGCTCTCCCTTCAAGACAACGAAGGGGGCGTATGGCACAAGCAAACCAGCGAACAGTTCTGCGCCTTCATCATGCCGCAAGACGATTCACTGACCAGCTACATCATCGGCACAGGCTCCGAACCGTACAAGAGCACCTGTGCGACCGCCGATCTTGCGGCTGTGGCGGCAATCGCGGCCCGCTGCTATCGCGCCTACGATCCTGCCTATGCGGATCACTGCCTGGCAGCGGCGCGACGCGCGTGGGCTTGGGCTCAGGCTCACCCCGATGTCACCTTCGTCAATCCGCCCGGCATCGGCACCGGCGAATATGGGGATCCGCACTGCAGCGATGAGCTGCTCTGGGCATCAGCCGAGTTGTGGCGCACCACCGGCGAGCCCCAGTTCGAGCAGGCCTTTTTTCGCGGGTTCAAAGCATATGCACCCGGCTCTCCTATCGAGGCGCCCTCCTGGGGCGGCGTCGAGGCCATGGCGTTCTGGACGTATGCTCTCGCCGAGCGTCCCGGCGCGGGCGCTGTGGTTGACTGGGTGCGCGAGCGAACCCGGCAGGCAGCTTCCAGGCTGATGTCGCAGGCCGCGCGCAACGGCTATGGAGAAACACTTGCACCCACCGATTTTCAGTGGGGCTCAAACTCGATCGCAGCCAATCAATCACTGCTGTTGTTGATCGCCAATCGCTTTCATCCCGATGCGCGGGCTGTCTCTGCCGCGCTCGGCAACCTCGACTACCTGCTGGGGCGCAACTGCTTCGGCGTTTCCTGGGTCACGCAGGTTGGCAGTCGGCCTTTTCAACACCCACATCATCGTCCCAGCGTGGCCGACGGCATCGTCGCGCCCTGGCCCGGACTTCTGTCGGGAGGGCCCAATGCTCAACCAGCGGATACAGTGGCTCGGACCCTTCCGGCCTCATCCCCTATGAAAATGTGGGTTGATGACGTCCGAGCTTACTCCATGAACGAAGTGGCAATTAATAGGAACGCGCCACTGGTCTTCCTACTGGCGGCCGCTAACCACGAACAAATGAGAAGCTCGGTTTAGCTGATGTCACATCGGCTAGGGCATCGGCCTCTAACTAATCACCGTTGGCCTCCTTCTTTCGCGGCTGGAGCAACTGCGATGGGAGTGGCTTATTGCCCATGGCGGCGCGCCACAGGATGACACTGAGCTGCGCTGTCGGCGCACGATCGGCATGGGAGAAATCCATGCGAGCGGACGCGCGAGCGCCTGGACTGCTGGGAGTGTTCTCCTTGTAGAGGAGGCCGTTGTCGCGGTTGCGGTAATCGGCGGTATAGGCAGCCTGGTCGCCGTTTCCTGAGAACAGGGGGGCAATGAGTGGAGCGAACGCGTCGTTGTTGTTCATCGGCGGTATCCCGATGAGGGCTTCCATGGTGCGGATCGTGCTCACGGTCGTGTAGAAGTGGTGGTCCACGAAAGGGACGCCATTCTGCGGCCGCGGCGAATACTTGCTGATGACAAGGTTGATGCTGCGATGCGCGTCGACGTGATCGGCTCCGGACTGCGGGTCATCTTCCAGGACAAAAAAAACAGTGTCGTTCCAGAAGGGGCTATGGGAGATCGCTTCGACGGCACGTCCAATCGCGAGGTCGTTGTCCGCGACGGCGGCCGCGGGCGTTGGATAACCCGGGCTGGCGCCCGCCGTGTGGTCATTGCCCAGCCGAAGCTGAATGAACTCCGGCATGGTGTCCTTGCCGGAAGCGCGGTCGGCAACCCAGCCCCGGAACTTTGTCAGGAACTCGTTGACGCGCAGCTGATCCGGAAACGACACCTCGAAATCCGGATACAGCGGATCGAAATGCCCCTGCAGTTCCGGTTTTACCGCGGTGTTTGAGGCAATCATGGGGATGGCCCAGGGATATGGGCTGATCCCGCCGCCGTAGCTCGCGGGAATCGCTTCTCCCTTGTGAATGGCTGGGGGCGTGCAGCCCTTAGCTGTTGGCGTGGAAGCGCCTGCCTGCGGCGAGGTCTCCGGCATCGACGGCTTCGTGTGTGTGCAGAACGTCGTCGCGATGAACTCGCCGAAATGGTAAAGGCTCTTGCCATGCCGGGCAAGGTTTCCCCACAGATAGCCGCTCCCGGGCTCGTTCACGTCGGGGATGCCCTGCAGGAGCGGGTAGCCGCCGGCAACAGAACCCTCGTAATCGTAAGAGCGCTGACCGCGGTAGCTTTGCTGCCAGGTTCGTTCGGTGTAGTCGGACGTGATGGCGGCGTTGGACCAGGCATGGCCATTGCCTGAAACTTCGCCCGAGTCGTAGAAGTTATCGAGGATGCCGAACTGCTCCGCGAGTTTGTGCTGGTTCGGCGTGATGCCGCGGCCATACATGGTGAGCTTGGGGTCGCCGTTCGCGGCAGCTTCGTCCCCGAGCACCTGATCGTAGGTTTTGTTTTCCTTGATGATGTAGATAATGTGCCGAATGGGGTTGGCTCCGGAGCGGAAGGCAATTGTCTCCTGTGCGGCGTGCATCCGGTTGTCGGTAAGGACCTGCGCAGTGAGGCCCGCAAGCTGGTCGTCCAGGTGCGCCAGCGTCACGCGCGCGAACGAGCCATGGAGAAGCGTGGCGATGTAGGTGGAACTTGAATGGCGCATCCCGCCTTGCACCTTCGGCTGGGGCATGCTGTTTGGCCCGGTGCCGTCGCTTTTCGCGGTTGCAATCAGCAGCTCGCTCGGCGTTGCCGCGAGCGCGGTAGGGTGCCAGCCGGTCGGGATGAAGCCAACCGGGCGAACGGCTTGCAAACGGCTGCCGCGCCGCTTCGGGGCGTTTGTGTCGTACACCGCCACGGCATCGGAGCCGGCATTGGCTACATACAGCCGTTTGCCGTCGGGCGACACGGCTACCGCGTCGGGCATGGCGCCCGAGTAGGTCTGTCCGGGCAGCCTGGCGTCGAAGTAGCCGGCAATGCGCATGGGCTGCTTTTCACTGGAAGACAGCAGGACGTCGGCCGTCATGTCGCGATTGGCGAGAGCGACGTAGAGCTGTTTTTCATCGGGGCTCAACGCGAGCGCCGCAGGGAGCGATCCAGGGGAAACCGGCGTTTGCGGCCCCAGCAGACTCACACGGCCCAGAACACGGCCATGGACCAGGTCGAGTTCCGCGACAGCGGAACCATTCCACAGCGCGACGAACCCAAGCCGGCCATCGCGTGTTGCCGTGACTGTCATGGGATAGGCCGCGGGGACTGTACGCGATGTGGAAAGGTCGAAGCGGGTGACGATCCTGCCGCTGCCGGCGTCGATCAGCAATGCGTCGTCTGAAAGATTGTCGGCAACCAGCAGCCTTTCACTCCTGTCCGAAGCACCGCCCACGACACTGAGACCGGCGGGATAAGGAATCGCCATGCCATCCGCCACCGATTTATTGAACGTACTCTGCTGTTTGCCGCCGGCGAGCTTCTGCAATGGAATGCGAATAATTCGCTGAGGAACCAGCTTGCCGTCCTCAAAGCTGTACACAGCAACGGCGTTGCCGGTCTCCTCCGGCTTGCCGCCTTCGGGCGCTGTCAGAGAGGCGACGCTCGCGTAGAGGCGCGTGCCGTCGCGGCTCCATCCCAGTCCCTGGTACAGCGTCTGGTGCGCGCTTCCCAGCTGCGTTCGAGGGTCGGGAAAGTCGACCTGCTTTCCGGAAACAAGGTCGGCGATCAGCACGGATTGCTCATAGCCGGATTCAGGCGTGCCATAGCCGGCATTCAGCGCCGCCGCGTAGCGCCCGTCGGGAGACAGAACAAGCGACATGGGAAGGCTGTTGATCTTGGACGGCGAACCGATGAGCCAAGGCTCGATGACCTTGCTGCTGGGAAGATCCAGACTCGCCTTTGTGCCGGGGTTTTGGGCGAAGGCAGGACATCCGGCCAACAGTCCGAGCAGGGCCAAGACAGAACAACCAAAGCATGTCATCATCAGTCTCCACAGCAGTTAGGCGAGTCCTGTTGTCATCTGAAGCGCGGGCGTGGATGAGATGACGCGACCTAGAATTCCAGTCGCATCGAAACCTGGCCGTTGCGTGGAGCAATGCCCGAGGTGATGGTGCCGAAGCTGGAGCTTGACAGGCTCAGGTTGAGCGAGTTCTCGTCCAGGTTGGTGTGGTTCAGAACATTGGTAAAGCTGCCTTCTGCGCGGAGACTGAAACGCTCGCCGAGCGAGAAGGTTTTTGCCAGGCCGGTGTTCAGGTTGATGAGGTCCGGTCCTTCGACAGTGCCTACCTGCGTGTTGCCGAAGCGGCCGATCGGCAGCGGTGGTCCATAAGCGGAAACAGGCGTGGTCGTCACCATCCCGTTCACGACTGTGTACCCCGCTCCGGTGCCGCAGGGCTCGCCCGGCTGCCATGCGGGAAATCCCGGGCAGGTAAAGGCAGCGGGGTTGACCCACTTGCTGCGGCCCTGGTTGCTAGGCCTCCAGTTCACGCCGGGCACGCTGTCCGGGTGCTGTGAGTTGTGTCCGGGATCCCAGCCGGCACCCGTCGTGGTAAGCCCGGAACCGGAGCCGGATGGATCGCCCTGGCCGGAGCTGAAGACCGGAGTGAGATAGGCGCCGGTCTGCCAGGTAAAGATATTGCTCAATCGCCAGCCGCCGACGAGTTCGTCGAGCGCGCGCGGCATGGTACGGCCGAATTTCCTGCCGCGCCCCACGGGAAGCTCATAGACTGCGATTGTGTTCCACAGCAGCCGCCGCGTCCCGTCTACGTTCCCAAAGTCCAGGTGGCGGTCGAGAACGGAGGTGGCCGCGCCGCCGCCGCGCTCACCGGAAAAGCCGGTCGCGTCCGGGCCCTGGTTGTCGGCCAGCGCCTTGGCCCAGGTAAAGGTCGAGTCCACGTGAAAGCCATTCTGCAGGCGATGGCTCGCCTCAATCTGCAGCGAGTTGTAGCTTTCGCTGGCGCCGGTGTCGAAGTTGTACACACGTCCCCAATTGGGGAACCGTCTGGCGCTGGCCGGTTGGTTGTAGGCTGAGACCGTGCTGGAAACCGGAAGAGTGTTCAGGTTCGGCTCCCACTCAAGATGCCGGGCCAACGAACCGATGTAGGAAGCCCGCACTGCGTAGCCTGCCCCGAAGTCGTGGTCCACGCTGAGGGTAAACTGCTGCGTATATGGATCTTGCCAGTTGATGTCGTTGCCTTCGAGGAATTCATCCTGGCCGTAGCAGGTGGTGCAGCCGGTCGAGCCCTGTCCGCCAAAGATCTGCGGCCATTGATATGCGGGCTGGTGAGTCGCCCCGCTCGTGCTGTTCACGTACTGGATCGAGTCGCCCTGGATCGTAGCCGTCATGGCGTGAAAGGTCTGGCCAAGGATCGACACATCGTAGATCCCGTAGCCGCCGCGCACCACCCATCGGCTGTTTTCGGTGAGCCGATAGGCAAAGCCCAGACGGGGCACGAAGCGCAGTTTCGGCGCGTTCCTTAATCCCAGGCCAAGGCCGGCAGCGCTGTTCGTAACTACCGGCATGCAGGGTACGCCGTTCTGCGATGAGCTGTTGGTGTAGTTCACCCCATCCGGATCGCATGCGTTGGCGCTGGCCAGAAATGCCTGGGAGAGGCCAGCCTGCGCGCCGTTCGGATACAGAATTCTGCCTGCGCCCGGCAGACTCGGATCGAAGTTACCGATGTAGCCGCCTTGATCGTGAAAGGGCGGGTGAAAGTCCCAGCGCAATCCGTAAGTCAGAGTAAGTCGAGGCGTAGCCTTCCAATCATCCTGCGCATATGCGTGGTACTCCGCCGCCACGCCGTCGATGTTTTGGTTCACGATGTCATAAAAAGTATTGTTGGGAATGCCCACAAGAAAGTCCGCGAAATCTACTCCGGTAAAGTCGCCGATACCGTTACCCTGGTTCGAAAAGTTGAAGTTGCCGTACTGTTCGCCGGTGCTGAAGCCAGTCGAGCCGATATCCGAATAGCGATGGAAATCCACGCCGAATTTGAAGTCGTGTTGCCCTTTCACCCAGGTCAGGTTATCGGTATAGATGAATGTGTTCAGTTTTTCCGGATAACTGAGGCGCCCTGGAGAGAACCCCGAGATCGTCGAGAAACCGCCGACATAAGGCACGCCGTTGAAGAAGGATAGATCCTGTAGGCCCTGCAGGCCGAGGCCCTGCGTAAACTGTTGGCCGTTAAACGAGTTGTCCGTGTTGTCGACCAGCTGCGTGAGGCCGAAGCGAAACTCATTGATGAGATTCGGTTTGATCGTCCAGTTGAAGCTGGTAACGATCTGCGTCTGGTGCTGCTTGTTCGTCGAGCCGGGGAAGCCCAGGGGCTGAGGCGAGTTCGATGGGGTGTTGATGTACGTGTACCGGCCCCACAGCAGAAACTTTTGGTTCGTTCCAAAATACTGATCGCCGCGCGCATCCACTTGGTTCTGCGTTGTCGAATCGTCTTTGTTCACGTAGTAATTGGGTGTCTGGCCATTCACAAAGGACGTTGTCGGCACGGAAGCGCCGTTGGCGACTGCCACATGGTTAGGATCGGGATAGAACTGCAGGAACTGTTTGGCGATCGGGCTCAGCGAAAGGTTCGGAATCTGCTTACCCCAGCTTGCGCCGGTATACGGATCGGTAAGGCCGCTGAAACCCGCAGTCGGGTTGGAGTAATTGGTAAAGTCGCCCTGCTTCATGGCTGCTGTCGGCACGGTGTACTGCTCAGATACATACTGCGGAAAGCGGTAGCCTTCGTAGTCGCCAAAAAAGAACGTTTTGTTATGGCCGTCATATAGATGCGGAAGGACCACGGGGCCGGCAAGGCGTCCGCCGAAGGTGTTCCCCACAACGTGCGGTTTGGTTGCCGACCCGTAATTGATCGCATTCAGACTCGAGTCCTGGTGATACCACCATGCCGCTCCGTGCAGCTGGTTGGTGCCGCCCTTGCTGGTGATGGTCACCTGCGCCGGATCGCCGAACTCGGCATTGTTAAGAGTGCCGGAAACGCTCATCTCGGAGACGCCGTCGGCGGAGGGCGTCGCCTGCAGAATGCCGTCGTTCGTGATGTTCTGAATGCTGATGCCATCTACTGTGACATCGGTCTGGTAGGGCAGAGCGCCCTGCACCGAGTAGCTGCCCTGTTGCGTCTGCACTCCCGGCAGGGTACCGATGGCGCCGACGACCGACGTTCCGCTGGAGCTTGCGCGGAAGTTGGTCGGCAGATCCAGCAGGTCTCCGGCGGTATACACTGCGCTGATCTTTGGCGTTTCGGTATCGATGGCGCTGGCGTTCTGGCCGGAGACCGTAACGACCTGCTGAACGGCGCCGACAGCCAAGGAGGCATCGATGCGGAGCTGCTGCCGGGCCGTCAACTGAACTCCCGAAGTAGCCCACTTCTCAAAGCCCGGCGCCACGATCTGCACTGTGTAGTGCGAGGCCTTGGTATCCAGAAATTGGTAGTCGCCCGCGCTGTTCGTCGTCACCGTGCGCACGGTGCCCTCATCCATATTCGTTAGGGTGACCTGCGCACTGGGTACGACCGCTCCATTCGTGTCTTTCACGGAGCCGAGAATGGCGCCCTGGATGGATTGCGCGGCTGCCGGCAGGCCAGCGAGGATAAAGGCCAGGCCGGCCAGCGAGGCAGCGCGTCTGCTATGTTTCGCGGCGAGTATGCGGTTTTCCATAACTATTCTCCCATCCCAACGCTGCACGCATGCAGGCGAGACATTCGGCTATGCCTGTTGTGGGTTGGTCCCGGTAGACGGTTATGGACCGACTAACAAGACGTGAAGGGTTGTCATTTAGTGGCATGAAAGCGAGTGCGGGCAGGGCAGCGCAGTTCACGGAGCCCCCTTGCATGCAAGGGGCGCGGGTAGGCGGACAGCGCGCCTGTGCTGCTGCCACATGGCAAGGGCCGCAAGCATGCTGGACAGAGCGGCGACTCCAGCGAGCACGCTGAACATGCTCTGCCATCCATAGGCGACGACGATGCGCGCCATGCCACTGCCGGAAAGCACGCCGGCAAGGTAGCCGACACCGTCTATCAAGCCTGAGGCTGTGGCGCTGCCCTCCTTGCCGCCAAAGTCAAGCGACATGGCGCCGGCCAAGTAAGAGTAAGGTCCAACAAGGAAAAATGCGACCGCCGCGACCAGTCCGAGGGGGAGGAGGCGCGGCGCGTGCGTGGGGGTGGCGGAGAGGCCGGCAAGCGCCAGGACCGACAGGGTAAGCCCCCCGAAGAGGATGCGGCTGCGCCCTTCCGGGCCGAGCAGGTCGCTGAGAAAGCCGGCCAGCAGCACCGAAAAGCCGCCGAAAAGTGGAAACAGAGCGCTACCGCCCGCTGCCTGCGACTCGGTCATGCCAACCGACTGCGTGAAGTAAGTTGGCATCCAAAGATTGAAGGTTTCCCGCAGCAGAGTAGTGCCCAGCGAGAGGCCGCACACCAACCAGAAGCTGGAAGACCGCAGCAGCGTGCGCAAGATGGCTGCCGTGCTCAGCTGAGTCGCTTCCGGGCCCAAGCCCGAGAACAGATTCAGAGGGTTCTCTGTCGGCGGCGGCAGGTGGTACGCGCCCGGATCTTCACGAAGAAATACCAGGTTGCAAACGAGCAGGATCGCCAGCAGTCCGGCGCCGGCAGCGAACAGGCCGCGCCAGCCGACGCCGTGGGCCAGCAGGAGCGACATCGCCCAGCGTGACACCGCGTCTCCAAACAGATAGCTGAGACTGAGCACCGCCATCACGCCGCCGTAAGTCGAATAGGAGAACCAACGCGATGCGACCTTTACCAGTCCCGCCCAACCGAGCGACTGCACAAAGCGGTTGCCGATCCAAGCCAGGGTGAAGAGCGGGAAGCCGCCCCCGACCATGAACAACAGCGTGAACAGGATAGAGCCAAGCATGCCGCCGAGAAAGTTGCGGCGCCCTCCAAAACGGTCCGCAAGGGCACCGGATACAAACTTGCCGACAGCGTAGGCAAGCACGCCGAGGGAAGCGATCGATCCGAGCCGCACCTCCGCGGCATGCGCATCCGTGCCTTGCCGGACCTGCTCCGCCAGGATGAGCGGGAGCGCGACCGATAGGTCCGAGCGGCAGAAGTAATAGCCCGAGTACCCCAGCGCCAGCAGAGCGATCGTGGCCAGATGCCAGCCGGCGATCCGGTGAGCGGTCGAAGGCGCGGCGGCCGCCGGCGCCTTCGTCACCATGGCCGCTCCCCTTTTGCAATGCGGTCTTCGATCGCTTCCAGCACCGGCATTGCATCTGCGACTGTTTCGATTACATAATGAGCGCGATGCGCGCGCATTACGGTTTCCGCGCGAGTCAACCTGGATGTCTTCTCGAAAGCAGGCAGACGCTCCCATTCCTCGGCGGAAAACCCGCTCATGTTGCCCGTGCGAGAGATGCCGACGGTCCACATTCCGGCATTGCGGCCCTCGGCAATATCGCTGAGCGTGTCGCCGAGTTTCACGCATGCGGTGAGCGGCGCTGCCTTCAAGTCGACGGCGAGCTGGTAGCACATAAAAGGATGCGGCCGCCCTGCGCCCACATCTTCCGGACAGAGCGAGCGGTCTGTGCTGTAGCCCTGCTTGCGCGCTGCTGCTTCCAGCTGCTCGAACATCATTCGCGTGTAGCCGGTTGTGCCGCCAATACGGATGCCCCGGGACCGCAGTGCTGCCACCACCGGCAGGACGCCGTCGATGACCTGGGCATGGTCCAGCAGGCAGGCCATCTGTAGCGGGATGAACTCCTGGTACAGCGCATCGACATCCGCTTCCGTCGCGGGCCGCCCGTATCGCTGCATCCACGCGCCCTGCAGCTCCGGCTCGGCGAGCAGGTTGCGGATATGGTCGCGTTTGGCGATGCCCATATCGCGGCGCGCCACCTCATCCGCGAGGGTGATTTCGCGTCCGGCAAAGACCCGCTGCAAGGCGCGCACAGGCGCCAGGCTGCCGTGGTCCACAACAGTTCCGGCCCAATCGAAGATGACCGCTGCGAGGGTGCTAGACATGGGCGCCTCCGGTCAGAACTCCGAGCTCGGCCATCGACTGCTCGGCCATGCCGAAGGACAGCGTCATACCGGAGCCGCCCGGCGAGGCTACGATCCGCACACCCGGCTCCGGCTCCATCACCACCATCGGCTTGTCCGGATGCTTCGCGTACACGCCGTTCCAGCGCTCTGCGATCGAGAAATCCGGCGCATTCAGAAATCGCCGGGTGTACTGTAGGATCAGGTGATCGATCTCCTCTTTGTTGAAGATGTCGACGTCCAGGCCATTCTCGTGCGAGTCGCCCAGTGTCAGCGCTCCATCAGCGGTCTGCGAAACCAGCGCGTGGATGCCCCAGCGGTCATACGCCGGGGTCTCTTTGGCAATGCGCTGCCGCAGCGCAGGCAGCGTGGCGCAGACCTGGAAAGCGGGATAGAAGCGCAGCGTCAGCCCGGCTGCGAGCGATGGACCCAGCTCCCAGCCGGCCGGCTGCGGCGCCGTGCGCAGCATCTGGAGCTTGCAGCGCGTTAGCCCGCTGGCGGTAAACTGCTCAGGGTAAAGCGTCTCAAAGTCATCGCCGCTGCACACGATCGCCGTCTCGGCGTGCCAGCGTCCGGCGCTGGTCTCGACCGATGGAAGCGTGATGGCGCGGACACTGGTATGGAACTGGAAGCGAACGCCGTACTGTTCTGCTAGAAATGCGGGCAGCCGAGCAATGACCTGCCGGGGGTCTACCGTCAGCTCTGTGCCGCTCCATAACGCACCCAGCAGCCCCTCCGGCTGTACCGCGCGGCTTCGTTCGAGGGTAGTGTCATGGTTCAGCCATGCGCACTCATACCCGAGGTCGGGAGCACGCTCCACAAACTCCTGCACCACCGCGGCTTCATCCGCCCGATACACAACGTGCAGCGAACCCTGTGGACGATAGGGCAGCCTGGCAGCGTCAAGCAGCTCCAGCCAAAGCTCTCGGCTGCGCAGCGCCATCCGGTGCATGGCGCCATGCGGCTGGCCGATGGGCCAGACCATGCCAAAGTTGCGGACTGAAGCCCCGGTTGCTCGTGAATGCCGCTCGAAGACAACAACAGACTTGCCGGCCCGAGCTGCCAAGTAGGCGTGCGCCAGGCCGAGAATGCCGGCGCCTACGATGGCGATATCTGCGCTTCTTTGTTGCATCAACATTCCGCTCCCTTTGTCCACTGGCGTCGCGCGATCCACCGCACTCGGATCGCGTCTGAGAGAAAAGTAGCTGGGCGAACGGCCACTCCGGAATGTTCTGAACAGTTTGGCGGCCGAGTTCATGTTCAATCTAAAAGACTTAGCGGAAGCCTGGGCTCGCGGTTATTCACGTGTCGCTAATATTCGGCCGGTACCCTATTGGCAGCAAACCGAGTCACAGTCGGTGTTCAACGTTCAGACAGGACGCAGGATTGACATCCAATTCCAAATCCTTTGCCTTACACCCTGTCGCTTCCGACATGCTCAACGGGCCGGAGATGCGTCGGGCTGTTGAGTTCGAGCTGGAGGCGATCTGCTGTGACCACCAGTTTCGGTCCAGTCAGCGCAACTGCGCATTCCTGCGGTACGTTGTCACCGAGACGCTGGAAGGCAGAGCGGCAGACCTGAAGGAGCGAACCCTGGGAGCTGCCCTCTTCGGGCGCCCCATCTCTTACGAAACGGGCACCGACGCTGTGGTTCGGGTCCGCGCCAACGAAGTACGCAAGCGCCTGTCGTCTTACTACGAGGCGAATGAATCGAGGCTGGGGTGGCGAATACAGATGCCTTTGCGGGGCTATGCGCCCCGGTTTCTCCCTGAGCCTCAATTCACCGGGCCGGCCAAGATGGAAGCGCCGCCTGCCCAGGCCGAGAATCCTTCGCAGGCAGACCCGAGTGGTCTGCCGTTATCCATGATGGCGATGCCGACCCTGGTGGCGGTTTTCCTATGCGCCGCCACTTTCCGATGGCAGATCTTTTCCGGGACACCGTATCTCGACTTCTGGAACTCTCTGCTCGCCGGCCGCTCAGAAGTCACTTTTATCCTGGATCCCGACTCTGCGGATCCCCGCACGGTCACCCTGGACGGCCTGAAGGCGGTCAATCCGCTGATCCAGACAGCTCTCGCCTTCCGTGCTGGGGAACAGGTCCAGAGCTCTGCCGAACCGATACCGGACCGCTCCGGAACTTTGCCCATCTACATCACCCAGCGCGGTCTTCCAGGCGGCGAGCCGCTCCCCAGCGATCCTGGCGCCGCATACATAACTGTCTTTCCAGGACCTCAGCCCGAACTCTGGATCAGCAGCTCAACCCTCGCCGCTTCAGCGCCGGCAATCCGCTCCCTCACGAGCACCGCAAGCTTCCCCTACACGCTTGAGCTTGCCATGCGCCGCAATACACCGAGCCAGATTCGCTTCGCAGACCGGCAGCCAGTCGCCATACGTTCAATCGCCCCGAGGCCTGGCCCATGAATCAGGCCGGCGTGACTCCTGAGCCTCCGAGCGACCGTGCTCGTGTGGAACAGCAGCAGCTCGCCCATTGGCGGGCTCGGGTCTTCGTCGCGGCATGGATCGCCTACGCGGGTTTTTATTTCTGCAGGAAAAACATTCAGTGGACGCCGCTCCCTACCGTAAGCCGGCAGGCATGGCTGGGTGGATTCGCCGATCTGCTGATGTTCTTCAGTCTCGGGTATGTGCTGGGCCAGTTCGTTGGCGGATGGGCCTCCGACCGCTTTGGCGGGCGGCGCGTCCTCCTCGTCGGCGGCTTACTGTCGCTATCGACGACCGCGTCGCTGGCTCCCGGTTTACCCATCACCGCTGTGATGGCCCTTCAAGTGCTCAATGGCTTTGGCCAGGGCTTCGGCTGGCCGGCCATCAACAAGCTGTTCAGCTCATGGCTTCCACGTTCCAGCCTCGCCATCAGCATGGCGTGGTGGAGTACCTCCTACGCTTTGGGAAGCTTCCTGGCTTCTGCTCTCGCTACAGGTCTCTCCACTGTTGACGTTATTCCGATCCAGACCGGCCTCCATCTCGCGCTTTTGGTTCCCGCCGGAGTACTTCTGGTCACAACCTGCTTTTTCACCTGGTGGACGCAGGGACTGCCAGCTCGGTCACCGCTTGCTTCACCGGAATCGGCTGCCGCTTCTTCTCCGGCTGGGTGGAAATCGGTAATGAGCAATAGTGAAATCCGGCTGCTTGCGGCCACGTATTTTTTTCTGAAGTTGACCCGCTATTCGCTGCTTTTCTGGCTTCCGATTTATCTTGTAGAAACACAACACGCGGCGAGTCGGTCCGCTGTCGCGCTTGCATCCTTATTTGAGCTGGTCGGATTTCTTGGAGCATTGTTAGCGGCGTACATCTCGGACCGCCTGCTCGGCGGGCGCCGGTACCCCGTGGGCTCCGCAATGTTGTTTCTCGCAGCCTTCGTCTTCCTCCTGCATCCGGTTATCAGTGCAGGAGGAACGACTGCGATCGCCATCAGCATTTCTCTGCTGGGCATCCTGATTTTTGGACCCGACGTTCTAATGACCGCCACCGCCGTGCTCGAGGCAGTCCCCGTGGAGCAGGCCGGACGCGCCAGTGGACTTGTGAACGGAGTCGGTTCGCTGGGCCAGATGCTTTCACCTCTTCTGGTAACGCTCTGCGCGCGGCGGTTCGGTTGGAACAGCATCTTCAACCTTTTCCTGTTTTGCTCCCTGGTCGCTGCTTCTTTACTGGCCAGGCGCTGGAATCACAAACGGCTGTACCCGGATGCCCCCTTCAAAACAGTTGCCGCAAACTTTTGAGATTCACGCAACTTTCAGTTAGGAGCATAAAGAAATGTGGGTCCGCGTCTCGCAGGCAGGCGATTAGGCTGTCGGTATGAAGAGTGATCGCCCAGCTCATAGCGGCTGCAGCGTAGCGATCTGCTGCCCGTAAGGTCTGTCGCGGGCTCAGATTCGCCCCGCACGAGCAGCTCCAATTCATGATGCAAGGCTTCGCCGGCGCGATATGGTCCGTCGGTTTCCGCGAGTATGGAACAGCTCGCTTCATTGCTCCGATGACCGCAGGGTCCTTTTTGACAATATCTGCCCGCTTCAAATCTGCTCCTCGTCCGAAGTCACGGTCCTTGTCGTGAGAAATGCCGATTATTCCATGTGGACAGCAAAGGTGTTGTCACGTGTTGGCTGCTATCTCGTACAGGGGGCCTGCGAGTACACATCGAGTACATTATCCGGTGCTCCTATGTACATCTTCCGTTTTCCACCAGTGTGATCCTGCGCTTGTAGTTGCTTGTGGCTCCGTGTTCATGGCCAACTTTCACGGCGGTAACACGGGTTCGAATCCCGTCGGGGACGCCAAATAGTTGCAAGCACTTACGAGGTTTGGCGTTCTATCTCCGGGTACACACTTATTCCCGCTTTTCGGCAAGATCATGGCCATCAGCTTACTCTGCGCTTCACGCTTTGCAGGCGTCACCGCTTGCGTGTAGACATTGAGAGTGATCCTCGTTGACGCATAGCGAAGGAGTTCCGGTGGACGTGGCAAGCGCCTGGATTTCGCTGATGACGCGCTTTGGGATCGCGGGACGACCGAGGCACCTTGCCCGTGTTTCGGCGGCTCTCATGCCGGCGGTCACGCGCTCGCTGATAAGCGAGGATTCGAACTCGGCAATGGCGCCGATGATGGTCAATATCGCGCGCCTCATGGGGCTGTCGCGTCGATCTGGTCCTGCACGCCGACGAAGCGCACCCCGAGATGGTTGCACTTTTCAAGAGCGGCCCGCAGATGCTGACGCTCAAGCCGGAACACATGGTCTTTCTTGACGAAAGCGGGACAGCCGTCAACCTGACCCGGGCCTGGGGCCGCTGTGTGGGCGGCGGCCGGATTCATGAGGGAACACCCGAAAGCCGCTGGCAGGTGATGACCATCCTGACCCCTATAAGCCTGGATGGCATGGTCGCCACCATGGCGATCGAGGCCGCCATCGGCCGTGACGTCTTCCTCGCCTATCTCGACCAGGTGCTGGGCCCTCGGCTCAAAGCCGGCCAGGTGATCATCATGGATAACCTCGGCGCGCACTAAACTGTGTACAGCTATGAGGATTTTGCTCCGGTACACCTGGATGTGCTCTGGGAACAGAAGTAACTTACCTGGCTGATAGGGATGCGGTCCTTTGGGAGGGCACCTTGACTGTTTCCCGGGAGGGCGATTCAGTCAAGGACTGATATTTGGGGTGGTACAGCAGCGAGCCGATAAGGTGGTCGATCGAAGCGGGGCGTTCGATGCGGGCTAGACCGAGGTTGAAAATACGCTCGGCGGAAGCGACGGCGGTGATCAGGGAAGCGGCCTGAATGTTGGATTGCGGGGGAAAAAGGCGGCCGCGTTCGAGCTCAGAGGCGGTAACTTGGTCGGCGGTGGCGCGGGCGGCGGCGATGAAAACCTCATCGGGGACGCGCTTGGCTTCCGTCGCATAGACCGCCATGCCAACCGCGGGAAAGATGTAGAAGTTATTCGCCTGAGCAGGTTCGTAAGTCTTACCGTCGATGGTCACGTCGTCGAACTGGACGCCGGCGGCGTAGACTGCCTTGCCCTTTGAGAACTTGTATGCCTGCTCGGCGGTGCATTCGGCCTTCTCCGTCGGGTTCGACAGGGCGAAGATAATAGGCCGGTCGTTGTGCTTGCTCATTGTTTCGATAACTTGCTGCGTGAAGGTGCCGCCCACGGTCGAGACGCCGATCAGGATACTGGGCTTTAGGTCTTCAATAAACGCGGCCAGGTCCTTCTCCGGGGCGTGCGGGTGGGCGTACTTCTGCTGCTCGGGCGAAAGATCCTTGCGCGAAGGCTCGAGGAGGCCGTCCACGTCAAACATGGAGATCTGGCCTTCGCCCTGCTTGGCGGTGATGCCTTCGAGCTCGATTGCGGACACGATCATGTTTGCGATGCCGATGCCGGCTGAGCCCGCGCCGAAGAATAGGATTCGTTGGTCTTTCAGCGCGCCCTTGGTGATCTTGAGAGCGTTATAAAGACCGGCGACGGTGACCGAGCCGGTGCCCTGGATGTCATCGTTGTAGCAGGAGATCGTATCCACGTAGCGAGCGAGCAGGCGGATGGCGTCGACGCCCTTCCAATCTTCAAAGTGGATGCAGCACTTGGGATAAAGGTCCTGCACGGCATCGACAAATTCCTGGAAAAAAGAGTCGAGAGCGTCGGTTGCGGGCCGGTGTTGCTTGAGGCCGAGGTAGAGCGGGTCGTCCAGCAGCTGCTGATTCTCAGTGCCGCAGTCGAGCAGCACGGGAAGCAGGCCCTCAGGCGGAACCTGCGCGCAGGCGGTGTAAAGCTGGAGCTTGCCGATGGGAATGCCCATGCCGTTCGCGCCAAGGTCCCCCAGGCCAAGAATGCGGCCGCCGGTGCTGACGCAGATGAAACGGACGTCTTTCACGGGCCAGTTCGCGAGCACCTCCTTCACCTTGCCGCGCTGGTCAAGCGAGATGTACATGCCGTTGGGTTTGCGGTAAATGTGGCCGAACTCCAGGCAGGCCTGGCCGACGGTGGGGTCGTAGACGATCTTGAGGAAGCGCGCCGGATCGGTGGCGAGAACGGCGTAGAACAGAGTCTGATTGTCCTCCGCGAGCTGGGCGAGGTAGATGTACTGCTCCAGGTCATTCGGCTTTTTGCTCAACTGGAGCAGGCAGCGCTGCACCTGGTTGTCGAGCGATTCCTCGCGGGGCGGCAGGAGGCCGGTGAGCCCTTTCTCCTCGCGGACTGAAGCGGGAAAAGCAGTGGATTGGTTCTGCTCAGGGTCGTGGAGTAGAGCGAAGCCGGTGGGGTGACTCATGTGTGCCTCCAAGAACCGGTTCTTGAACCGGGGTTGCGGTGAACAGCGGAAGGACCGGTGCCCGGATCAAGAGCGCCAACCGCGGGATGGAGCCGGCGATCAAGCGGGCTGATTGGAAATCATCTTTTTCGGGTCGACGACCTTGTCGAACTGCTCCTGGTCGATCAGGCCGCTTTTGAGCGCGGCGTCCCGGAGCGTTGAGCCGGAACTCTGCGCAGCGTGCGCGATTGTGGCGGCGTTGTCGTAGCCGATCACCGGTGACAGCGCAGTGACCAGCATCAGCGAGTTCTCGACGAATTCGGCCACTTTCTTCTCGTTCACCTCCGTGCCCTCGACCGAAAAGAGGCGGAACTTTTCGCAGCCGTCGCCGAGGATACGGGCGGAATGGAGGAAATTGTTGATGATGATCGGGCGCATGGCATTGAGCTCGAAGTTGCCCTGCGAGCCGGCAAAGGCCACGGCCGCGTCGTCGCCGATGACCTGGATCGCGATCATCACCATGGCCTCGCACTGGGTGGGGTTGACCTTGCCGGGCATGATGGATGAGCCGGGCTCGTTCGGGCAGGATGAGCTCGCCGAGGCCGCAACGAGGGCCGGATGCGAGCCAGCGCATGTCATTGGCGATCTTCATCAACGGCACGGCGAGGCCGCGCAGGGCGGCGTGGGCGGCGCACATCGCGTCGAGCGAACCCTGAGCTTCGAATTTGTTGGGCGCGGTGATAAACGGCGATCCGGTCAGGGTGGCGATCTGCTGAGCGACCGCAACGTCGAACCCGGCGGGTGCGTTCAGCCCGGTGCCGACCGCCGTGCCGCCGGCCGCGAGCTCGTACAGGCCGGCAAGGGACTGCTCGATGCGTGCGAGGGCGTTGCGGATCTGCACGGCATAACCGGACCACTCCTGCCCGACGGTGAGCGGGACGGCGTCCTGCAGGTGGGTGCGGCCGATCTTGACGATCTCGCGCCATTCGTAGGCTTTGCGCTCGATGGTGGCGGCGAGCAGGGTGGCTTTGGGCAGCAGCGACTCCTTGATTTCCTTGACTGCGGCGATGTGCATGGCCGAAGGGAAGGAGTCGTTGGAGGACTGGGACATATTGACATGGTCATTGGGGTGCACCGGCTCCTGGGTGCCGAGCTTGCCGTGAGCCATCTGGATAGCGCGGTTCGACAGCACCTCATTCATGTTCATGTTGGACTGGGTGCCGGAGCCGGTTTGCCAGACGAAAAGCGGGAAGTGCTCGTCCAGTTGGCCGGCAATCACCTCATCGGCGGCCTTCGTGATCAGGTCGGCCTTATCTTTCGATAGCCGGCCCACACGCTCATTCACGATCGCAGCGGCTTTCTTGAACAAGCCGTAAGCGCGAGATACCTCGATCGGCATGCGGTCGCGGCCGATGGAAAAGTGGTAGAGCGAGCGCTCGGTCTGCGCGCCCCAGAGCTTATCGGCCGGGACCTTGACCTGGCCCATGGAGTCGAACTCGGCGCGAAATTTGCCATTGTCAAGCAGCTCGCCGGGTTCGCAGCGTCCTTCTTGAATCTGTGGATTCTCCTGGGGCGTTGCCGCATCGGGCATCGTAATTTCCTTTTTTGGGAGGAGTTGCGAAAGCGTACGCAAGACTCTGTCGGCTTCATGCAAGCGAGAGCGATCACATGCCCGGCGGCAGCGCGTCGAGCTCGTGGAAGAAAAAGTAAACGTCGGAGTTAGAGTAAGGGCGAAAAGGGCCGTACACGCCTCCATCCCACCGAGGAGTCCATGCGACAAGGGCATCCAGAACCTTGCTGGAAAGGGTTGGCTCCATGTGTTCGCGAACCACGAACACGGCGGGAACGCCGCCGGAGTATTCACCGATGACCTTTGTCTGTTCGGCGTTTTTTGGATTAAGCTTCCAGCTGTCTTCAAGAATCATGGTAGCCCGCACCTTATTCTGAATTACAGCGTCGACCAGCTCCTGCCAGGTAGGCCCTACCTTCGTCGGCACGATCTCGAGAAACTCCTCAAGCTTGATGCCTTTCTTATTAAGGATGAGCGCGGGTGGAAAGTAGCTTGAGGAGCAGGATCGGTTGATATAGGCGTACTTAGACCCCTTAAGATCGTCCATGCCGGTCGCGGGGTCGTCCGTGCGGACGATGAGCAGGCTTTTGAGCCTCGGCTGGCCAGTGAACTTAGAGGTTGCAATAGCCAGACCTCGATAGGTGCGGTCGCCCTTGCCGAACAAGCGGTGGTAGTCCGCGGCCGGGACATAAGCCATGTCCGGTTCGTGAGCAGCCATCTTGCGATCGAGATAGGCCAGGTCCGTAGTGGGCTCCGGGACAATGCCGAGGGAGGGAAAGAAATCGCTCCACGGCTTTTGATCGGCATACAGGCCCAGGTTTGCATCCAGGAGAAACCCGATGGATGGGTTAGCCTCGTTAGAACTTTGCCGCGTGGCGGCCGGTGACGACATTTTGCCCCTTCCTGGTAGCGCCGCTTTGGGAATCAGCCCTTGGTTCCTATCGAGAACTTGGAATGCCTTCGGCAACGGGCGAGTTGGCCGATCCCTGGGCCTTGCTGAGAAACTCGGCTCACGGATCGGGACCCGCTCACGCTTGCTATCCCTGCTCTTGCCCTGTCAACAGCACGGTCAAGCTCCGCGCCCCCTGCGCCCCATGGATAATGACCCCTTCAATATCCCCCGTGGCGGAAGGGCCCGCCATGAACACCCCATACGGGTTCGTATCCCCCGCGATGCCTCCGCTGTAAGCTTCGTGGAGCGTCGGCACGATCGCGCTCGTATCCAGCAGCACAATCAGGTGCTGGGCCAGCACCCCCAGCGAAGGAACCACCAGGTCTTCGCTGTCCAGCCAGATCGCTCCCGCCTCCGCCACCCCCAGCCTGCTCCGCACGACCGCTATGTCGACGTCCGCCAAGCTGCCCGGATCGGTCCCCGCGTTCACTTCCCGGCTTCCCGGGACCTCCGGCACGGTCGAAGCCCAGACCTTCGCCTCCGGGAACAGCTCCCGCGCCTTGGCCCGCGCCTCCTCTGCGCTGCCCAACCGAAACGAGCGCCAACCCATGGCCACTAATTGCTTCTCGAAAAACGGCGTCAGCGACTCTCCGGGCGCGGGAAACCCCTCCACCATTTCGAGCGCCGGCAGTTCCCCCTTGTACCCGACGCTGCTGCTGACTCGCGGCTTGCCCAGTAGGTTCATCTCCTGGGGCAGCGCCACGGGCGGGGTCGGCAGCGCAGTTCGTACGGCGCCCAGTATCGCGTCCCGTGCTGTGCTCATGCGTCCTCCCTGTTTTCCTTGTGCCACTTCCGAAATGTCGTCTTCGCGGGCGCGGGCATCTCGCGTCCATGTGTCCACGGGTTCAGCGGGTTGTCGAGCACCGCTTTGGGCAGAATCGAAAGCGCCCCAAGCCCCGATCTCTCGGCCGCCTCAAAGACGCCCGGGTGCGCCATCACCTCACCCAGCACGCCCATCCCCGCCTGCTCCGCCGCCGGCATCTGTCCGTCCTCCACGATGACGCGGCGCCACTTGTAAATCTGGTCGGCAATATCGATCTTCACCGGGCAGACCTCCGAGCAGCTCCCGCACAGCGAGGAGTGGAACGGCAGCTCGCGGTATTTGTGCGGGTCGAACGCCGGGTCCAGGATGATCCCGATCGGCCCCGAATACGTGCCGCCGTACGCGAGGCCGCCGCTGCGCCGGTACACCGGGCAGGTGTTCATGCAGGCCCCGCAACGTATGCACTTCAGCACATGCCAGAAGTCCTTGGATCCCAGCCGCTCCGATCGCTGATTGTCCACCAGGATGAAATGCAGCTCCGTCCCCGGCCGCGGCTTCCTCAGGTGCGTGGTGTACTGGGTCATCGGCGGCCCCAGCGCATTGCGCGACAGCATCCGCAGCATCACCGCCAGGTCGCTCTGCCGCGGGATCAGCTTCTCGATCCCGATACTGCACACCTGCAGCGGCGGCACTGTCGCCCCGATATCCGCGTTGCCTTCGTTGGTGCAGACCACGATGCTGCCCATTTCGGCGATGGCGAAGTTCGCGCCGGTCATGCCCGCCTGCGCCTCTAAAAACTTCGGCCGTGCATCGTTGCGCATCGACTCGGCCAGGTAGTGCGGGTCGGAATTGCTCGCATCCGTGCCCAAATCCTTCGCGAACAGCTCGGCCACGTCGGTGCGCAGCTTATGGATGCTCGGCACTACGATGTGGCTCGGCCGCTGGTGCGAAAGCTGCTGGATCCGCTCCCCAAGGTCCGACTCGCGGGCCTCGATGCCTTCCTTGCCCAAAGCTTCCGCCATGCCGCACTCTTCCTGCAGCATCGACTTGCTTTTGATCGCGAGCTTGACACCGCGTTCCTTGAAGATCCCGACCACGATCGTATTGTGCTCGGCCGCGTCGCGCGCCCAATGCACACGCACGCCGTTGCGCAGGGCGGCGGCTTCAAACTGCTCCAGGTGCGTGTCCAGATGCGTCAGCGTGTGCTCCTTAATTTGCGAGGCCACATCGCGCAGTTACTCCCACTCCGGCAGTGCCGCCACGGCCTTGTCCCGGTTGGTCCGCATCGCCCACACCAGCCGGTCATGGGTCTCTTCGTGTTTTGGATCGTCAATGAACCGGGCCGCCGCGTGCTGCGGGTCCACCGGCCTCTCGCCGAGAACGTGGAAAAGGCTCATGCGAACGGCCATCCGTTAAGAATCTGCGCCACGTGCACCACCTTGATCGGCAGCTTTTCCCGATCGATCACGCCCTTGATCTGCAGTAAGCAGCTCATATCGCCCGAGGCGATGTACTCCGCGCCCCGGCGCGCGAAGTCGTTCGCGCGGTCGTGGCCCATCTTCGCGGAAACCGCCGCATCCGTCACGCAAAAGCTGCCGCCGAACCCGCAGCACTCGTCCGCGTGCTCGGCCTCCACAATCTCCAGCCCCGGCATTTTCTTGAGCAAGTCCCGGCTTATCGAATAGGGAGGCCGGTTGGGAAGCTCGGGGGGGCGCGCCTGCTTGAGTCCGCGCACCGCCGTGCAGCTGTCGTGGACGCCGACTTTGTGCGGCAAGGACGCTTTCGGAAATGTTTCCACCTTTAGATCCCCATGCAGGAACTCGCTCAGCTCGCGCACCGCCTCCCGCACCCGCACCGTTTCCTGCGTCTGCTCGCAAGCATCCAGGTGGGCCCGAACATGGTGGACGCAACTGCCCGAGGGTCCCACAACCACCTGGTAGCTCTCAAAGCACCTCACAAAGTGCGCTTCGGTCGCCGCCGCCGCTTTCTGGTCTCCCGTATTGGCCATGGGCTGCCCGCAACAGGTCTGCTCCGCGGGGTAGCTCACCTCGTGGCCCAGGCTTTCCAGCAGCTCAAGCGTGGCAATCGCCACTTCCGGAAAGATTGCGTCGATGTAGCACGGCACAAACAAACCAATTCGCATCGGGGCTCCTCGCGGCTCACTTTTATCTTTGATGTTGCCCCTAGCAGCTCGGCGAGGCTTTGCTGTTTCCGGCCGGGACCTGCCGCCCTGGGCTATACTGGCCCCGCACTCGGGAGAGGCACATGCGGGGGTTTGCAGTCCTTTGCTTATTCTTAGCCGGTCCGGCGGCTCTGGCGCAGACGGCCGCGTTGCCGCGTTCAGCCTCAACCAGCGTCGTGACCGGCCATGTGTTTTGCGCGGACACAAACGCTCCGGCGCGGCTGGCCAACGTGGTTATGGAACCCGCCTCGGCGATTGACGGCTACGCGGGCGGAGACAGCAAGGGCGTGTCCGCGCACCTGACCGGCGTGCAGACCATGCCGGACGGCTCGTTTGTGTTTCCGCATGTCGCGCCGGGCACGTACTATGTGTTTGCCTCGGAGCCGGGGTATGTTTCGCCGCTCGCGACTGTTGCGGCGACCAAAGACCAGCTCGAAAAACCGGATAAAGCGATCAAGGCGGAGATCGCGCGCGCCGTGCCCAGAGTTACTGTCCAGGCGAACCTTCCGGCGTCGGTCGACATCACGCTGCAGCGGGGTGCGGCCATTACCGGGACCGTGCTGTATGACGACGGCAGCCCGGCAGTGGGGTTGGACGTGGAGCTGCTGGTGCGGCAGCCCGTCGCCGGCAAGCCGGACAAGTGGGTCGAGCCGCGCACGGGGCCGGTCGGCAGCAATGCTTCCGTGACCACCGACGACCGCGGCGTTTTCCGCATGAGCGGGCTGCCCGCGCGGGAGTACCTCATCGCGGCCCGGCTGCGCCTGTCCAAGACCAACTACGACGTCAGCGGCGGCGGTCTCAGCATGTACAACGATGACTACTCCATCGCCGTATACTCCGGCGGCAAACTGCGGGCGAAAGACGCCGTGCCGTTCACGCTGAAGCTGGGCGAGGAGCGGCCGGGCGAGGACATTACGATCCCGCTCGCGAAGCTGCACAGCGTTTCCGGCTCCATCGTGGCGGCGCGGGACGGGCACACGATTAATGGCGGCAATATCTCGCTTTTGTACGCGGATGACCGAACCGAGCTTGCCACGACCAAGCTCGCCAAGGGCGACGATACCTGGACCCTGAGCTTTGTGCCGGATGGCGACTACCTGGTGAAGGTCACCGACGCCGCGGACCTGGAATACCGGGAAGTCCCGAATCCGCCGGGTTCCGTGCCGCCCACCTATACGAAAAGCGAGACCATGCGCCGTTACGAAGATGGCGAGCAGCCGCTGCATGTGGAGGGTGAGGTCACGGGTGCGGCCGTGCCGGTTCGGCCGGTGCAGGCGAAAACGGCGCAGGGCAGCCAGTAGGGTTTCCAGGACCGAAACGGGCCGCAAACG